>NZ_JAUSVX010000003.1:300000-589863 GCF_030814995.1 Labrys wisconsinensis | reverse complement strand
GGCGCTCACGCTCCTCCAGGCCCGCGTCATGGACAGACGGGTGCACTACCAATGAGCCGCCCCTCCCGCCTCGCCGGCCCCGGCGCCATCGCCCGCCATGCGACGCTGCTGACCACCGGCGCCCTCATCCTGGTGCCGTTCGTCTGGATGGCCTCGCTCTCGCTGAAGCCGCCGGGCGAGATCTTCCGCGCCTCCTTCTCGCTCCTGCCCGAGCACTGGTATGCGGTGGAGAACTATTCCCGCGCCGTCACCGAGGCGCCGCTCCCCGCCTACATGCTGAACGGCGTCATCGTCTGCGCCGCCATCCTGGCCCTGCAGATCCTCGTCTGCGCGCCCTGCGCCTATGCCCTCGCCAAGCTGGAATTCCGCGGCCGCGACGCCCTCTTCGCCCTGGTGCTGATCGGCCTGCTGCTGCCGCACCAGGTGCTGTCGCTGCCGCTGTTCATCCTCGGCTACAGCCTCGGCATCCTCAACACCTATGCCGCGCTGGTCTTCCCCTTCGTCGTCTCGCCCTTCGGCATCTTCCTGTTCCGCCAGTTCTTCAAGTCGATCCCCGACGACATCGTCCACGCCGCCCGCCTCGACGGCCTCTCCGAGCTCGCCATCGTCTGGAAGATCATGGTGCCGATGGCCCTGCCGGCCGTCGTCGCCTTCTCGATCTTCTCCGTCGTCAGCCACTGGAACGACCTGTTCTGGCCGCTGATCGCCGTCCGCGACGAGGCGCTCATGCCACCGCCGCTGGGCATCATGGCCTTCAAGAACGAGGAGGCCGGCAACGACTACGGTCCCCTCATGGCCGCATCCACCCTCGTCGTCCTGCCGCTCGTCGTCGCCTTCCTCGCCGCGCAGCGATGGTTCGTCGAAGGCCTCACAGGCGGCGCCGTCAAATGATTGCAAGGAGCCTTCGCCCATGGCCATCGATCGCAGAAGCCTGCTGATCGGCAGCGCGTGCGCCGTCGGGGCGCTCGCCGCACCGATGCGCATCGCCGCCGCCGCGGCCGTCACGACCATCCGGATCAGCGTCTACGCCGGCTATGAGACAATGCTGGGCGACCTCGCGGCGCGCTTCAGCGCCATCCGTCCGGATATCGCCGTCGACTATGTCGTCAGGGGCGACAACTGGGACCCGCTGCTGCAGATGACGCTCCGCGACAGCCTCGTCGGCGGTCTTCCCGACGGCACCTGGCAGTACCTCACCTATGCGCCGCTTCTCGCCCGGCGCGGCATCGTGCAGCCGCTCGACCCGCTCTTTGGCGGCGACCGTGCCGAGCTCCAGGCGTTGGGGATCACCCGCGCCATGATCGAGGCCGTCTCGGTGAAAGGCAGCGTTCTTGCGCTGCCCTTCGGCACGACCATCCCGGTCGTCTATTACAACATGGATCTCCTGCGGCGCGCCGGGTACGCGGCTGCGACCTTGCCTTCGACCTGGCAGGAGATCGTCGAGATCGGCACGAAAGTCGCGGCGCTCGATCGCTCGATCAATGGCGGCTATATCGAATACGACTCCACCAACGAGTGGGTGTTCCAGAATCTCCTCGCCGGCTTCGGCGGACGGATGATGAACGCCGAGCAGACCGGGATCGCCTTCGCCGGGCCCGAGGGGCGGCAGGCGCTGCAGGTCCTCTGGGATCTGGGCGCGACCAGCACCGCCGACATGACGTACAACCAGGCTCGCCAGGCCTTCAATGCCGGAACCACCGGAGTCCATATCCGCTCGGCGAGCGGAACCACCTCCGTCGCCAAGGCCGCCGCCGGCCGGTTCGAGCTGCAGGTCGGCCAGGTTCCGATTCCGAGCCAGACAGGATGGATCGTCGGCGCCGGTCACGGCTTCATGATGTTCACCAGGGATGCGGCGCGGCAGAAGGCCCTCTGGGACTTCATGCGCTTCGCCGCCGGCCCGGAAGGCCAGATGATCCTTGCCAGGCGCACGGGCTACATGCCCGTCAACATGCTGGCGCTGAACGACCCGGCCTTCCTCGAGCGCTATCTCCAGATCAATCCCTATCACCGCGCGATCGTCGACCGCCTGGCGATCACGAGCGACCAGTTCTCCTTTCCCGCCGACAACACCGTCGAGATCGCCGACATGATGGCCGCGGCGATGCGTGAGGTCGTCAGGCGCCGGACCCGGCCGGACCAGGCGCTTGCCGCCATGGCCGAGCAGACCCGCAAGCTGCTCAAGCTCGCCTGACGGCCGATCGAAGACTGCCGGCCGGCGCGGCGATCCGCCTCGGCCATCCCTTTCCGCCAGGAACCCTTTCCGCCAGGAAGGCGCCCGATGAACGCTCCGTCCGCGCAGACCGTCGACGTCCGCCCGGCCCATCCCGAAGGGCTGGTCGTCGCTGCGCCGCTCAACATGAGCGGCAACCTGCCGCCGAAAGCGCCCCACGTCTTCGACGAGGCCTGTCGCTCGGCGATCGCCCGGGTGCTGGCGGAGCATTCTCCCAACGACCTGTTCGGCGCCCATCAGTTCAAGGGCTCCGAACGCGACCGCGCGGCCGGGGCGGCCTTTGTCGCCCGGCGGCTTCCAGTCGCGCCGGAGGCCGACCGGGTCGTGGTGGCCAACGGCACGCAGAGCCTTCTCGTCATGCTGCTCGCCGGCCTCGTCGGACAGGGCGGAACCCTGGCGATCGAGGCTCTGACCTATCCGACCATCGGCCGGCTCGCCGAGACGCTCGGGATCGGCCTCGCCGCCGTTCCGATCGACGCGGAGGGCGTCATTCCCGACGCCTTCGAGGGCGTATGCCGCAGCCGGCGCCCCGCCGCCCTCTATGTGATGCCGAGCCTGCACAATCCGACCACCGCGATCATGGGGCCGGGGCGGCGGGCGGAGGTCGCCGAAATCTGCCGGCGCTACGGCGTTGCCATCATCGAGGACGATATCTACAGCCTGCTGCCGCAGAACCTGCCGCCGCCGCTCTCGACTTACGCGCCGGAGATCTCCTGGTATGTCCTCGGCACGGCCAAGGCCATGGTGGCCGCGCTCAAGGTCGCCTATGTCGTCGCCCCGAGCGCGATGGCCGCGGCCGACCTGTTCTGGCCGGGCGGGCGCGAGACCTTCTGGATGTGCGCGCCGATCAATGCCGCCGTCGCCTCGATCCTGATCGAGGAGGGCGCCGTCGGCCGGATCCTCGATGCCGTTCGAGCGGAAACGCGGGAACGCCAGAGGCGCGTCGCCGAGCGTCTTGCCGGTGCCGACCTCCGGACCATGCCCGAATGCCTGCATGTGTGGCTGACGCTGCCCGAGGATCGATCCCGCACGGATTTCGTCGCCGCCGTCGCGGCCCGCGGCGTCACGATCAGCCCCAGCGACATCTATGCCTTGTCCGACGCGCCACGTCCGAACGCCGTTCGCTTCGGCACCGGCGCGCCGCGCGATCGCGCGAGCTTCGAGCGCGGCCTCGAAGCGATCGCCCATGCCTACGAAACGGGAGAGTAGAGTTCCGCCATGGCCAGGATTCTGTCCGACGCGCAGGTCGAGCATTACCAGACGGAGGGCTATGTCTGCCCGATCCGGGCCTTCAGCGCGGCCGAAGCCGCCGATTTCAAGCATCGGATGGAAGCGCTGGAGCAGGAGCACGAGAATCTCTGGGCCCGCGCCAAGATCAAGCCCTATCTGATGATGCGCTGGCTGGACGAACTGATGCGCCATCCCAAGATCCTCGATGCGGTCGAGGACGTGATCGGGCCGGACATCATGGTGTGGGCGATCGGCCATTTCGACAAGAAGCCGCACGATCCCGGCTTCGTCTCCTGGCATCAGGACGCCACCTATTGGGGCCTCTCGGAGCCGACCGTCGTCACCGCCTGGGTGGCGCTGACGCCGAGCCGGCGCGAGAACGGCTGCATGCGCGTGATCCCCGGCACGCATCACGTCGGCCAGATGCCGCACAAGGACACGATGGCGGCGAACAACATGCTGAGCCGCGGCCAGGACGTCGCAGTCGAGGTCGACCAGACGAAGGCTGTCGATCTCGAGCTCGAGCCGGGCGAGATCTCACTCCACCACACGATGCTCATCCACGGGTCGGAGGCCAATCGCTCCGATACGCGGCGGCTCGGCATCGCGATCCGCTACGTCGCGGCCCATGTCCGCCAGACGACCGGGTTCAAGGACAGCGCGACCCTCGTGCGCGGGAACGATCGCTACGGCCACTTCATTGCCGAGCCTCGGCCGGCGCGGGATTTCGATCCCGAGGTCATCCCCTTCTATGCAGAGCTGGCCGATGCCTTCCGCGCCCGAAAGGACGCGATCGCGGCTCGCGCGAAGGCTTTGGATGCCTGAGCGTGCGGCATGAGGTTCATCATCGCTCCCCTTCCTTCGCCTCGGGTGTCATGACGACGCATCTTGACCGACAGCACGTCCTCGCCGGCGCCGGGGCGCTCGTGGACGGCGAAGCGCTCCGCCGATCGGCGGGCGTTTCGACGCTCGTCTATCACCGCCCGGGACGCGATCGGTCGGCGCCGCTCATGGTCTTCATCCCCGGCGGCGGCCATCTGGCGCGGGTGTTCTACGGCTATCCCGGCGGCATCAGCGAAGATTTCGTCGATCATTGGCTGGCCGAGGCGGGGTTCGGCATGCTGACCGTCTCCGTGCCGGTCGGGCCGCGCTTCGGCCAGGCCTTCGAGACCGGGTTGACGCGGCCGGATTGGGCGGAGGCGATCGCAACCTGCGCCGAGGAGGCGATCGAAGCGGACGGTCAATCGCGATCCGTCGTCATCCTCCCCTGGAGCCTCGGGGGCAGCATCGTCGGTCATCTCGTCGACTCGCTTTGCCGGCGAAATATCGACATCGCCGGGTTCATGCCGCTGTCCGCGAGCTCGCCGCTGCCGCGATCGCCGCGAAGCTATCGCTCGGAGGAGCGTCTCGATGCCGACGGCCTCTGGGATGTCGCGGGATCCCGGCTCTTCGGTGTCGAGCGGCTGAGGACCTGGCAGGCCGAGATCAGGTCGATCGAGGCCGAGCTCGGCCGCACCGTCCTGTCGCCGGACGATTACGAGAGGCACATCCTGACCGGCACGCCGATCGGCATCGTCCCCGGCGGCCTGGCGCGCTCGTTCCACCCGACCGAGGAGCCCGATCTTTCCGTCTTTCCCTTTGCGACGCCGATCGTGCCGACGGGCGAGCAGGACTACCGCCACGCCATCGGCGATGCTGCGAGCTGGGCCTATGTCAATGCGCAGATCGTGCTCGCCCGCTATGTCGACGCTTTCGGCCGCCACGGCCGCCCGATGGATGGCCCGGCCTGGGCGGCGCTCACGGCCGTCATGGCCGATCTCCAGACCGGCACGGGCGCCCGGATCGCCGGCGGCCATTTCTTCTTCCTCGGCGCGCGCGGCGCCCGTGAGACCGCCGGAGCGATCGCCGATCTGCTGCCGCGCGGCCTCGCCCTGCGGGCCAGGCTGGCGCGCCTGCTGCCGGAATTGTGATGAAGATGCAGCGGAGCGAACGTAGGAGAGGGCAGGGCGAGGAGGCGTGAGGTCGTGCTGGCATGTTTCGCGTCCGCTCCGGCACGCCCTATGCTGTCCCGGATTGGCGCCCGGCCGGATCGTCGGCGGGATTGCTTCGCGCAGCATGGGCTTCAGACATGGCACGACAACCCATCCCGCACCCGATCCTCGTCACTGCCCGCCTGCGCCTGCGCCAATTCCGCACCGAGGATGTCGACGCGATGCACGAATGCTTCGCGAACCCGGAGGCGATGCGCTTCTGGAACACGCCGGTTCACACCAAACGGCTGGAGACCGAGCGCGCGGTGCAGCGCTTCATCGACTGCACCCCGTCCTATTATCGATTCTGGGCGGTGGCGGAGGCCGGGACCGATCGCTGCCTCGGCCTGGTCAACTATCACGACGGCCATATCCGCAGCAGGCGCGTGGCCATCGGCTATATCGTCGATCCCGCGCGCCATCGGCAGGGCATCGCCGCGGAGGCCGTCTCGGCCATGCTCGAATTCTGCTTCGGCGAGCTCGGCCTGCATCGCGTGCAGGCTCTCATCCATCCCGACAACACGCCGTCTCGGGCGCTCGTCGAGAAACTCGGATTCCGCTGCGAAGGCCGGCTCCGCGACAACCTGCGCGTCGGCGACGAGTGGCGGGACGACATGCTCTATGCGCTCCTTGCAACCGAGCGCCCGAGCCGGGCCTGACGCCCGGCACCATCATCCCGTCAGCCACCCGAACGCGCGGCGCAGGAAGGCCGGCGCATCCCGCTCCACGGGTGTTCCATGGGCCATCAGCACCGTCTCGGCGGGCCATGCGAGGATGCGGCCCAGAGCATCGCGCCCGAGGCGGCGATTGGTGAAGGCGAGGCGAAACTTGCGCGGCACCGACGGCTCGGGCCCGACCATCAGGTCCAGCTTCGCGATCACGGCCCGCCAGCCCGAGAGCAGGCCGGCGGGAAGCTGCTGGATCAGATCGGTAAAGAGCACGGTGCCGCTCGGGACGTGGAAGAACACCGCCTCGGTGGTGATCAGGTTGCCCCGCACCAGGACCTGGTCGATCTCCCCGGCCCAATCCGGGCTCGGCGCCTCGCCGAGGTCGGCGTCGAAGTCGATGTCCCGACGCTTCTTGCGCAAGCCCGGGGGCGCGTGGAGCCTGGCCTCGGGATAGGCACCTTTCCACTCCGCCAGAAACAGGTGATGCAGGGAGTTGGGAGCAACGATGTGCCGGACCTGGCCGAGGGCATCCACCGCCGTCCGCAGGCTCTGCGTCAGCCGTACCGGCGACCAGATGAAGAGGCCGCCAGCCGGCAGTCTCATGACGGCCATCCGCGTGGGATAGTGAAATCCGGCGACCGCGACCTCCGGGCCGTCCGCGGTCCAGATCTCGCGACCGAATTCCTTCAACATGGCCGAGCCGGTGCGATTGCTGCTGATCGAGGGTTAGCCGCCGGAGGCTGCGCCCGCAAGCGCCGCCGCCATCTTGTCGCGGTCGGATGGCTTGCCGGCGCCGGCGGCCGCGAGGTCCATGCCCCCGCAGTAACCAGACCGGGACTTGTCCCGGCCAGGACCCGAGGCGATCGCCGGCTTCGGGGGCCTGCGCGCCGGCGGAAACCGGTGGCTTCCTCGGAATCCCGCCGCACTTGTTACTCCCGCCATGTGCTGTCCCGGTGCGAAAAGCATTGCACCAGCAACGACGAGCGACGGGCCGCGAACGGGATCGCGCCTCACCGCGGTGGGCGGGCCGTCGCCGGGATCAGGAGGTTCAAAGCCATGACTGCATCAGTCGAGACCGGAGGAAATGTCGGCCAACCCGCCATGTGCACGCCGCCGGTCGTGTCGCCGCAGGCCTGGGAGGCGGCGCACCGGCAATTGCTCGTGAAGGAAAAGGCCCAGACCCGCGCCCGTGACGCCCTGGCGGCCGAGCGCCGGCGCATGCCATGGATGGCCGTGGACAGGGCCTATGCGTTCGAAGGCCCTGCCGGCAAGGCCAGCCTGCTCGACCTGTTCGAGGGCCGTCGCCAGCTGATCGTCTACCGTGCCTTCTTCGAGCCCGGGGTGTTCGGCTGGCCCGACCACGCCTGCCGCGGCTGCTCCATGGTGGCCGACCAGGTCGCCCATCTCGCCCACCTCAACGCCCGCGACACCACCCTCGTCTTCGCCTCGCGCGCCCCGCAGGCAGACATCGCGCGGCTGAAGGCGCGGATGGGCTGGACGATGCCGTGGGTCACCATCACCGACGGCTTCGACGCCGATTTCGGCGTGGACGAGTGGCACGGCACGAACGTGTTCTACCGCGACGGCGCCTCGGTGTTCCGCACCTATTTCGTCAACAACCGCGGCGACGAGCAGATGGGCGGCACCTGGAACTATCTCGACATCACGCCGCTCGGCCGCCAGGAGGTGTGGGAGAATTCGCCCGAGGGCTATCCCCAGACCCCGACCTATAAGTGGTGGAACTGGCACGACAGCTACGTCCCGGACGCCGCCCCCGACCGGACATGGGTGGCGGTGTCGGATGCCGGCGAGGCGGCGTTCCGGAACAAGGACGCAAACCCGAAGGCGTGACGGGCCTGTCCCGCCGGCCCGATCGGCCGTGCGACATGGGATGACGAGGCGCTGCGGCCGCTGGGCTTAGCTGGATGGCTATGCCACACGGCTGCAGCGACCCTTGCGATCATGGCATGCGGACCGGCGGGCGGTTCTCGATGCGAAGGACCAAGGGCCCGCTCCCGGGCCGCGCCCGTCATGGAGCACGGCGCCGTCCATCCGGATGTTGCACCCCGGCCGTCTCGCGAAGGGCGCGCTGCCGCCCGATCTGCAGCATGGCAATGCTGCCGAGAATCAGGACCACGGCCGCCACTTCCAGCATGCCCACTTTCTCGCCGGTGGCCCAACCGATGAGCAACGCGACGATCGGCGTGATATAGGTCGAGCCCGAGGCCGCGACGGCGCCGAGCTCCTGCACCAGGTAATAGTAGATCAGGAAGGCGGCGCCGGTCCCCAGAACGCCGAGCCCGACCGCCACGCCGATGGCTGCGTGCCAATCCTGAAGGATCCGCCCGATGCCGGTGAAGTCCGTCAGAAGCAGCAGCACGGGCAGGGCCAGCCCGATCTGCCAGGTGGACAGCGCGAGCGGCGGCAGGTTGGCCGGCGACAGGAAGCGGCGGACATAGACATAGGACAGGCCGAGGACGGCGGCGCCCGCCACCATCCAGATGACGCCGGCAAGGTCGATGGACCTGTCCGCGCCCTCCCAGGGACGTGCGATCAGGACGATGCCGGCGAAGCCGCAGGCGACCCCGACGGCCATCAGCCGGTTGAGCCTTTCCGTTCGCAGGACCAGCAGCGAGGCGACGGCGGTGAACAAGGCGATCGATCCGCCCAGGACCCCCGCGACGCCGGAGGGAAGCAACGCCGTGCCCTTGACGATCGCGAAGTAGTAGAAGGCGGTCGCGACAATGGCCATGACGAGGAAATGCGGCAGATACCGCAATTGACGGCGGTCGATCGCGCCGGCATGCCAGGCCGCGAATGCCAATGGCAGGAAGCCGAAGAACACCCGCAGGAGCGTGATCTGTGCCGGGCTGATGAGAGCTGCCGCCCATTTCATGTAGGTGAAGTTCGATCCCCACAGGAGGCCGAGAAAGGCAAAGGCGGCATAGGTCAGCTTCATGGCTCGCGTCCTGCCGATCCCGGCATGGCCTGAAAAACCGGCGCGCGGACACTATTGCCGGCTCCTTCGCAGGCGGACAGAATGGATGCGTCGACGGGATGTTATCCCTGCGACACTTCGCGGACGGAGAGGCCATCATGGGCGCGCATCGGACGGCAAGGCCGGCCCGGCCGGACGGAGAAGCGCCGAGGCTGTCCGTCGGCTTCATCCTGGCGCGGCACTTCACGCTGAACGCCTTCGCCAATTTCGTCGATGTCCTGCGGCTGGCCGCGGACGAGGGGGACCGCAGCCGGCCGATCCGCTGCGAATGGAGCGTGCTGTCCGACACCATGAATCCGGTGGCGTCGAGCAGCGGCGTGGTGGTCCAGCCGACCGAGCGGCTCGGCGACCCCGGCAAGTTCGACTATGTCGTGGTGGTGGGCGGCCTGATCGGGGGAAGTCTCGATCTCAGCCCCGCCTGCCTGCGGTATCTGCAACAGGCCGCCGCGGCGAAGGTCCCGCTCGTCGGCGTCTGCACCGGCGCCTTCATCCTCCACCGGGCCGGGTTGATGGACGGCTATCGCTGCTGCGTCAGCTGGTTCCACCACACCGATTTCCTGGAGCAGTTCGACGGCCTCCAGCCGGTGTCCGACCGGATCTTCATCGTCGACCGCGACCGCCTGACCTGTCCGGGCGGCGCGAGTGCGGCCCATCTGGCGGCGTTCCTGGTCGAGAGGCATATCGGCAAGGCGCCGGCGACCAAGAGCCTGCACATCATGATGATCAACGGCGCGGAGGTGGGCGAGGCGCCGCAGCCGAGCCCCATCCTCGAACTCGACACCGGCGACCAGTTCGTAAGGAAGGCCTTGCTGCTGGTGCAGCAGAACCTCGATGCGCCGATCTCCGTCGGGCAGATCGCCGAGCACCTGGGCATCGGCAAGCGCCGTCTCGAACGGCACTTCGCCAGCGCGCTCGGAAGCTCGCCGCGGTCGGCCTTCATGGACATGCGGCTGTCCCTGGCGCGGCACATGATCGAAAACACAGACAAGTCCTTCGCCGCGATCGCGGTCGAATGCGGCTTCTCCGACTCCTCGCATTTCAGCCGGATGTTCCGCCGTCGCTTTGCCAGCACGCCGAGCGATTTCCGCAGGGCGAGGCAGCCTTTCGGCGGCAGCGCGTAGTCGAGGCGCGCACAGCCCCTCTCCCGGCAACTCGGATGTTGCCGACTTGCTTCGTCAAGACCCGTCTCGGGAACACCCGGGATGGGTCGGAAGAGGGGATCCCTGCGCCACTCCGATTCAGCTATTCGCCGATCGAATCCTGGGAGGAGACATGCGTCGACAGCGGCGTCTCCAGGCGATCCGCGACCTCCATCCATCTGGACGCGAACGGGCCGTAGGCAGTCCTGATGTCGACGCCCACCGGCAGTTCGGGGCATTCGTTTTCGCCGTTCGAGCCCCAGTTCACCCAGCCGGACTGGGGCCGTTGCACGATCTGGAAGGCTCCGGAGGGCTGCGAGGTCCACCAGATCATGGCGCGGCCCGTCCTGCTGTCGAACTCGACCGTCTTCGAGGCCGGGCCGGGAAAGATGGTCTCGTGCGGCGCTGCCGAGACCTCGACCGGCTCCTCCGTCAAGATCCAGGGACGATCGCCGAGGTCCGCCTTGACATGCGCCGCGGCACGAACGCGCGCGAGCCGTGCCCGGATCTCGTCTTCGTCGAGCACCTTCTCCCACGCGCAGAAGAGGCGCCAGTAGAGATCCCAGTGGGCCGATTCGATGTTGGCAAGCTCGCCGCGGAACTCCTCGAATTTCGGGCCGGAGGCGGCGGACTCCGCCACCGTTTCACGGACCATGGTCACAAGTTCGCCCGCGTAGGGATCGCCCGCCCGGTAGCGCGTGCCCCCATAGGCTGCGAAGCGGTCGAAGAGAAGCTTTCCCTGGCCGCCCTCGAACTCGTCGCCGACCGTGATCTTGTTCGTGACCGAGCGGCCGTTGATGACGGTCTGGAAGGCGTCCACCGCGTATCGTCTCTGGAAGAAGGGAACGCGGTGGAAGAACAGCCAGTCGATCGCAAAGCGCTTGCCCCTCAGCTCCTCGAGCAGGCCGTCCGGGATGATCCCGTGCATGCGGTAGTGGTGGAGGAGGGGCCCGCGCTCGACGATCTCGATCTCGACCTTGGCATGCTCGGGCGGATTGATCAGGCCGTTCTCGGGGGTGAAGAAGGGGCCGTAGAAGCCGCCGATTGCGTTGTTGCCGGAGGGAAGCAGCTCGACGCCGTCATGCAGCCCCTTGAAGTGGCGGATTCCCCATTTCGACGAGCCGAGCCCCTCGGCCTTGCCGGAGCAGAGCTCGAGATCGAAGACGCCGGTGTCGAGACGCACGAAGCAGTCGCTCTCCCGGCCCGGCAGCTCCCGGATCCCCTCGGGCGCCGCATCGCCCGGCACCGCATCGCCGAGCGTGAGCCGAAGCGACCCGTCGATGTCGATCACCGCGGCGAATGTCGTCTGGCCCTCGGAGGACCGACGGCCGAGGCGTTGTAGAAGCACCTTCTCGCCAGCCTCCGTCTCGGCCCAGCGCAGCGGCTCCGGCAGATCGCCTTTCACGGAGAAGATGATCGGCTCCCGGGTGCGGCGGCCGGAAAGAGGATCGCTGACGATGATCGTCGTGGGCATGGTGTCGGGTCTCCGCGAAGGGGTGAGCGGGGGAGGGCGGGACAGCGCCGCGGCGCCGCCGGGCGTCGGCGACAGCCAGGACCGCTGGATGCATCCGGTCAGTCGACCGATCGTCCTCGGCGCAGGAACGGCAGCGGTCTCGTCTTCAGGCTGTCGATGGCGACGGCGAGGATGATCACCACCCCCTTGATGAGGAGCTGCGTGAAGAACGGGACGTTGAGGAGGATGAGCCCGGTGCCGAGCACGCCGAGAATGATCGAGCCGATCAGCGTGCCGATGATGCGGCCGCGTCCCCCGGCGAGGCTGGTGCCCCCGAGCACCACGGCCGCGATCGCGTCGAGCTCGTATCCCGTTCCGGCCGTGGGTTGGGCGGAGATCACCCGCGCCGCGAAGATGACGCCGGCGAGACCGGCGCAGGCCCCGGCGATCACATAGACTGACAGCGTGATCCGGTTCACCCGGACGCCGGCAAGCCGGGCCGCCTGCGCGTTGCCGCCGACGGCATAGACGTGGCGCCCATAGCGGGTCCGCTCCAGCAGGAACCAGGCGGCGAGATAGACGGCGGCCATGACGATGACCGGCAAGGGCATGCCGGCGAGATAGCCGTTGCCGATGCCCTTGAAGCTCAAATCGCTCGAGACGATCGGCTGTCCGGCGGTGATGGTGTAGGCGAGCCCGCGCAGGAAGGTCATGGTCCCGAGCGTCACGATGAAGGGCGCGAGCGCGAGATAGGCGGTGAGCGCGCCGTTGATCAGGCCGCAGGCGCCCCCGACCAGCATCCCGGCCAGCACGGCGAGCGGCGCGGGCAGTCCGGCGATCGCCAGCACCACCGCGACCACGCCGGAGACCGCCACGATCGATCCGACCGAGAGGTCGATGCCGCCGGTCAGGATGACGAAGGTGAGGCCGGCCGCCAGGATCGCATTGACCGAGATCGACCGCGCGATGTTGAGGAGGTTGTCGACGCGATTGAAGTTCGGCGCGATCGCCGACATCAGGAGGACCAGGGCCACCAGCACCACCAGGATGCCGACGCGGTCCCACCATTTCGCGAAGTTGAAGGATGTCCGCGCCACTGGCGCCGGCGACTCCGCCGCCCTGTCGTCCGTCATGCTTCAGCTCCGTGGGTCGCGTCGGCCCGGCGCGTTGCCGTGCCCGTCGCATGGGCCATCACCGCCTCTTCGGTGGCACGGCCGGAGTCCATCGCGTGCACGATCCGCCCCTCGCGCATGATCAGCAGGCGATCGCTGATGCCGATGGCCTCGGGCAGGTCGGACGAGATCACGAGCACGGCCTTGCCCGCCCGCGCCAGCTCGTCGATGAGCTCGTAGATCTCCCGCTTGGCGCCGATATCGACGCCGCGGGTCGGCTCGTCCAGGATCAGGACCTCAGAATCCCGCATCAGCCAGCGCGCCAGGGCCGCTTTCTGCTGGTTGCCGCCGGACAGGGCGCGCACCGCGAGGTCGACGGCGTTCCGGCGCAGGTGCAGCCGTTGCATCTGGCCGAGCACGGCCGCCCGCACCTCGGCCGTCCGGACGATTCCGGCCGTCGAAAAGCGGTCGAGCGAGCTGATGGCGATGTTGGCCTCGACCGGATGGTCGAGGAAGAGGCCCTGGTCCTTGCGGTCCTCGGGCACCATGCCGATGCCGTCGGCGATGGCCGCGAACGGGTCGCCGGGCCGGCTTTCGCGGCCGCCGACACGCACGGTCCCGCCCGCGCGCCGGTCCGCGCCGAAGATCAGGCGCGCCACTTCGGTGCGGCCGGAGCCGATGAGGCCGGCCATGGCGACGACCTCGCCGGCGCGAACGGAGAAGCTCACCGGCCCGACGCGATCGCCGGAAAGCGCGCCGATCTCCAGCACGGTGGCGCCCGCCCGCCGGGGCGCGTGGTCGTAGAGGTCGCCCATGGCGCGGCCGACCATCATGCGCACGACGTCCTCGGGCGTCAGATCGCCCATGGCGCCGGTGCCGACATAGGCGCCGTCGCGCAGCACCGTGACGCGGTCGGCGAGCTGCCAGACCTCCTCCATGCGATGGGAGATGTAGATGAGCCCGACGCCGCCGGCGCGCATCTGGCCGATGAGCTGGTAGAGCTGCAGGGCCTCGGCCCGCGACAGCGCCGCGGTCGGCTCGTCGAGCACGAGGACGCGGGCCTCCTCGCTCACCGCGCGGGCGATCTCGACCATCTGCTGCATGCCGACGCTGAGGGAGCCGAGCGGCCGGTCCGGATCGATCTCCGCGCCGATCCGGGCGAGCTTTTCGCGCGCCTCCCGCTGGACGCGGCGACGGTCGAGCAGGCCGAAGCGGGTTTTCGGCTCGCGCCCGAGCGAAAGATTCTCCGCCACGGTCATGTACGGGACCGTGTTGAGCTCCTGGTGGATGATCGCGATGCCGTGGGCACGGGCGTCGAGCGGCGTGCGGATCTCGACCGGCCGCCCGTCCATGACGATCGCGCCGCCATCGCGCCCGATAGTGCCGGAGAGGATCTTCATGAGCGTCGATTTGCCGGCGCCGTTCTCGCCCATCAGGGCGTGGACCTCGCCGGCCCGCAGGTCGAAGCGGACATGGTTCAGCGCCAGCGTGGCGCCGAAGCGTTTTGTCACGTCCTCGATGCGAAGAAGAGGTTCGTCTGCCATCGCCAGGATCCGTGCGGCGAGGGATGGCGGAGCATGCCGCCGTCCCTCGCCTGATGTGTCTGTTACCAGCCCGGATAGTCCTTCACCGTCTCGCGCGTGACGAGGACGCTCGGGATCAGGATGGTCTTCTCCTTCGGCGGCTTGCCGGCGACCATGTCCTCAGCGATCTGGACCGCCTGGCGCACCATCTCGGCCGGGTTCTGCGTCGCGGTGCCGATGAAGGGCGAGCCCTCGCGCTTCAGCTCCGCCACCGCCTCGGGGCTGCCGTCGACCCCGGTCACCTTGATCTGCGAGACCTTGCCGGCCTGCTCGACCGCGAGCACGGCGCCGAGCGCGGACGGGTCGTTCATGCCGAAGATGCCGGTCACGTCGGGATTGGCGGTCAGCATGTCGGTGGTCACCGCCAGGCCCGAGGCGCGATCGTTCTTGGATGCCTGCTGGCCGACGATCTTGATGCCGGGATAGCTCTTGGCGACGGTCTTGCAGCCGTTGATGCGGTCGATGATGGTCTGGATCGGCGTCCCGTCGACCAGCAGGACCTCGCCCTTGCCGCCCATCTCCTTGAAGAGATAGTCGCAGGACTTCTCGCCGGCCTGGACCGCATTGGTCATGATCACCGCGTCGGCGCCATGGGCCGGCGTGTCGACCGCGATCACGATGACGCCGGCGTCCTTGGCGCGCTGGATCGCCGGCTCGATGCCGGCTTCGTCCACCGCCGAGATGACGATGAGGTTCACGCCCTGCTGGATGAACGCATCGATCTGGGTGTTCTGGTTGGCGAGGTCGAGCTGCGCATCCTGGGTGTTCAGCGTGGCGCCGATCTTCGCCGCGGCCTCCTTGGCGCCCTTGTCCATCGCCGAGAAGAACGGGTTGGACATGTCCTGCACCATCAGGCCGATGCTGGTGATCTTCTCCGGCATCTTCGCAAGGGCCGGAGCCGACCAGGCGGCCGCGACGAGCGCGAGCGTGGCGGCGGCGGTTGCCAGGCGGGATTTCAAAAGACTCATGGTTCTCTCCTCCAGTTTCCTCTGTTGCCGGCTTCGATAAGCGGCGCGGCCGGCAAACGCCGTCGACGACCGTGCCGCTGAGGCACGGAGGCTGGCCCTGTTGGGCGCACACCATCCCGTTCCGAGGCGTCGAGCTCCTCGGTTCTGCCGGGATATCAATGGGGTTCGGCGCTCTTCCGAGCGGCTAAGTCACCGGATCCGGGTGCTTCATCTCGTCCTCCCTTCCAATCCTTCCTTTCGGAACGCTGCAGCCACAGGACCTGCGGATCGTGAGATCCGCGGCGACCTGGTGCTGGTGACGGGGCAGATAGACCGGCGTCTTGGAACCGCCCGTCCGTTCGGCGTCCGACTGGGCATCGATGATCTCGGCGAGAGTCAGAGCGGCCCGGCGCCCGATCTCCTCCGACCGTTCGTTCAGGACCGTGAGCGGCGGATCCACGAGCTCCGACCACGCGAACTCGTCATAGCCGACGAGCGCCATGTCGCCCGGAATCGAGAGACCCCGATCCTTCGCCAGCTTCATCGCACCGAGGAGCAGGGGGTTGTTGCCGGCGATCAGCACGTCGGGCAGCCTGCCTGTCCGATCGAGATGGTCGCCGAGGGTCCGGTGGCCGGATTCGGCGTCGTTCTCGCTCTCCAGGACCACCAGGTCGGCGCCGTGCGATTTGGCGGAATCGCGCAGTCCGCGCTCGCGATCGAACCGGGTCGACCATTTCGGCGGATAGATCAGCAGGAGCCAGCGCTCGAAGCGGTGCTCCGCCAGGTGCGCGCCGACGATGAGGCTGGCGCTGTAATTGTCGGTCGTGACGCTGGGAAAGTCCCGCGCGCTGGCGGGGGGCGCGGAATCGACGAAGACGACCGCAATATCCCAGGTCGAAAGCAGGCGCGTGTTCTCGGGCGTGAGCGTCAACGTGGAAATGACGCCGGCGGCCCGCGACTCGATCAGACGCTGGACCATGCGGTCCTCAAGGCGTGGATCGTAGGCTCCGTCGACGGCGACGTCGCCGACCACGACGGTCCAGCTCGAGGGCCTCAGCGCCTGCTGGATGCCGCGCATCATTTCCAGATAGTAGGAGTTCGACGTGCTCGCGGTGATGACGGCGACGGTGTCGCGGCTGGCGCGCCGCAGCTCCTGAGCCGCGCGGTTCAGGACGTAGCCGAGCTCGCGCGCCGCCTTCAGGACCTGCTCACGGCTTTCCTCGGACACGCCGTCGGCGCCGCTCAGGGCGCGCGAAACCGTGAACATCGACAGCCCTGTCGCGCGACTGACGTCGCGCATTGTCGACCTGCGCACCTGAGAGCCTCGAGCTTCCATAACCGTTTTGATAAGATCAAGATCCTGATATTACTGACAGATTATCATGTGATCCGAGGGTTACCTAATCGATTAGGTTGGAGGTTAGCTCGCTTGTGGCGGAGGTGTCAAGGAGCTCACCGGGACGGCTTGCCCGGCAGCGCCTGCCGCGCGCGCCCGCCGTGCCTGGGACCACCCAGCTTCGGTCGCAGCCTGTCCCGCGGGTTCAGCGGCTGGGTGCCATCGCCTGGCCCGGGCTCGCGCGCCGCACCCTGTTGACCCCGCCCGCGTTCGGCGGTCCCATCGCCCTGTCGCGATTCGTCGGAGATCGTCCAGTCATGCGCTTCCTGCCCGTCCTCGCCGCCCTGGCCCTTTGCGCCTCCGCGGTCCCGGCCGCCGCCGCCATGTCCTGCCACGAGCGCATCGGCTATGTCCGCACCATCATCGACAAGGACCTCAAGGTCGGCTTCATCGGCAAGGAGGTCTATGCGCAGATGGTCAAGGACCTCGACGCCGCCGGCATCGCCTGCCAGTCGGGGCAGGATGCCAAGGCGCAGCTGCTGATCTCCGCCACCCAGTCACGCCACGGCTATCCGGTGCGCTGAGAGGCGCACGCCTAGCCCGCCAGCGCGGGATCGATCCGCAGGATCTCGGCCAGGGACTTGCGCTGCGACACCGGCACACGGAAGCGCTCCGGCAGGTGCCCGGCGCCGATCAGGGTGATGACCAGCTCGCTGTCGGCGAGGCCGGCCAGCCGGCGCAGGGCCCGGTCGCGGCCGGCGGTGACGCTCCAGTTCAGCATCACCGCACCCATGCCCTGGCCATGGAAGCCCAGCGCCAGCGTCATGGCGAACATGCCGCCGTCGACGAAGGCCTGGTTGCGCTCCCCCACGGTGTTGAGATGCGCCATGTCCGCCGTCACCACCATCACGGCGCCGATCTCGTGGCCGAAGCCGCGATTGCCCGATTGCAGCGCCAGCACGCGGGCGCGCTTGTCCGGCTCGGTGAAGGCGTGGACCCGGCAGGTCTGGCGGTTGCAGGAGGAGGGCGTCTGCTGGGCGATCGCCACCGCCTGCTCGATCTCGACCGCCGACACCGGCTGCGGCGCATAGTGCCGGACGCTGTGGCGGGCCTGCATGAAGGCTGCAAAGTCGATGGCGGTGACGCGCCGGATCGCGTCGGCCGTCACCTCCTCCGTGCCGCCGCGGCCGGCGTGGCGGCGGAAGCCGTGGCGGGCGTCGAGCGCATCGAGCGCCGCGTCGAGGCCGGCGAGGTCGGCGCCGCGATTGGCGGCGCAATAGCCATCGAGCGCCTTCAGGCCGAAGGCAGCGACCTCGTCGAGCCCGTAGCGGTCGAGATAGTCGCTGAGCCGCCCCAGCAGCAATTCGCGCCGGTCTCGCCCGAAGCCGAGCCGGGGATCGGGCAGGGCGAGGCCGTACTCGATCATGTGCGCCAGGATATGGATATGCGCCCGCCGATGCTCGCGGCCGCGCTCGGCATGGATGAAGCTGGCGCCGCGGAAGCGGGCATAGTCATAGACATGGTTGGCGATGAGCCGCAGCTCGAGCCAGACCATGCCGGCGGCCTGTCGCAGGCCGCCGGCGATCGAGCCCGGCAGGGGCTGGCGGCGGGCGGCATCCGCGGGCGCCGGCAGCGTCGGCGATGGCGTGTCGGTCATGGCGTCGGGCTCGTCGTCCGCGGCAGCATGGCAGCGGAGTTGAGGGAGCTGGGCCGGGGCTGTCAACGCGGGCGGAATCGGCCTCGGAGGGGCATTGCGCGCCCCGCACAGCCGGCGGGCGGGAGCGGTTCTTGCGAAATATCCAGCGTCGTGAGGAGCTTAGATCGATGACCCTCACCTAGACCTATCCTTTTGGCTAGGTCCGCGAAACAATCTTGCGCGGCCGGGCCCTCCCAAATAGCCGGCAACCTAGCTCTCCCGTCCCCTTGGCGCGGCGCGGTCCCGATGCCACCGTCGAGGCATTCGATCGACCGGCGGAGGAAGCCATGCTGCGCTCCCATGTCCATGTCAGGGTGGTCACGCCCATCACCACCAAGGGGTTCCGGCGTGCCGAGGACCTCAGAGCCCTCGAAGTGCCCGGGGTCACGGTCAGCCATGTCGAGATCGCCAGCGGGCCCGCCTCGATCGAGAGCGAGTTCGAGGCGGCGCTCTCCGTGCCGGGCACGCTGGCGCGGATCATCGAGGCGGAAGGCGAGGGGGCCGATGCCGTCATCATCGATTGCATGGGCGATCCCGGCCTGCGCCCCGGCCGCGAGGTCGTCGGCATCCCGGTGCTCGGCCCGGCCGAGACGGCGATGCACATCGCCGCCATGCTCGGCCACACCTTCTCCGTCGTCACCGTGATGCGGCGCCTGCGCGCCTCGTTCGAGAACGAGGCGGCGCTCTACGGCCTTTCCGGCAAGCTCGCCTCGGTGCGCAGCGTCGACATCCCGGTGCTGGAGCTGGAGACAGATCTTGCCCGCACCAACGCCTTGCTGGTGGAGGAGGCGGCGAAGGCGGTCGAGCTCGATGGCGCCGACGCCATCATCTTCGGCTGCACCGGCCTGATGGGCTGCGCTGCCGCCGTCAGCGAGGGCCTGGCGCGGCGCGGCATCATCGACGTGCCGGTGATCGACCCGATCCCGACCGCCGTGCAGGTCGCGGCGGCGCTCGCCCGGCTCGAGCTCACCCAATCCAAGCGCACCTATCCCGCGCCCCCGGCCAAGCCGCTGGTGGGCTATCCCGATCTTCACTGTCGCTGGCCGGCTGCGGCTGAATAGCCGCGCACCGTGGTGGCGAAGGAGGAGCAGGGCATGGCGATGGCGGAAGGCGCGGTTCTGTCCCGCACGGCCGGCCGGGCCCGGCGCCGCCCCTGGCAGGGGCTGGGCCTGTGGTGGCTGGTGCTGCCGGCGCTGCTGTTCTTCCTCGCCTTCTTCGTCGTTCCCGTCCTGTCGCTGTTCGCCCTGTCGCTCGACAAGTCCGCCGCCGGCGTCGTCACGCTGCAGGGCGATTTCACGCTGGCGAACTTCGAGCGCATCTTCACCCGCGACATCTATTCCCTCGCCATCGTCCGCTCGATCGGCATCGCGCTCGCCGTGGCGGTGGTCTGCCTGATCCTCGGCTATCCCCTGGCCTTCCTCATCGCCAAGACCGAGCATCCCGGCCGCAACACCGCGCTGATGGTCCTCGTGCTGTCCTCGATGCAGCTCGACATGGTGATCCGGCTCTACGGCCTGATGGTGCTGATGGGCGACAACGGCCTGATCAACGGCACGCTGATCGCCGCCGGCCTGATCGAGAAACCCCTGCCGCTGATGTACAACATCTTCGGCGTGATCGTCGGCCTGGTGCAGGTGACGCTGCCCTTCATGGTGCTGTCGCTGATCGGCATCATCAAGGGCATCCATCCCTCGCTGGAGGAGGCGGCCCGCAGCCTCGGCGCCTCGCGCTGGGCCGCCTTCCGCCATGTCGTCCTGCCGCTCTCCATGCCCGGCGTGCTGGCGGGAAGCCTGCTCGTCTTCGCGCTCGCCATCAGCTCCTATGTCGTGCCGGCCCTGATGGGCGGCTGGAAGGTGATGGTGCTGCCCATCCACATCTTCCAGCAGATCTCCGAGACCGGGCGCTGGCAGTTCGGCTCGGCCGTGGCGGTGGTGCTGTTCGTCATCAGCCTCCTCGCCATCGCGATCTACCATCGCGCCGCGTCCCGCTCGGCCGGGGGGAGGGCGTGATGCGCGAGGAGCCGGCCGTCCCGCTGGTGTTCAAGGTCGTCGCGGTGCTGGCGCTGGTGGTGCTGCTGCTGCCGGTGGCGATCGTCATCCTCGCCGGGCTCAATGCCGGGGATTATCTGACCTTCCCGCCGCAGGGCCTGTCCCTGCGCTGGATCCAGGCCTTCCTCACCGACCCGACCTTCCTCCACGCCTATCTCTTCAGCTTCGGCCTCGCGCTGGGCGCCACCGTGATCTCCACCGTGCTCGGCACGGCGGCGGCGCTGTTCCTCACCCGCTCGGAAAGCCCGGCCGTGGCGGCGCTGCGCGGCTTCTTCATGCTGCCGATCGTCCTGCCCGGCGTGGTGCTGGGCCTGGCGCTCTACGTGTTCTACGTCACCTCGGGCATCGGCCTGTCGCGCACCGTGGCCGGCATGCTGATCGGCCATGTCCTGGTCACCATGCCCTTCGTCGTCGCCACGGTGACGGCCTCGCTGGTCGGCTTCGACCTCAGCCTGGAGGAGGCGGCCCGCAGCCTCGGCGCCTCGCCCTTCACCGCCTTCCGCAAGATCACCCTGCGCATCGTCTCCTCCGGCATCTCGGCCGGGGCGATCTTCGCCTTCATCGTCTCGTTCGGCCAGTTCGAGGTGGCGCTGTTCCTGTCGACGCCGAACATGCAGACCCTGCCGATGGCGATGTACATCTCGCTGCGCTACGCCTTCCAGCCCATCGCCGCCGCCGCCGGCATCTTCGCCATCGCCCTGGTCGTGGTCTCCACCGTGATCACGTCCCGTCTCGTCAACCTCAGGCGCATGTTCGGCGCCTGACCCCAGCGCATGCCCGCATCAACCCGGATTGAAGGAGAGAGTGCCATGAAGGACAGCCGATCCCCCCGCACCGGCCTGACGCGCCGCAAGCTCCTGCAGACCGGCGCCGCGGCGGCGGCGCTGCCGCTGTTCAACATCAACCATGCCTGGTCGGCCGACGTGGCCTATGACGGCGGCGTGTTCGACGCCGGCGGGGCGACGCTGCGCGTCGGCGAGTGGGGCGGGCCCTGGGGCGATCTCGTCTCCAAATACCTGCTCACCCAGTTCCAGAAGGACTTCAACTGCAAGATCTCCTACGATTCCTCCTGGCCCTGGTTCCCGAAATTCGTGGCCGGCGGCGCCGAGAAGCCGCCGCTCGACATCACCAACTGGAACCTGCCGGAGATGTTCAAGACGGCCAAGGCGGGCGACTTCTTCCTGAAGATCGACGAGGTCCTGCCCAACGTCCCCAACGGCAAGCATCTGTGGCCCTTCGCCACCGCCAACGGCGTCGGCGTCACCTGGGCCTTCGGCCAGTACGGCTATGCCTACCGCACGGACCTGGTGAAGACGCCGCCGGCCGCCTTCAAGGACCTGTGGAAGCCCGAATTTGCCGGCAAGCGCGGCACCTACATCACCTCCAACACGCTGCAGATGGACTTCTTCCTGGTGGCCTGCAGCCTGTTCGGCAAGGACCAGTATGACCTGGAAGCCGGCTACCAGGCGATGAAGGAGCTGATGCCGGCCAAGATCTCCGACTTCACCGGCAACATGCAGTCGCTGATGGAGCGCGGCGAGGTGATCGTCGCCGTGCTCGACGACGCCGAGCCGATGCAGGCGCGCGACAAGGGCGCCCCCTTCGCCTTCTGGTACTGGACGGAGAAGCAGCCGGTGCTGACCCAGACCTACACGGTCAGCCGCTATGCCGACCCCGTGCAGAAGAAGCTCGCCTTCGCCCTGCTCGACCGGGCGCTGACCGCGGACTTCCTCACGCCGATGGGCAAGGAGTTCTACATCCGCCCGACCATCAGCAACATGGAGCTGCCGCCCAACCTGGTCAGGGCCGGCGTCAAGAACTCCGCCGACGCGATCAAGGACTTCTGGATCCCCGACTGGAACGCCTACCTCGCCAACGAGGACGACATCGTCGAGAAGGTCAACGGCATCTTCGCCGGCTGAACCTGTCATCGATCGAACTTCAGGAAGGCGGGGCCCATGTCCGACGTCCAGCTCAAGCGTCTCACCAAGGCCTATGGCGGCTCGGTCGCGGTCAACGCGGTCGACCTCCACATCCGCCAGGGCGAGTTCTTCTCCCTGCTCGGCCCCTCCGGCTGCGGCAAGACGACGACGCTGCGGATGATCGCCGGCTTCGTCCGGCCGAGCGGCGGGCAGATCCTGGTCGGCGGCGAGGACATCACCGCGCTGCCGCCGGAAAAGCGCGGCATCGGCATCGTCTTCCAGAACTACGCCATCTTCCCGCATATGAGCGTGGCCGAGAACATCGCCTTCGGGCTGATGCTGCGCAAGCAGCCGCGCGAGACCATCCGCCGCAAGGTCGCCGACGCGCTGCGCCAGGTCGGGCTCACCGGCTATGACGAGCGCTTCCAGCGCCAGCTCTCCGGCGGCGAGCAGCAGCGCGTGGCGCTGGCCCGGGTGCTGGTGACCGAGCCCCGCATCCTGCTGCTCGACGAGCCGCTCTCGGCGCTCGACAAGAGCCTGCGCGAGGACATGAAATACTGGATCAAGGACCTGCAGCGCTCGCTCGGCATCACCACGGTCTATGTCACGCACGACCAGGACGAGGCGCTGACCATGTCCGACCGCATCGGCGTGATGAACCGCTCCGTCGTGGTGCAGGTCGGCACGCCGCAGGAGATCTACGAAAGCCCGCAGGACCTGTTCGTCACCACCTTCATCGGCCATTCCAACGTGTTCGACGTCACGCTGAAGCGCCGGACCGGGGAGGGGGTGGTGGTCGACCTCGCCGGCACCGAGCTGCCCAGCGCCGGCGGCCGCGACCTTCCCGACGGCGCGGCGGCGAAGCTGGTGGTGCGGCCGGAGAACGTCCTGCTGTTCGGCCCCGGCGAGGCGGCCGACGTGCCGATCCGCCTGCCCGCCACCGTGCTCGGCGAGACCTATCAGGGAGCGATCGTGCGCTACCGCCTCGACGTCGGCGGCCAGACGCTGGTGGCCGAGCGCCAGAACCAGTCGCGCCTCGCCCGCTTTCCCGTCGGCGGCATGGTCACGGTCGGCTGGGATCCCGATCGCGGCAAGACGCTGCACGCCTGACCCCGCTTCCCTTCTCCAGAGATCGACCCATGCGCATCGGCATCGACGTCGGCGGCACCAACACGGATGCCGCCCTGATGGACGGCCTCCTCGTTAAGTCCGCCTGCAAGACCCCGACCACGCCGGACGTCTCCTCCGGCATCACGGCGGTGCTGCGCCAGGTGCTGGAGGGCACCGGCGTCGGGCCGGCCGACATCGAGGCGGTGATGATCGGCACCACCCATTTCACCAACGCGGTGGTCGAGCGGCGGCGGCTCCTGGAGGTGGCGGCGATCCGCCTCGGCCTGCCCGCGACCAAGGCGCTGCCGCCGCTGACCGACTGGCCCGCCGACCTCGCCGACACCCTCGGCCGGCACGTCTTCATGGTGCGCGGCGGCAACGAGTTCGACGGCCGCGAGATCGCGCCGCTCGACGAAGCCGAGATCCGCCGCATCGCCGGCGAGATCCGCGCCCGCGGCCTGAAGGCTGCGGCGGTCACCTCGGTGTTCTCGCCGGTGACCTCGGTGATGGAGAAGCGTGCCGCCGAGATCCTTCTCGCCGAGGTCCCCGGCCTCAGGATCTCGCTCAGCCACGAGGTCGGCCGCGTCGGCTTCCTCGAGCGGGAGAACGCCACGATCATGAATGCCTGCCTGGCGGACCTCGCCGCCAAGGTGGTGAGCTCCTTCCGCATCGCCTTGAAGGAGATGCGCATCGCCGCGCCGTTCTTCATCAGCCAGAACGACGGCACGCTGATGACCCCCGACTTCGTCGAGCGCTACCCCGTCCTCACCTTCGCCTCCGGCCCGACCAACTCGATGCGCGGCGCCGCCATGCTCGCCGCCCGCAAGGAGGCGATGGTGGTCGATATCGGCGGCACCACCTCGGATGTCGGCATGCTGATGCACGGCTTCCCGCGAGAATCCGCCGTCTCCGTCGACATCGGCGGGGTGCGCACCAATTTCCGCATGCCCGACGTGGTCGCGCTCGGCCTCGGCGGCGGCAGCATCGTGCGCGACGACGGCCGGCGTATCGGCCCGGATTCCGTCGGCTACGAGATCACCAGCCGGGCCCTGGTGTTCGGCGGCGACACCCTGACGACGACCGACATCGTCGTCGCCGCGGGGCTGGAGCAGATCGGCGATCCCGAGCTGGTGCGCCACGTGCCGCGCTCGACCATCGACAACGCCCTCGACACCATCCACCGCATGGTCGACGAGGTGGTGGACCGCATGAAGACCAGCGCCGAGCCCCTGCCGGTGATCCTGGTCGGCGGCGGCGCCATCCTGGTCTCGCGCGACCTGCCCTCCGCCTCCGAGGTGATCCGGCCCGAGAATGCCGCGGTCGCCAACGCCATCGGCGCGGCCATCGCCCAGGTCGGCGGCGAGGTCGACCGCATCTATTCCCTCGAAGGCACCAGCCGCGACGCGGTGCTGGGCGCGGCCAAGCAGGAGGCCTCCGACCGGGCCGCGGAGGCCGGTGCGGCGGCCGGGAGCATCAAGATCGTCGATATCGAGGAGGTGCCGCTCGCCTATCTGCCCGGCAGCGCCACCCGCATCCGCATCAAGGCGGTCGGCGACCTGGTGATCGCATGAGGACGACGATGAAGCTCGACGGCGCCGATCTCCTCGACCTCGCCCGCGGCGCCGCCTTCCTCGGCACCGGCGGCGGCGGCGACCCCTATGTCGGGCGCCTGATGGTGCAGCAATGCCTCGACGACGGCCTGACGGTGGAGGTGATCGACCCGCTCGACGTGCCCGACGACGCCCTGGTCATCCCCACCGCCATGATGGGCGCGCCGACCGTGCTGGTGGAGAAGATCCCGAGCGGGGAGGAGGCGATCGCTTCGCTGAGGGCGTTGGAGGCCCATTTCGGCCGCCGCGCCTTCGCCACCATGCCGATCGAGATCGGCGGCATCAACTCCACCATCCCGCTGGTGGTCGGCGCCCGGCTCGGCCTGCCGATCGTCGACGCCGACGGCATGGGCCGGGCCTTCCCGGAGCTGCAGATGGAGACCTTCGGGGTCTACGGCATCTCCGGCAGCCCGCTCTGCGTCACCAACGAGTACGGCGACAGCGCCCTGATCCACGGCCGCGACAACAAGATGATGGAATGGCTGGCGCGCGGCGCCGCCATCCGCATGGGCGGCTGCGCCTATATCGCCGAATACGGCATGTCCGGCGCCGATATGAAGCGCACCTCGATCCGCAACACGCTGACGCTGGCCATGCGCATCGGTCGCTGCCTGCGAGAGGCCAAGGACCGGCACGAGAACCCGTTCGACGCCCTGCTCCGGCTCCTGCCCGACACGCCCTATTCCTACGGGCGCATCATCTTCAAGGGCAAGATCGTCGACATGCGGCGCGAGACGCGCGCCGGCTTTTCCGTCGGTCGTGCCCGCATCGAGGGGCTGGAGGGCTGGGACGGGCTGATGGAGATCGAGATCCAGAACGAGAACCTCATCGCCCGCCTCGACGGCCAGGTCCGGGCCATCGTGCCGGACCTGATCTGCATCATGGACAGCGAGACCGCCGAGCCGATCACCACGGAGCAGCTGCGCTTCGGCCAGCGCGTCACGGTGCTGTCGGTGGCGGTGCCGGCGATCATGCGCTCGCCCGAGGCGCTCGACGTGTTCGGACCGAAGGGCTTCGGTCTCACGGAGCCGTTCACCCCGATCGAGAGCATCGTCTGAGGAGCGGATCATGACTCGCGAGATCACGGTCGCCGACCTCGACGACCTCGCCACCGGCGCCGCCCTGCTCGGCACCGGCGGCGGCGGCGACCCCTATATCGGCAAGCTGATGGCCCGCGGCGCGATCGAGCGGCACGGATCGGTGCCGCTGCTGGCGCTGGACGAGGTGCCCGACGCGTTCCAGGTCGTCTCCTGCGGCAACATGGGCGCCCCGACCATCCTGATCGAGAAGGTGCCCTCGGGCGAGGAGCCCGAGCTCGCCATGCGGTCCTGGGAGGCGCATACTGGCAAGCGTGTCGACGCCATCATCCCGATGGAGGCCGGCGGCGTCAACTCGATGATCCCGCTGGTCGCCGCCGCGGCCCGGCGCCTGCCCGTCATCGACGCCGACGGCATGGGCCGCGCCTTCCCGCAGCTGGAGATGGAGACCTTCAACGTCTATGGCGTGCCGGCGAGCCCGGTGGCGATCGCCGACGAGCACGGCAATACGGTGATGCTGGAGACCCGCTCGGCCGCCTTCGCCGAATGGCTGGCCCGCGGCATCACCATCCGCATGGGCGGCCAGTCCTCCCTGGTCGAATACGGCATGGACGGCGCCACGGCGCGCCGCGTCTCGGTGCCGGGCACCATGTCGCTGGCCATCGGCATCGGCCGCGTGCTGCGTGAGGCGCGCCGCCTGCGCCGCGACCCGATAGAAGCGCTGATCGGCTTCTTCTCCGGCACCCACTACCAGAAAGCCCGGCTGATCGGCTCGGGCAAGGTCGCCGACATCCAGCGCTCGACCCAGAACGGCTGGGCGGTCGGCACCGTGCGGATCGAGCCCTTCGCCCCGGGGCGGCCGCCGATCGCCATCCGCATCCAGAACGAGAACCTGGTGGCGCTGCAGGGCGAGCAGGTGCTGGCGATCGTCCCCGACCTCATCTGCATCCTGGAGGCGGATACTGCCGAGCCGATCACCACGGAGCGCCTGCGCTATGGGCAGCGCGTCAACGTGCTCGCCGTGCAGGTGCCGCCGATCATGCGCACGCCGGAAGCTCTCGCCGTGTTCGGGCCTGCAGCTTTCGGCCTGCCGCATGCCTATCGCGGCTTCGACTGAGCCGGTCTTTTCGGCCGGAACTCCCGGCGCACGGGCCGCGCCGGGAGTTGGCACCGATCGTGCTATGCTCACGCCGCTGGGATCGGGAGCGCGTCGGAGCATGCAGCTGACCACGGGCACGCCGGCGCGCGCCGGCATCGTCATCACGCCGGACGCCACGCTGGAGCCGCGGCTCCAGCCACCGCGCAGCCTGCTCGACAGCATCGACCGCCCCTATCTCATGGAGCGGCTGCGCCAGGGCATCGCCGGCCAGGTCGTGCTGATCAACGCGCCGGCCGGGTTCGGCAAGACCGGGCTGATGGCCGCCGCCTTCCGGTGCTTTGCCGAGCCGGGCCAGCGCCCGGCGTGGATGACGCTGACCGGCCGCGACGAGGACCCGCACCTCGCCCTGCGCGGCATGGTCGCGGCGCTCCGGCGCGCCGGCGCCTTCGACGGCCGCGCCGATCCGGTCGATCTGCGCGGACTGGTCGAGGCGCTGGCCGCGGAGCCGGACCGCTTCGTCCTGTTCCTCGACGATTTCTGTGCGGCGAAGGGCTCGGCCTTCCCGGCCCTGTTCGACGAGTTCCTGCGCGTGCTGCCGGCGCAGGTCCGGCTGGTGATCAGCGCCTCGGGTCGGCCCGGCATCGCCCTGTCGCGCTTTCGCCTGCGCGGGCTGCTGGCCGAGATCCAGGCCGAGCACCTGGCCTTCTCGCGCGGCGAGACGCAGCGCCTCCTCGGCCGGCTCCTGTCGCGCGAGGAGCTGGAGGGGTTCTGCGCGGTGACGCAGGGCTGGCCCGCCCTGGTCCGTCTCGCCGCGCCGCTGCTGGCGGCCGGCCCGGGCCCGGACGAGCGCCAGGCTTTGCTCGCCGGCACCCACGCGATCTATGCCGATTTCGTCCACGACGAATTGCTGCCGGCCATCCCGCCGGACCTGCGCGAGGCGATCGCGGCCTGCTCCATCCTCGACGAGTTTCCGCTCGATCTCGCCTCGCACCTCGCCGGCTTCGAGGTCGCCCATCGCGCGCCGCGCGACATCGAGAGCCTGCACCCGGTGATCGATCCGGTGCCGCGCAACCCGGGCTGGCTGCGCCTGCATCCGGTGCTGCGGGCGGCGCTCGCCAGCGATCTCGCCTATCGGTCCTCCGAGCGGATCTCGGCGCTGCACGCCATGGCGGCGAAATGGTTCGCCGAACGGGGCTTTCTGGAGAAGGCCGTGCGCCATGCCGCGCGAGCCGGCGATTTCGTCACGGCCGCCGATGCCATCCGCCGGGCCGGCGGGGTCAAGCTGTTCATCCGGGCAGGCTACACGGTGCTCAACGCCATCCTCGCCAATCTGCCGCCCGAGGTGGTGCACCGGTCGGCGACCCTGAAGCTCTGCCATGCGCTGGTCCTGTCCAAGCAGGGGCAGGTCCCCGCGGCGCGCGAGGCGGTCGAGGACCTCAAGCGGATGGCGCGGCGCGGCGGCGACCAGGCCGAGCCCTTCCCGGAGCAGGACCTGTTCCATATCGAGGGGCTGATCAACGTCTACGAGGACGTCAACCTGGACGGCGACCACATCATGGCGCTCGAGCGCCGCGTTGCCGCGTTCGGGCCGGCCGACACCTGGCAGTGCGGCTGGATCTACAATCATCTGTGCATCGCCTATACCCGCCGCGGCGATCTGGCGGCCGCCCGCATCGCCTGCATCAAGGCGCTCGCCTGCTATCGCGAGGAGCGCACCGCCTACGGCCAGATCTTCATGCTGGTGCATCAGGGCCTGGTCGGCATCCTCTCCGGCGGCCTGTCCTCGGCCATCCTGGCGCTGAAGGAGGCCGAGGCGCTGATCCACGCCACCCAGTGGAGCGACGCCAATCTCCTGGCCATCGTGCACATGCCGCTGGGCGAGGCCCTCTATCTCCGAGGCGAGGTCGCCGAGGCCAACCGCTACCTCACCGACGCCATGCCGCACATGGCGGCAGGCGAGGGCTGGGTCGATCTCTTCATCCGCGGCTATGGCACCAAGGCCCGGGCCGCCCTGCGCCTCGAGGGGCCGGACGCCGCCTTCGTCGCAGTCGACCGGGTCGACGAGGTGGCGATCGAGCGTCACCTGCCGCGCCTCACCACCGCCGCGCTGCTGCTGCGCATCGAGATCCTCACCCAGGCCGGCATGCTGGAATCGGCCCTGCGCCTGCTCGACCAGATGCCGGGCTGCAGCGATGTCGACGGCCCGGCGCCGGATGCCTGCATGGGCTGGCCGACCTGGCGCGAGCGCAACGAAGCCCTGCTCAACCGGGCTCGGCTCATGGTGCGGATGGGCGAGCCGGAGCGGGCGATCCGGCTGCTCGGCCGCGTGGCCGCCCTGGCCGAGGCCAGCGGCGCCAGCCTGCACCTGCTCGACGCCGCCCTGCTGACGGTGGAGGCGGCCTGGAGCGCCGGCCGGCCGGACGAGGCGCTGGCCGCGCTGCAGACGGCGGTCGCGCTCGCCCGGCCCCAGGAGATCCTGCAGCCCTTCCTCGACGCCGGCGGCTCCTTCGCCCAGGCCGTCCGCGCCATCGTCCGGCGCTTCGGCCTCAGCATCTTCGCCCCCGCCACGGCGCGGTTCATCGCCCGCATCGCCGGCGTCTCCTTCCGTGCGCCGGGGGAGGGCGCCGTGACGCATCTGCTCAGCCTGCGGGAGCGCCAGGTGTTGGAGCTGCTGACCTCCGGCAGCAGCAACAAGGAGATCGCCCGCGCGCTCGGCCTGTCCGACGCCACGGTCAAGTTTCACCTGAAGAACGTCTACGCCAAGATCGGCGTCAGCCGCCGGGGGATCGCGGTGGCGCTCGCCAGCGAGATCGGCCTGGTCGACAAGCCGCAGCGGACTGCGGCGCGGGCCCTGCCGTGCTGAGCCCGCAGCACCGCCGGGCTCACCGGAGGTGGGCATATCCCGTATGCATCCGGTCGCCCGGGGTTGAGCCGGCGGCGAGGGGCGATTAACGTCCCGCAAACTTTTCCACGGAAGGGGCTTTCGATCGTCCCATGCGGATCCGCATCGCGCACGAGACCGTCTATCGCTACGAGACGCCGGCCAAGTCGGTGATCCAGACGCTTCGGCTCACGCCGCGCTCGCATGACGGCCAGCACGTCATGCGCTGGCGCATCGACGTCGATCAGGACGTCAAGCTCACCGAGGTCGAGGATGCTTTCGGCAATATCGGCCACGTGTTCTCGGCCATCGGCCGCATCGACGAGCTCACCGTCACGGTCGAGGGCGAGGTCGAGACCCAGGACCGGGCCGGCGTGCTGCGCGGCACGCTCGAGCGTTTCCCCGCCTCGCTGTTCCTGCGCGAGACGCCGCTGACGCGGCCGGACGAGGCGTTGCGCGCCTTCGCGCGCTCGGTCGCCCGGCCGGGCGAGGGGTCTCTCTCGACCTGCCATGCCCTCCTGGAGGCGGTGCATGCCGAGATCGCCTTCGATACGGACCCGACCCACGTGGCGACCACGGCACAGGAGGCTTTTGCCCTGAAGCGGGGCGTCTGCCAGGACCTGACCCATGTCTTCATCGCCTGCGCGCGTGAGCTGCGCATCCCGGCGCGCTATGTCAGCGGCCATATGCACAGGCCGGAGGTGACGCGGCAGGATGCCGGCCATGCCTGGGCGGAGGCCTATGTCGAGGGCCTGGGCTGGGTCGGCTTCGATCCCGCCAACAAGCTCTGTCCGACCGACACCCATGTGCGCATCGCCGCCGGCCTCGACTATCTCGGCGCGGCGCCGGTGCGCGGCGCCCGCTATGGCGGCGAAGGTGAGACGCTGAACGTGCGCATCGACGTCAGCGAAAAGGTGGCCCAGCGCCAGGCGCAGCGACAGGTCCAGAACTAGAGCCCGACGCGGCGGATGCTTCCTGAGGGGAACATGCGCCGGCTCCTGTGCTTTCTTTGCCGGTTCCCGGGCGCCCGCGGCGTGCGCCTGGTTGTCGGGAAGATCAGTGCGGCGCCTGAAAGTCGAGCGCGGGCTCTGTTCCACCCGCTGCTGGACTGTCGGCGGCTTCTCCTTTACGGTCCTCTCCGTCATCCGCCGAGGACAGCCATATCATGCGCGCCGTTCTGTTCGCCTGCGCCGCCTCCCTGCTTGTGACCCAGGCGCTCGGCGCCGGACTGCCAAAGCGCGCCAAGCCGTTCTCAGCCGCTGATGTGACGGCCATCTATGCCGGCAACACCATCGAATGGGGGCATGGCGCAGGCTTTCTCGCCGCCGACGGCAAGCTGACGGCCTATTGGACCAAGCCGGGCGAGGAAGGCTACGCGGCCGGCACGTGGACCGTCTCCGGCAACGAGTTCTGTTATTCCGCGAGCTGGGTCAATGCCGCGAAGCGCTTCGACGAGTCCTTCTGCTGGAAGCTGTACCATGTCGGCAAGAAGACCTTCTATCAGGAGACCCGGGCAACGGACGGACGCACGCTGACCGTGACCGCGCAGGGGCCGCGGATCGTCGCGGGCGACAAGGCGACGACGCAAGCCGAAGCGATGAAGGCCAAGATCGGACAGTGAGGGCGCCGCCGCTCCGAGGCGGTCCGGGAGCCGGCGGGCTATGTGGCAGTGCTGGCGTTCACCGGATCGGCCATCGCGCCGAGCCGGCCTGAACAGGCGCTAGCAGTATCGGCGCGCTGCGCATTCCCCGGAATCGCGGTCATCCTTGCGCGCCGGGGCCACGAGGCCTAAACCGCAGGGCCGCAGCGACGAAGAGGGGGGTGTCCCATGACCTATTGCGTGGGGCTGACGGTCCGCGAGGGCCTGGTGATGATCGCCGACACCCGCACCAATGCGGGCATCGACAACATCGCCACCTTCCGCAAGCTGCACGTCCTGGAGGAGCCCGGCGAGCGCATCATGGTGCTGTGCACCTCGGGCAACCTCTCGGTGAGCCAGGCGGTGCTCAACCATGTCCAGGAGGGCATCGAGAACACCGACACCCAGGTTGTGGAGACGCTGCGCACCGCGCCGAGCATGTTCAAGGCAGCCCAGCTGATCGGCCGGGCCATCCGCCTCGTCTACGAGACCGACGGCAAGAGCCTGGAGGAGCACAGCGGCCGCTTCGACGTCGCCATCCTGTTCGGCGGCCAGATCAAGGGCGGCAAGATGCGCCTGTTCATGATCTACTCCGCCGGCAACTTCATCGAGGTGACGGTCGACACGCCCTATCTGCAGATCGGCGAGCACAAATACGGCAAGCCGATCCTCGACCGCGCGGTGAACTTCAACACCGACATCCAGGACGCGCTCAAGATCGGTCTGATCTCGATGGATTCGACCATGCGCTCCAATCTCGGCGTCGGCATGCCGATCGACATCGTCGTGGCGCGCCGCGACGCCTTCCGGGCGGAGATCAAGCACCGGATCGAGCCGGGCGAGCCCTATTTCCACGACCTGCGCGAGCGCTGGTCGGCCGCGCTGCGGGCGGCGCACATCGCCATTCCCCGGCCGCCCTATGCGGTGGCGGACAAGAACAGGCCGGGCGAGGGCGTCGATATCTGAGGCCGCGGGTCAGAACACCGCGAGCGCGCCCTGCCAGATCAGCCAGCCAAGGCCGGCGGTGACGGCGAGGCCGAGCACCGAGGCGACGTAGCCGCCGAGGATGATGGCGCCGTCGCGCTCGACCAGGCCGAGGCCGAGGATGCAGATCGGGATGCCGAGCGGGATGTTGCCGATGATCGGGATCGGCAGCACCAGGGCGAGGCCGAGGATGAGGCCGACGGCGCCGATCAGCCGGCGCGAGCGCGCATCGGCGAAGAGGTGCAGGCGGGGCTTGGCCACCCGCTCGAGCGAGCGGATCCACGGCTCCGCCCGCCGCACGATGCGCTGCAGGTCGGTGCGGGCGAAGCTCTTGGACGCCAGCCAGCTCGGCAGCCAGAGCTGGTCTCGGCCCATCACCATCTGCGCCGCGATCAGCGCGACGATGACGCCGCAGATCACCGGGATCCCCGGCGGCATGGGCAGGCAGTTCGGGATGCCGAACAAAAGGAACAGGATGCCGAAGGCGCGATTGCGCATCGCCCCGACCAGATCGCCGAACAGGATGCGGTCCGTCCCCTCGGCGCCGGCGATGGCCGCGAGAAGCTCGGACGTACGGGGACTGCGGGGTTCCAAAAAAATCGGTCTCGACGGCACTGGACAGGCGGCGCTTATAGACCGGTTCTGCGACAATTTCGAGATGCACCGGTCGTCGATGCGACGATTCGGCACGATGTCGCGTCGATGCAACGTCCGCGTGTGGTCGCTTGAAACCGCGTGACCGTTGTGCCAGCCTTTCCTGACAGTGAAATCGTCTGTCGCCGGGGGAAGCCGCCATGAAGCCAATCGCCGCCCAGGACCGCGTGGTCCGCAACATCCTGACCACGCCTTACGAGCCGCTGACCTATGACGGCATCGCCCATGACCGGATGACGCACATCACCCTCGACCCGCGCCGGCCCGCCGGCACCGGCCTCTACGCCCTCAGGATGGCGCCGGGCTCCGTCTCGACGGCGCACGAGCATCCGACGGACGAGATCTTCTACGTCCTGGAGGGTGAGCTGATCGACCATGACGGGACCGTCTACAGGACGGGCGACATGGTGCTGCTCCGCCCCGGCACCCAGCACGCGTCGCATACGCCCGCAGGCTGCACCCTGCTCGTCTATCAGGACCAGGTGGAGACCCCGGTCTGACCGGTCGCATCGGCTCTGCCGGGCGCGCGTCCTTGCCGGCGTGGCCGGGCTGAACTATCTCTGCCCAGGGACGACGTCCTGCCGGCATGGGGGCTGCCGGGCGGACGGAGACAGGGGGGACAGCCCCGGCGAGGACAGGTCATCGGCATGGCGGCACGGGCTCTTCGCTACCTCCTGGCGCCATTCTGGGCGGCGCAGGTGTTCACCGGCGCGAAATCCTTCCGCGACAATCCGATCCTCGGCAGCGAGCGCCTCAATCGCCGCGGCCTGCATGTCTGGCGCGTGAAGCTCGCCGATCGCCTGGCGCATTGGCGGCGCAAGCGCCTGGAGCATCTGGTCGGCGTCGAGGATGTGCAGACCTTTGCCCGCGACGGTTGCATCGAGGTGCGCGATTTCCTGGAGCCGGAGCACCACCGTGCCCTGGTCGCGGAGGTCGAGGGGCTGCTGGCGCCGGCGCGTGACATGCGCGAGGGCGACGCGGTGACGCGGCGCATCGCCCTGACGCCCGCCATGCTGCGCCGGCTGCCGGCCTGCGCCCGGCTGGTGGCCATGCCGCAGTTCCAGGGGCGGCTGCGCTACGTCTCCAGCTTCGACGTGGCGCCCGTCGTCTATATCCAGACGATCTTCTCGCAGGTCGAGGCGGCGGTGCCCGACCCGCAGCTGTCTCTGCACATGGACACGTTCCATGCCACCATGAAGGCGTGGCTGTTCCTGCACGACGTGCCCGCCGACACCGGTCCCTTCACCTATGTGCCGGGCACCCATGCCCACACGCCGCAGCGCCTGGCCTGGGAGCACGAGCGCAGCATCGCCGCCTGCCGGCCCGGCACGACCAAGGGCGGGGCGTTCCGCATCGACGAGGCGACGCTGCAGCGCCTGGGCGCCGGCGAGATCCGCCAGTTCGCCGTGCCCGGCAACACGCTGGTGGTCGGCGACACCTGCGGCTTCCACGCCCGCGGCCATTCGGCCCGGCCGTCGGTGCGGGTCGAGATCTTCGCCTTCAGCCGGCGCAACCCCTTCATCCCGCTGACCGGCTTCGGCCTGTCCTCGCTTTTGCGCGGGCGCGAGGTGCCGCTCTATTGGCGCGTCTTCGACTGGCTGGAGCGCTTCGGCCTGGCGAAGAACCGCTGGCGCGACATGGGCGTCGCCAGCCCGATGACGCTGCGGCCGAAGACGGATGCAGGCATGGCCGACGCAGCGGCGGCGCGCGCGACCTGAGCTCGGCCGCCGCCGACGCAACCTCTGCCGAGGAACGCGTTCGCTCCTCGGACGCTCGCGCTCAGCCCGCGGCGGCCGCCGCCTGTGCCGTGCGCCGGGCGCTGAGGGCGAGGAAAGCCAGCGCCGCGGCCTCGAAGGCGGCGCCGACCCAGCCGACGGCCGCCACCGTGTGCGCCTCGGCGATGGTCGAGCCGACGGCCGCGCCGATGGCCGAGCCGAGATAGATGGCCGAAGCGTTCAGGGACAGGGTGATCGAGGCCAGGCGCGGATCGATGGCGAGCAGGCGCACCTGCTGCACCGCCGGGAAGGCCCAGCCGAACAGGCCCCAGACCACCAGCACCGCCAGGGCGCCGGCAAGCCCGAGCGGGCCGGGCAGCAGCTCCGGCAGGGCGGAGAGCGCGGCGAAGGCGACGACGAGCACGCCGAGGATCAGCGCGAGGAAGCGCCGGCGGTTCCAGCGGTCGGCGGCGTAGCCGCCCAGCGCATTGCCGAGAGCGCCGGCCACGCCGGCCAGCACCAGGGCCAGGGCCACCATTTCCGGCGGCACGCCGTAGACGGTTTCGAGATAGGCGCCGATGAAGGTGTAGATGCCGAAGGCGCCCGCCAGCACGAGCACCGTCAGGCCGATGACCGCCAGCACCTCGGGCCGGCGGGCGACGGCGAGGCGCTCGGCCAGGCCTGCCGCCGGCGGCGCGGCGACGGGCGGCAGCTTCAGGCGGATGCCGGCGAGCACCACCAGGCTGAGCACGCCGACGCCGGCGAAGGTGGCGCGCCAGCCCAGATGCGCCGCCATGGCGGTGCCGAGCGGCACGCCGATCACCAGCGCGATGGTCATGCCGGAGTAGACGAAGGCCAGCGCCCGCCCGCGCATGTCGGGCGCCACCGCGGTCGCGGCATAGGCCGAGGCGGTCGGCATGAAGGCTCCGGCCGCGAGGGCGAGAAGCACCCGGCCGGCGGCGAGGGCGGCGAAGCTCGGCGCCGCGGCGGCAGCGAAATTGGCGAGCGCGAACACGCCGATGGCCGTCATCAGCAGGGTGCGCCGCTCCCAGCTCGCCGTGGCCACGGCGATCAGCGGCGAGCCGACGGCATAGGCCAGCGAGAAGATGGTGACGAGATGGCCGGCCTGGGCCACCGGGATTTCGAAGTCGTGGGCGATGCGCGGCAGCACGCCGGCGATCATCAGGCCTTCGCTGCCGATGGCGAAGGCGCCGATCGCGAGCCAGAGCAAGGTGCGATGCATGGGATGTCCGGGAGTTCAAGAGATATTGAACTTATGGACCCGGAGGCATGGTGCGTCAAGGAGTTCAATAACTCTTGAACTATTTCGCGCGAATCGCTATGCCGCGTCATGGCCAAGGAGATCTTCCACCCGACCACCGAGCAGATCGAGCTGTCCGCCGTGCTCGACGCCCTCAGCGATCCGATCCGCCGCAGCATCGTGCTGGGCCTGGCGGAGATCGGCGAGCAGAACTGCTCGTCCTTCAACGGACTCAGCGCCAAGACCAACCTGACCTACCACTATGTCCGCCTGCGCGAGGCCGGCATCACCCGCACGCGCATCGAGGGCGCCCAGCGCCTGATCTCGCTGCGCAGCGACGATCTGGAGCAGCGCTTCCCCGGCCTGCTGCCGGCGGTGCTCGCCGGCGCCCGCGCCGAGCGGCGGTGAGGGGGCCGGACGTCGCGCCTCAGGTCACAGCAGGTACTGCTCGGCCACCGCCATGCCGAGGCGGTTGTTGTCGGTGATGAACTCGGTGACGAATTCGTGCAGGCCGGCCTGGAAGACCTCGTCGATCCTGAGGTTCTGCAGCCGCGACTGGGTGAGGCGGGCCTGGCGCTGCGCGGCGCCCTGGCGGCCGTAGACATGGGCGAGCTGGTCGAGATAGCGCGAGATATTGTCGTAGCAGGCGGCGAGCGACCGCGGCATCTCGCTGTTGAGGATCAGCAGGTCGGCCACCAGCCAGGGCTTGAGGCTTTCCTTGTAGACCCAGTGATAGGAGGTCAGCGCCGACACCGCGCGCAGGATCGCCGTCCACTGGAAATAGTCGAGCCCCCCGCCGACATTCTCGTTGGGCGGCAGCAGCACGTGGTACTTCACGTCGAGGATGCGGGCGGTGTTGTCGGCCCGCTCGGCGAACACGCCGATGCGCGAGAAGGCATAGGCATCGTTGCGCAGCATGGTGCGGTAGGCCGAGCCGTCGAACATCAGCGACACGCTCTTCACCCAATCGAGGAAGCGCGACACTTCCTCGCGGCTCATCGTCGCCGGCGAATAGGTCTTCAGCTTCAGCCAGGCGTCGTTGATGGTCGACCACATCTCCACCGTGAGGGCAGTGCGCACCGCCCGGGCATTGGTGCGCGCCAGCTCGAAGCAGCAGCGGATGGAGGAGGGATTGTCCGGCGAGAACGCCAGGAACTCCATGACGTTGCGCTCGTTGGCCTCGCCGTGCGCCGCCGAGAAGGCCGGCCCGCAGCCCGCCGTCGCCACCGCGCTCTCCCACTCGTTGGTGCCGCCGCCATAGGAGGCGGGCAGCGACGACAGGCGGTAGGCGGCATCGAGGATGCGGGCGAGATATTCCGCCCGCTCGACATAGCGGGCCAGCCAGTAGAGGTTGTCGGCGGTACGCGAGAGCATTCAGCGATCCAAAACCCAGGTGTCCTTGGTCCCGCCGCCCTGGCTTGAATTGACCACGAGCGAGCCTTCCTTCAACGCCACGCGGGTCAGCCCGCCCGGCACGATGCGGATCTTGTCCGACCCGGTCAGCACGAAGGGCCTGAGGTCGACATGGCGCGGCGCGATGCCGCTGTCGACGAAGCAGGGGCAGGTCGACAGCGACAGGGTCGGCTGGGCGATGTAGCCGAAGGGCTCGGCCTGGAGCTTGGCCCGGAACGTCTCGATCTGTTCCCTGGTCGCATGCGGTCCGATCAGCATGCCGTAGCCGCCCGAGCCGGAGACTTCCTTGACCACCAGCTCTTCCAGGTTGTCGAGCACATGGGCGAGGGCCTGCGGCTCGCGGCAGCGGAAGGTCGGCACGTTCTTGAGGATCGGCTCCTCGCCGAGGAAGAAGCGCAGGATCTCGGGCATGTAGGAATAGACCGCCTTGTCGTCGGCGACGCCGGTGCCGACCGCGTTGGTCAGCGTGACGTTGCCGGCCTGGTAGGCCGACATCAGCCCGGGCACGCCCAGCGCCGAATCCGGGCGGAAGGCGAGGGGGTCGAGGAAGTCGTCGTCGATGCGCCGGTAGATCACGTCGACGCGCTTCGGCCCCTCGGTGGTGCGCATGTAGACCACCTCGTCGCGCACGAAGAGATCGCGCCCCTCGACGATCTCGATGCCGAGCTTGTCGGCCAGGAACGAGTGCTCGTAATAGGCCGAGTTGTAGATGCCCGGGGTGAGCAGCACCACCACCGGATCGGACGGAGCGCTGCGCGGGGCGACGGAGCGGAGCGAGGCGAGCAGCTCGTCGGTGTAGTTCTCCACCGGGGCGATGCGGTGCTGGGCCACCACCTCGGGGAAGAGGCGCATGGTCACCTCGCGGTTCTCCAGCATGTAGGAGACGCCGGAGGGGGTGCGGGCATTGTCCTCCAGCACGTAGAAGGTATCGGCGTCGACGCGCACGATGTCGATGCCGGCGATGTGGACATAGACGTCGTGCGGCACCTTCTGGCCCGCCATCTCCGGCCGGAAGGCCGGGTTGCCGAACACCAGGTCCTCCGGCACCACGCCGGCGCGCACCACCTCGCGCTTGCCGTAGACGTCCTTGATATAGGCGTTGAGGGCGCGCACGCGCTGCTCCAGCCCGCGCTGCAACGTCGCCCATTCCGAGGCCGCGAGGATGCGCGGGATGATGTCGAAGGGGATCAGCCGCTCGGCCCCGTCCTTGTCGCCGTAGACGGCGAAGGTGATGCCGATGCGCCGGAACAGGAGCTCGGCTTCGTCGCGGCGGTGGGACAGGAGATCGAGAGGGGCGGTCGAAAGCCATTGCGCGAGGTCGGTATAGGCGGGGCGCACCGAGCCGTTGCCGAGGGTCATCTCATCGAACGCCACTCTTCACCCCTTCGTCGACGATGGCAGACCACACCAGCATATCGTGAACATCGGCGGCGGCAAGCGGCCAATGACGGCATTTTGGGCAGTTGGACCGACGGTTTGGATCTGCCCAAGCTTTGAGCAACATCCCGCCGGTCCGCTGCCAGCCTGCTCACGCCCCGAGCGAATGCCTCGATAATGCCATATTTTGATCAGTATATTCTATTCAGAATATACGGAGAAGGTTATGACACACACATCGGTGCTGGTCGTCGGCGGCGGCCTGTCGGGGCTGACCACCGCGGTGATGCTCGCCACGCGCGGCATCCCCTGCCTGCTGGTGGAGCGCCATGCCGGCGTCGCCCGGCATCCGCGCGCCCGCAGCGTCAACGTGCGGACCATGGAGCTGATGCGCAGCGTCGGGCTCGAGGCGCCGCTGGTGGCGGCGGGAGACGATCGCTTCGCCGATTTCAGCATCGTCATCGCCGAGAGCGTCACCGGCCGGGTGCATCGCACGCTGCTGCAGCCCGGCCAGTTCGACACGAGAGCCGTCAGCCCGGCGCCCCACAGCGCGGCCGGCCAGGACCGGGTCGAGGCCATCCTCAAGCGCACCGCCGAGGAGCGCGGCGCCGACGTGCGCTATGCCACCGAGCTCGTCGATCTCCGCCAGGACGGGGAGGGGTGGACGGCCGTGATCCGCGACCTCGGCAGCGGCATCGAGCAGACGGTCGCGGCGCCCTATGTCGTGGCTGCCGATGGCGGCCGCAGCTCGCTGCGCCAGCGGCTCGGCATCCGCGTCTCCGGCCACGGCACGCTGTCGCACAATATCGGGGTCGTCTTCGAGAGCGCCGCCGGCCTGCCGACCGCCGGTCGTGGCCTGGCGCTGTTCTACCTGCAGAATCCGGGCTTCACCGGAGCCTATGTCACCACGGACGAGCCGAACCGTGCCCTGATCTCGGTGGAATACGACCCGCGCGTCCAGGACGTCGCGGATTTCGACGAAGCCCGTTGCGCAGCTCTGGTGCGCGCGGCGGTCGGCATCGACGATCTGCCGGTGCGCATCCTCGAGATCGCGTCCTGGGAGATGGCGACCCGCGTGGCCGAGCGCCTCGTCGCAGGCCGGATGCTGCTGGTCGGCGATGCCGCGCACACCATGCCGCCGACCGGCGGCCTCGGCGGGCAGACCGCCATGCAGGACGGGTTCGACGTCGCCTGGAAGCTCGCCATGGTGCTGCGTGGGCAGGCCGGACCCGGCCTCATCGAGACCTATGAGGCCGAGCGCCTGCCGGTGGCGCGGCTGACCGTGGCGCTGCAGACCGACAACTATGTCCGGCGCATGCGCCCGGATCGCGCCGACCTCCTCTCCAGCGTGCCCTGCGACTATGTCGAGGTCGCCCTCGGCTATCGCCTGCGCTCGGCCGCGATCAGCATCGAGGAGCCGGACGACGGCGAGCTCTGCGAGGATCCGGTGTCCCCGAGCGGCCGGCCGGGGACGCGCATGCCGCAGACGCCGCTGCGGCGCGCCGGCATGCCGTGCACGCCGTGGGACCTGATCGGCGAGGGCTTCCTGCTCATGGTCGGGCCGGAGGGCGTGGCCTGGCCCGAAGCGGTGGAGCGGCTCGGCCGCGCCGGCGATCTGCCGCTGCGCCTGATGCGGCTGGGCGAGGATCTCGAAGATCCCGACGGGCGCTGGGCCGACGATTTCGGGGTGGCGCCCGACGGTGCGGTGCTGATCCGCCCGGATGGCTACGTCGCCTGGCGGGCGCGCACCGGCGATCCCTCCGACCTGCGCCCCGCCCTCGAACGGGCTCTCTGCCGGACGCTCGACGGCGCCTGACGGCGAGTGATATGGGGAGGCATGTCCAGACGGAAGGTCTCCAACCCGCTCGCCCTTGCCGCGCTCGCCTGCCTGGCCGAACGGTCGATGCATCCTTATGAGATCGCGGTCACGCTGCGCGAGCGGCGCAAGGACGACAGCGTCCGCCTGAACTACGGCTCGCTCTACACGATCGTGCAGTCGCTCGAGCGCCACGGCCTGATCCAGGCGGAGCAGACGGAACGCCCCGGCGCGCGGCCGGAGCGGACCGTCTACGCCATCACCGCCGCCGGCCGGCACGAATTGCTGGACTGGCTGAGCGAGCTGACCGCGACGCCGGCCAAGGAGTTCGTCCAGTTCGAGGCGGCCCTCTCCTTCCTGCCGATCCTGTCGCCGGAGGAGGCGGCCGCGCTCCTGGAGGAGCGCTGCCGCCGCCTGGAGCTGGAGCTGGCCCAGGACCGGGGAGCCCGTGACTATGCGGGCAAGCAGGGCCTGCCGCGCCTCTTCGCCATCGAGAGCGAATATCGCAGCGCCCTGAAGCAGGCCGAGCTCGACTGGACCCGGGCCCTGGCCGGCGATATCCGCGAGGACAGGCTCGACGGGCTCGAGCTGTGGCGGACCTTCCACCGCGAGCCGCGCTAACCGGACTTTCGAAGACCACCGGCGGCGCGGTGCTGCCGTGCGCGGCGGCGGCCTTGCGGAGGGGCCGCCGGCACCCGATCTTGGGCGTCGCGGCGACGGACGGGGCCGGCGTCCACGACATGGGCGAGCATGTGTTCACGACATGCGCGAGCCGGCTCCGGGGGCTATCGTTCCGCGCCGCGATGCAGTATTCACGCGCCGATCCGCGGGCGGCGCCCGCAATCGGGGATGCAAGCGTCGCCGACGCCGTCCGGGGCATGGAATGACAGTCGACAGCGTTGCGACGGCTCAGCCGCTCGAGGCGGAAGCCGACGAGGGGCATCACGGCGGCTTCTGGGCGCTGACGCTCGGCTCCGTCGGCGTGGTCTATGGCGACATCGGCACCAGCCCGATCTACGCCTTCCGCGAGGCGGTGCTGGCGGGCTCGGCCCATGCCGGCGCCAGCCGCGAGGTGGTGATCGCGGTGCTGTCGCTGATCATCTGGGCGCTGATCCTGGTCGTCACGATCAAATACGTGCTGCTGCTGCTGCGCGCCGACAATCGCGGCGAGGGCGGCACGCTCTCGCTGATGGCCCTCGCCCACAAGGTGCTGGGCCAGAGGACCGAGACCAAGCTGGCGGCGGTCGTCTTCGTCATGGGCATCGCGGCCGCCTCGCTGTTCTTCGGCGACGCCATGATCACCCCCGCCATCTCCGTGCTCTCGGCGGTGGAGGGCATCAAGCTGGTGACCCCTGCGCTGGAAGAATTCGTGCTGCCGATCACGGTGGCGATCCTGGTGGCGCTGTTCCTGGTGCAGAGCCATGGCACCGAGCGCGTCGCGCGCTTCTTCGGCCCGCTGACGGCGCTATGGTTCCTCGTGATGGGCGTGCTGGGGCTGGTGCACCTCATCGACGATCCCGGCGTGCTCGTCGCCTTCAACCCGATCTACGGCCTGGCCTTCCTGTTCGAGCACGGCCATCTCGGCCTGCTGACGCTCGGCGCGGTGTTCCTGGCGGCGACGGGCGGCGAGGCGCTCTACACCGATCTCGGTCATTTCGGGCGCCGGCCGATCCAGACCGCCTGGCTCGGCTTCATCTTCCCCTGCCTCCTGCTCAACTATCTCGGCCAGGCCGCCATGGTCCTGTCCCATCCGGAAAATATCGAGAACCCGTTCTTCCTGCTCGCCCCGTCCTGGGCGCTGATCCCGCTGGTGACGCTGGCCACCATCGCCACCGTGATCGCCAGCCAGGCCGTGATCACCGGCGCCTATTCCATGGCGCGCCAGGCGATCCAGCTCGGGCTGCTGCCGCGCTTTGCCATCCTGCACACCTCGGCCAAGACCGCCGGGCAGATCTACATGCCGCGCATCAACTGGATCCTGCTGGTCGGGGTGCTGGCGCTGGTCGGCTTCTTCAAGAGCTCGGGCTCGCTGGCGGCCGCCTATGGCGTGGCGGTCACCGGCTCGATGCTGATCGATTCGATCCTGCTCCTGATCGTCGCCTGGGTGGCCTGGCGCTGGAACCTCACGCTCGCCATCCTCGCCATGCTGCCGCTGGTGGTGATCGACGCCAGCTTCCTCGGCGCCAATCTCCTGAAGGTGTTCCACGGCGGCTGGGCGCCGCTGATGATGGCGGGAAGCCTGATGGTGCTGATGCTGACCTGGGTGAAGGGCACCCGTATCCTGCAGGAGAAGACGCGCCGCGGCGAGGTGCCGCTCCAGACGCTGATCGCCAGCCTGGAGCGCAAGAAGGAGCTGCCGCGCGTGCCCGGCACCGCGGTGTTCCTGACCAGCGACCCGGACTTCGCGCCGACCGCGCTCCTGCACAATCTCAAGCACAACAAGGTGCTGCACGAGAAGAACATCATCCTCTCGATCCGCACGGTGGACCTGCCGCGCGTGCCGGCGGACGAGCGCGCCACCACCGAGCAGGTGTCGAGCGCCTTCATGCGGGTGCGGCTGGCCTATGGCTACATGGAGACGCCGAACGTGCCCAAGGGGCTGGCGCTGGCCCGCAAGAAGGGCTGCGTCTTCGAGATCATGACGACCTCGTTCTTCCTGTCCCGCCGCCACCTCATCGCCTCGCCCGACCCGCAGATGCCGGGCTGGCAGGACCAGATCTTCATCGCCCTGGCCCGCAACGCCACCGACGCCTCCGACTATTTCCAGATCCCGACGGGGCGGGTGGTCGAGGTCGGCACGCAGGTGGCGGTGTAGGGAGCGCAGTCGCGAGGTGAGGGCCGGGGCCGCAGTCGGCGCCCGGCCCCTTCGAGGCTAGCGGCGAGGGCCGCGCCCGGTCATCATGGATCGGCCGACCATCATCGAGCGTCCGGTCATCATCGAGCGCCCGGTCATCATCGAGCGGCCGACCAGCTCACCGCCGTCCTCGCCCGTGACGTTGGCGGCGCCGAGCTCGGCATCGAGCAGGATGTCGGCGAGCCAGCCCGAGCTGATGTCGAGGCGCAGGGCCTGGTCGAGCTTGTCATAGCCCCACATGCGCACGCCGGCGGCGAAGATCTCGTCCTTGAACTCGACGCCGAGCGTGCTGAGGCTGATCGGCTCCTGTCCCGCCGTGACGGGATGGCCGGGGCCATGCACCAGGAAGATCGCCGGCGCCGACATCTTGTAGTAGTTCCCCTCGAAGCTGAAGCCGTAGATGGTGGCGAGCCGCGGCTTGCTCTGCTCGCGCTGCTCCGGCGACAGGTTGGCGGCGAGCTGGCTGCGGGGGTAGGGCGTCTGGCTCAGCACCTCGGCCGTGTTGGCCTCGTTGATCGTGAGGCCCAGGAACTCGCGCCCGAACAGGCGCACCAGGGAGGGCGCCAGCAGGTTCTCGCCGAAGCGCGGGCCGGGATCGGTCGCCGGCTGCGGCGAACGGGCGGCCGCGTCGTTCTCGGCGCTCTTGGAGCCGGATTCCTTCTTGTCTGCCATGGCGTTTCCTCTCGGTGATGGCGGTGGAGCGAACGTAGACTAGGCGGGTCGATGACGCAGCGGCAACTTACGAGGTAACATGCTCCGGCGCGGAGCTGCGATGCAGGTGCGGCATCAGCCGCCGCGCGGCGATGAAGGACGAGGTGTGGGCGCAGCGGCAGTCGTGGATGCCTTTCGTGGCCGCGACGCGTCGCACCTTCTCCGCATAGGGCAGGCGGCGCCACTCGCCCGGCGACGTCGGGCGCTCGGCATGCAGGACCGGGCGGGGATCGATGCCGCGCCACAGGAAGTCGTCGAGGAAGGCGTCCACCTGGTCGCCGCGTCCGAGCAGGACGAGCGTCTCGATGAAGCGGGCGGCGACCCGGTCGAAGCTCAGATCCGTCGGGTCGAGCGTCATCATCACATGCGCCATGCACGTGCCGATGGTGTTGCGGGCTTCCAGCAGGGAATCGCGGAAGGCGTGGGCGAAATGGGCGAACTGCTCGGCCGAGGCCCGATGCACCCACTCCAGCGAGGCCTCGACCTCCTCCCGCCGCCAGGTCCGCGTGTCGAGATGCGGGGCGATCGCGCCCCGGCGCACCAGCCCGTCCTGATAGAGGTCGACCAGCGCATCGAAGATCGCGCCGGTCAGCGGCTGGGCCAGATGATGGGCGTTGCGGTCCTGGCCCGTCGGGTCGACCCAGGTGCCGTCGGGCATGAGCCGCAGATCGGCGACGTCGCGCATCTGCACGATGTTGTCCGCCGTCCGGATCTGCTCGAGGTCCGAGATCTCGCCGATGCGGCTGACCAGGTTGAGGACGTAGAGATTGCCGTCGGTCTGGGTGAGCAGCCGGTCGATGACGCTGTCGAAATGCAGCGCCGCGACGAGCGCGACCATGTCCGAGAACGATTCGTGGAAGGCGAGGAACTGTCCGGTGAGATGCTCCGTCGCCGGCACGCCGATCTCGGAGAACAGGACGGCGTGACCCATCTCATGGGCGATCACGTCGAAGTTCAGATAGAACGGGACGGTGTTCCCCTGCTCGTCGACCCGCGCCCCCGTCTCGATGAAGCCCGGTCCGGACTGGGCATTGTCCCAGCGCACGTCGGGGATGAGCTCGATCTGGGGATAGGCGGCCGTGTGCCACCAGACCACCGGCCGTTCGAGATAATGCTCCCAGACATCGAGCGCGCGCCGCGCGCAGGCGAAGAGATGGGCGGCCGCAAATTCCGGACTGTGCTCGGGGATGGTGTCGAAATGGCCCGACGCGTCGGGGCAGGCGGGCGCCAACACCGTGCCCCGATAGGGCGGCATGTAGTTCGGAGGGTCGTAGGGCTCGGACTTGTTGGCGGGATGCACGGCATACATCGTCGCGTCCGCCGGTCCCGGACCGACGCTGCCGCGCGGGCAGGACAGCACCACCCGTTCCGGCGCCTTATAGCCGCTGGCAAACTGCGGATAGAGCCGAAAGCGCGTGCCCGGCATCATGTCGATGGGTTCCCGTAGAGGAATTCCAGCCAAACGGCGGCCCGGAAGCCGTCCGCGCTGGAAAATCCTGTAGAAGACGCATGCGCGTCAAGTGATTTTGGAACAGGCGTGCCGACACGGCGCTCGAAATACCAGGACAGGGCGCCGTCGAGCACCGGAGCGGCGGGCAGGGCGCGGCGAGCCCCTGTCGCGTCGGCCTTGCGGCGCGCCCGCTCGGCCAAGGCGGCATAGCGGTCCGTCAGCCGGAGCTCGTCGAGCACGGCGCGCCTGAGGTGTCGGAGCGGCACGGCCGCGAGCCCCTCGTCGGCCGCCGACTCGCCGGCGACGATGCGCGGCAGATCGCCGGCGTCGAGGGCATTGGTTTCCAGCCAGGCCTCGATCGAGGCCCGGCTCGCCAGGCCTCGCCGCCGCCGGAAGCGGGCGAGAGCCTCGCTCGCCGGGAGGCCGGCCGATGCGCGGCCGAGATCGACACGGCCCATCGCGGCAATTGCGACGTCCCTGAAGGCTTGCGGGTCGAGCCCCAGCTCCGCCAGCACCACCTCCTCCTCGGCGCTGGCCTCCGCGTCCTGCTCCGCCGCCACGAAACGCTCCCAGACCAGGGCAGGCTCCAGGCGGACGGGAATCGGGGGCGCCGCCGCCCGCTCCTCGGCGGCGATGCGGCGCAGCAGCTCGGCCGCGTCCCGGCCCTTCTGGGACAGGGCGTGACCATCGAGCCAGGCGGAGAAGGCTCCCGCCCGGTCCGCCGTCAGGACGTCTCGCGCGGCGTCGGCCAGGCGGGCGAAGGAACGCTCGGAAAAGTGCAGACGCTTCAGCGCCGATGCCAGCCCGTCGCGCTCGACGCGATCGAGCAGGCCTTCGGCTTGCGCCAGCGCCAGGGTCTCGCGGATGTCGACCATGGCGTCCGAGACCGGCATGCTGCCGAGCTCGCTCGGCCCGTGGGCGATCGCGACCTCGTCGTCGTCCTCGAACATGTCCTCGAAGGGGGGATAGCGCCCGTCCCGGAAGGCCGCGTGGATCTTGCCGACGCCGACCATGCCGAAGGCGGCGAGCTCGGCCGCCCTGAGGGCGCCCATGCTGGCTGCTCCGAAGACGGCGATGCCCTGCGCCAGCGCCCAGAGCAGCTCGCGGTGCCACACGGCCGGCACGTTGAGGAACACTCCGTCGATCAGGCCGATCCTTGCCGGCCGATGGGCGCGCACGGCGCGATAGACGTCGCCCTGCCGGGCGGGAGGCAGGAAGACGCCGCCGGGCAGCAGCGCCTCGGCGTCCTCACGACGGAGCGAGGGGCCGAGGAAGACGACGATCGGGCCCGTCGTCACGGCTCGGCCCCCTGGTGGGCGCGGTCACCCGGAGCATAGTCGCCGTCGGTCGTCCACGGCCCTTCGAGGCCCGGCACGATCGCCCGGCCGACCGGGATGCCGATCCCGGGCTTGGTCAGGTCGACCCAGATCGCCTGCTCGAAGCCGGATCGGCGCAGGCGGTCGAGGATGGCGTCGAGAGCATGCGACGCCGACGCCGGCGCAGGGGCAGCGGCCGGCATCGCGGTCCTGCGGGGACCGCGCGCTGCGGCGAGCCAGGCCTGTCCCTCGGACATCCAGCGCTCGCGCGCCGGCCGGTCGTAGGACTCGGTTCCGAAATCGTCCCTGGCGCCGGAGATGCGGGTGATGCGCGTCTGCGCCGCTTCCAGCAGGGCCTTGAGCAGCGCCGTGGCCGGATCCGCATGGCAGGCCGCGCCCAGTTCCGTCTCCACGCCGTGCGGATCGTCGTCGGGCGCCACGATGATGCAGACGAAGGTGGGCAGGCCGATATCCGAGGTCACGTCCCAGGCGGCGATGGCGGCGCCCGTCGCCTCGATGCGGCGCAGCAGCTCCGCGCAGATGCGATCCCGCACCGAGGCGAGGTCCAGCGCCCGGGCGGCGGCACCGAGGGCCGCGCCGGCATCGTACCAGAGGGCCATGGCATCGCGTTCGATCGCTTCGCACAGCCCGTGCGCCATGGCCGCCTGCGGCGTGGCACCGGCGGCAAGGCCGTTGGTCGTCGCCTGGAACAGGCCGCTGCCGGCGGGCTGGGGGGCGGTATAGTCGGCATGGACCAGCTCGTGCGGCACCCAGCAGGGGGCGTCCGTCATCAGGTCGCGGCCTTCGATCCAGAGGCAGCGGTCCTCCTCCGGATCGCCGTCGCCCGGCATGCGCGGCAGCCGCGCGGGATCGACGGTCGGGACCGGCAGGTCCCGCCGCCGACCCCAGCGCAGCGGCGCGTCGATGAACTCGGCATGGTGGGCTTCCGCCGCCTCCATCACGGCGGAGACCTTGGCGGCGGCGAGCGTCAGGCCCTTGCCCTGGTGCACGGCGAGGGACCGGGAATTGGGGCGCACCGCGGCGGCGACCGGAATGCCGAGGATGTCGAGCCCGGTGAGGTTGGCGAGACGGGTGATGCCCATCGCCGGCATGAGCGGGAGGAGCCGGGCGAGGACGATGTCGGGGCCATTGGCCGCCTCGCTCGCCGCCGGCTTCTGCGTCGGGCTGGTCACGGCTTGGCTCGTGGTCTCTTGGCCGGCGGGGGCGGAGCGCCGAGCTTGGCCTCGAGCGCGTTGAGCAGCTTGCCGGCGAGGTGCAGGTCCGCGCTGCCGTTGCCGGTGATCGCCGCGCGCGCCGCCGCGAGGCGTGCATGCGCCTGCTCCGGCAGGCCCATGCGCTCGGCGAGCTTCGCCTCGCTGATCGCGATCCGCAGGGTCAGCATGGCTGCGCCCTGGGTCTCGGCGATGCGGCGCGCCTCGTCATGGGCGGCGCGCGCGGCCTCGATCGCCGCGGGATCGGCGGCCAGGATCATGTCGCCGGTCATGCGCCAGACCTCCGGCAGCCAGTTGCGCAGGCCGACGGCGTCGAATTCCCGCCGGGCAGTCGTCAGCTCCTCCAGCGCCCGCTCGGGCTTGCCCGCAGCCGCCAGCATTTCCGCCAGCAGGCAGACATAGATCGGGAAGTCCTCGATCGTGCCGATCCGGCGCTGCTGATCGAGGCCTCTGGCGACGACCTCGAGCCCGTCGGCCACCGCGCCCTGCATCGCGCTGGCCCATCCCCGGAAGATCAGGCCCTTGGCATGATGGTCGGCAAAGCCCCGATCCCCGGCGAAGGCGACCAGCTCCTCGGCCTGGCGCAGCGTGCGGACGTGGTCGCGGCGGTAGCACTGGTGCAGCAGCGCCATGTCCATGGCGTGGATCGTGCTGCCGAGATGGCGCAGCTCATAGGCCCAGGCCAGCGACTTGCGCTCTTCCGCGCTCGCCGCGTCGAGGCGGCCGAGCATCCAATAGGCCTGCGCCGCCGAGCCGTGGCCGCACACCTTGGCGTCGTGGTTGCCGTAGAGGGAGGCGTGGTCTCGGTAGTCGCCGCTCTCGTAGATCGCCAGGCCGGCTTCGATGTGCTCGCAGCAACGCTGCAGATGGCCGGTGGTGAAATGGCTGGCCCAGTTGCAATGATGCGCCTGCAACAGGAATTGTGCGTCGCGTCGTCCGCTCGCGCGCTCATACAGGGCCTCAGCTCGATCCTTCACCTCGAAATGATCGCGGGAAACGCGCCACCAGCCCCAGTATACCGGAAAGTGCCGGTCACTGTCCGGCAGATCCAGGCAGAGTTCGTAGGCTTCGTTGTAGACGGCGCGCGTCTCCTCCGAGCCTGGGCCCTTGACCGCGATCAAGGCCGGTCCGAACAGAGCGACGAGGTCGAGCCGGAGGTCGCGGTTGCCTTCGGTCGGCGGCAGCGTCCGCAGGATCTCCAGGCCGCGCCCCAGCAGCCTGGTCGCTTCGAGCGGCGCCGAGCCGGCGAGGCTGCGGCGGCCCGCCTCGATCCAATGCGGCACCGCCTCCTCGCCGAGACCCGCCTCGGTCAGATGCGCGGCCAGCAGTTCCGGCTGCGGGACGGCCCCGTCGGCATCGAGGGCCTGGAGCGCCCGCGCCACCCCCGCATGCAGGGCCCGCCGCCGCTCGCGCAGGATGCTGTCATAGGCCGCATCGCGCACCAGGGAATGGCCGAACGCGTAGCAGTCCTGCCCGCCGACCTGCGTCGGCTGCAGCACGTCGGCCTGCTGCAGGGAGGCCAGCGCATTGCCGAGCTCGGCCGCGCTGGTCGCCGCCACGGCTGCCAGCACGTCCCGGCGCACCACCCGGCCGATCACGGCCGCGACCTGCGCCAGCTCCTTCGCCGGCCCGGAATGGTCGAGCCGCGCCATGAAGGCCTCGTGCAGGGATGCCGGGATCGAGACCGAGCCGGTTTCGCCGAACACCACCTTGCTCCAGTCGACCAGCTCCTTCGAGCGCAGCAGCGGCCGGACGAACTCCTCGATGAACAGGGGAATGCCGTCCGTCTTCTCGGCGATGCGGTAGGCGACCTCGATCGGCACCGGCTGGTCGCCGAACAGGCTCTGCACCATGGCCGCGGCTTCGTCGTCGTCGAGCCGCGCCAGCCGCAGCTGCGGAACGCCGGCCCCCGCGGCCCAGTCGCGGACATCGGGGGTGTCGCGCGAGGTCAGCACCAGCAGGGCGGATCTCGCCGCCGCCTTCTCGATCAGCGCCGCAAGGAGTTCCCGCGAGGAAGGATCGAACCAGTGCAGGTCCTCGGCGAGGATGCACAGCGGGCCGTCCTCCGACCAGGCCAGGATCTGCTCGGCCAGCACCTCGAACTGGACCTGCTTCTGCTTCTCCGGCGCCAGCGCGCTCTCCGCTTCCGGCGCGGTCAGTCCGAGGAGTCGGCCGATCACGTCGGCCGCCTGGTCCCGGACCTGCGGCGTGCCGCGCAATGCCGCGCGCAGCTCTTCGATGCCGACGGAGGGCGCGCCGGCGGTGGAGCGCGCGGCGATCGTCCGGAACTGCAGCAGGAAAGGGTGGAGCGGGCTGTTCTCGTGGAACGGCGACCCGCTCAGCGTCAGCGCCGCGGCGGGCCGGTCCTGCTGGACGCTGAGGAAGCGCTCGACCAGGCGCGACTTGCCGATGCCAGCCTCGCCCAGGACCAGCACCGCGCCGCCCTGTCCGGCCTCGGCCTTGGTCCAATGGTCGTGCAGCGCCGCAAGCTCCGCCTCACGGGCAAAGAGCGGCGTCAGGCGGATGGGCGCGCTCGCGGCCGCCCGCGCCCGCTCGTGCAGTTGTCGCACCACGCGGAAGGCGTGCTGGTTCTGGGCGAATCCCTTCAGGTCAAGGAGCCCGAGATCCTCGACCTGGAACAGGGCGGCGACCCGCTCGTGGGTCACTTCCGAGATGGCGATGCCGTTGGCCGGCACCACCGACTGGAGGCGGGCCGCCAAGTTGGGCGTGGAGCCGACGATGGTCTGCCGGTCGGCGAGGCCGCCCGCCAGGAGATCGCCGACGATGACCCGGCCGGTGGCGATGCCGATGCGGGCCTGGAGCGGCGCCTGCGCCAGCGGCCGCAGCGTGCCGATCTCCTCGATGATCTCCAGCGCCGCCCGCACCGCGCGCTCCGGATCGTTCTCATGGGCGATGGGGTAGCAGAAATAGGCCAGGATGCCGTCACCGACGAAGCGCACCACAGTGCCGCCGTAGCGCGAGATGATGCCGCCGCAGAATTCGCGATATTCGCGGATGACCTCCAGCATGTCCTCGTCGTCGAGCTGCTCGCCGAGCGCGGACGAGCCGACGAGATCGACGAACATCACGGTGAGCGGTCGCCGCTCGGCATGCGCCGCCGGCCGCTCGGCCCCACTCTGCTGCGCTTCGCGCAGGCTTTCCCGGAAGCGCATGCGCTCGCTGATGGTCAGTTCCAGCTCGCGCAGGTCCGCGTCGGTCAGCATCTCGAGCTGGGCGGGCTCGATCCCGTGCGCCTGGAACGCATCCATGCGATGCGTCAGTCCGGCTGCGCGGAGCAGAGCGTCCAGATCGAGGGAATTCGTCATCGCGCGGAACCTCTCAGACTCAGACCGCACAAGCAACAGGTATCACCAGTGGTCCGGTCGCTTCGTGACGAACGTCGCTTCGAGGATGATGTCCCGGGGGAAGAGGCTGGGAATGCGCCACAGAGCGAAGGCTCCTTTTCGCCCCTGTGCGACGATCACCGTCGTGCCGCCGATCTGGGCCGCACCGGAGGTTTCAGAGGCGCTGCTCTTCCAGCACGTGCGGACGGAGACAACCGTGCGGCATCGCACAGCCGACGACCGCCATCGGTCCGCCCATCCGTGCCTGAACGTCGAGGACGAGATGGCGTCCAGCCCTGATGAGGCGGCAATTCTTATCTGCGCGCCCGGCGCTCACGCCGGGCATAGTGCAGCGTCGAGAGCCCCGCGAGCGCCAGCAGCGGGTACGCGAGCAGGATCGCGGCCTGCCAGCCGCCGCCGGCGGAGATCTCGCGTGCCAGCAACGCGCCCACGCCCGTCACGATGCAGACCAGGAGTTCGTTCGCGCCCTGCGCCTTGACCCGCTCCGACGGGTCGGCGATGGCGCCAGCGCGCCGCCGATCCCAGCGGACGCCCAGCAGCAGGATAGCGGCCGTGAACCGGACCATGGACGTGCCGGACCAGGTCGGGGGCGGACCCGCACCGATATCTCAGGGAACTGACAAGCGCTTCCGACAGGGCTGCGGACGCAGGCGGCGCTTCCAGCGGCTGGACCGACGCGCCCGGCGCCGGCGCCCTCATCCCGCCGAGACCGGCGGCCGCCGCAGGTCCCAGCGCAGATCCTCCTCCATCTGCCGGGCCAGGCGCAGCAGCGTCGCCTCGTCGCCGTGGCGGCCGACCAGCTGCAGGCCGATCGGCGTCGCGCCGTCCGCCATGGCCGCCGGCACCGACAGTGCCGGCAGGCCGGAGAGGTTGAAGGCGAACATGTAGGCGGCATCCGACCAGCGCGCGAGATAGCGCAGGCGGTCGCCGTCCTCCATCGACCAGTAGCCGACGGGGCGCGGCGGCTGGGTCAGGGTCGGCGTCAGGAACACGTCGTAGGGCGCGAGCTCGATGGCGAGGCGCTGGCTGGCCTTGCGCACCGCGGCGATGCTCTCCGAATACTGCACCGCCGACAGCGAGCGGGCGTGCTGCAGCAGCGACCAGTTGAGCGGCATGAAGTCGGCCTCGCCGATCGGCCGCCCGTTGGCGGCCGTCACGCGGTCGAAATCGGCCGCGGTCTCCACGGCGTTGATGGCGTTGTAGTGCGGCCAGACCTGCTCGAGGTCGACGGCGAGGTCGTGCTCCTCGACGTGATGGCCGAGGCGCTCCAGCAGGCGCAGCGTCTCGTGCAGCGCTGCGGCCACGTCGGATGCGACCGGCGGGCCCCAGGGCGCGGCGAGGGTGTAGCCGATGCGCAGCCGGGCAGGGGGCTCGGCGAGCCCGGCCAGCCAGCCCTTCGCGGGCGTCGGGGCGAGATAGGGATCGCCGGTCATCGGGCCGGCGACCGCGTCGAGATAGGCGGCGCTGTCGCGCACCGTGCGTGTCACGCAGAAGATGGCGATGCTGCCGAACCACAGGTCCACGGCTTCCGGCCCGTAGGTGATGCGCCCGCGCGAGGGCTTCAGGCCGACCAGGCCGCAGCACGAGGCCGGCACGCGGATCGAGCCGCCGCCGTCCGAGGCCTCGGCCAAAGGCACGATCCGGGCCGCCACCGCCGCGGCGGCGCCGCCGCTCGACCCGCCGCAGGTGATGGCCGGGTTCCAGGGGTTCATGGTCGGGCCGTAGAGCCGCGGCTCCGTGCCGATCGACCAGCCGCATTCGGGCGTGTTGCTGCGCCCGACCAGCAGGAAGCCCGCCGCCTTGATGCGGCGGACCATCTCCGAATCATGGTCGCAGACGAAGTCGGAGAAATAGCCCAGCCCGTTGGTCAGCGGCGTGCCCTGCCACATCGAGGCGATGTTCTTGAGCAGGAACGGCACGCCGCCGAACGGGCCCGTCGGCGGCGCCAGCGCCGCCTGCCGCGCGAGGTCGAAGGTGCGGATCACCACGGCATTGAGCCTGGGATCCAAGGCCTCGACCAGGCTGATGGCGGTCTCGACCAGCTCGAGCGGCGAGACCTGCTTGCCGCGCACCAGCTCCGCCAGGGCCAACGCGTCGCTGTCGGCATAGAGCCGCACCAGATCCGAAGTCACCCTCGCCATGTCTCTGCGTCCTCTCCCATCGGCCGCGCCGGTCTCTTGCCCAGCTGCATAGCAGGATTCCGGCGCTCGATCCGAGAGGGGGAGCGGCCATCATTCCATTCGCGACGCCGGCCGTCGGATTTTCCTGATGCGGTTTGTGCAGTGCAGCGTAAGATCGCGACTGCGGCATTGCCGCTGCACGCATCCTCTCCTCGAAGGCTCCCGGACCGACCCATGTCTGACCGCGTCTACACCCTCACCCTTTCCTGCGACGACCGGCCGGGCATCGTGGCGGCCGTGACCACCGAGCTCGCCGAGATCGGCGCCAACATCCTGGAGAGCAACCAGTTCTGGGACCAGCAGACCAACGGCTTCTTCATGCGCCTCGCCTTCGCCGCGCCGGCGGCGATCGGCGAGGGCGAGATCCGCCGGGCGCTGGCGCCGGCGATCGAGCGCTTCGGCATGCGCACCACCCTCGTCGACCGGGCGCGGCGGCCAAAGATCATCGCCATGGTCTCCAAGTTCGACCACGCCCTGCTGCACCTGCTCTACCAGATCCGGGTCGGCTGGCTCGCCGCCGACATCGTCGCCATCGTCTCCAACCACGAGGACAGCCGCGCCACGGCGGACGCCCACGCCATCCCCTTCCACCACTGGCCGGTGAGCAAGGATCTGAAGAAGGATCAGGAGGAGAAGCTGCTCGCCCTGGTCAAGGCGACCGACGCCGACGTGGTGGTGCTGGCGCGCTACATGCAGGTGCTGTCCGACAGCCTGTCGAAGCGGCTCTATGGCAAGGTGATCAACATCCACCATTCCTTCCTGCCCAGCTTCAAGGGCGCCAAGCCCTACCACCAGGCCTATGACCGGGGCGTCAAGCTGATCGGCGCCACCGCCCATTACGTCACCCCCGACCTCGACGAGGGCCCGATCATCGAGCAGGAGACCGAGCGGGTGTCGCACACCATGAGCGCGGAGGATTTCGTGGCGACCGGCCGCGACATCGAGAGCCGCGTGCTGGCCCGCGCCGTGAAGTATCACCTCGAATCGCGGGTCATGCTGAACGGCCACAGGACGATCGTCTTCCAGTAGCGGCGCGGGCGGCTCTCGCCCCAGGGATGCTTTCGTCGACGCTCGAAGGCTCCCGCCCGGACTCGCCCCGGAAAAGCCACGACTCGTCGGCACGCCAGGGCGATCCCCGGAGAGAACGCCATGAGCTACCTCGCAGGCATCTCGCATCATCTGCACGAGGAAGAGACCAAGCTTCTCCAAGCGCTCCGAGCGGCGCGTCGCAAACGCAAGCCGCCTCCGGCCGACAGCGCGACGTTCGGGGCGAGAGTTGCCGACAGCGTGGCCGCAATGATGGGATCCTGGCCCTTCATCATCGCCCAGTCGGTCATATTGCTGATCTGGATCGTGCTGAACGTCACGGCATTCGTGGAGCAGTGGGATCCCTATCCCTTCATCCTGCTCAATCTCGCCTTGTCGTTCCAGGCGGCCTATGCGGCGCCGTTCATCATGATGAGCCAGAACCGGCAGGCCGCCATCGATCGGGCCGCAGCCACCCATGACTACGACGTCAACACCAAGGCGGAGCTGGAGATCGAGCTTCTGCACCAGAAGCTCGACCTGCTGCGTGAAACCGAGGTGGCCGAGCTCATTCGCATCATCCGCAAGCTGGAAGAGCGTCTTCCCTGAGCGGGTTCTCCCGAACCTGCTCAGCAGCCACGGACGGCCACGGCTGGATTCGCTGCGACCGGCGGCGACGTCGAGAGCGGCAGGGCCGGCCTCAGTGCTCCGGCGCTCGGGCGGCGGGCCTGCCGACCGCCGGCCGATGCAGCGGCAGGACGTGATGGCGCGTCAGCGGCGCGAGCGGCAGGTCCTCGGCCATGGCCGGCTCGACCCATCGGATCTCTTCGATCTCCGCCGCCGGCACCGGCCGGGCCGTCGTGGTGATCGCGAACAGCTCGGCCTCGACCGTGAAGCCAGGCTCGTTCGCGGCCGGCGCCGTGAACCGGCCGACCGGCCTGAGCGCCGAGGCGGGCACGGCGAGGCCGAGCTCCTCGCCGAGCTCGCGGACCAGCGCCGCGACCGGTTCTTCCTGCGGCTCGATCTTGCCGCCCGGCTGCATGAAGGCGAGCGTGCCGCGCTTGCGCACCAGCAGCAGCCGGCCCGCCGCATCGGTGAGGAGGGCGGCGGCAATGCGGATCGGCGGCGGCTGCTTCGGGCTCATGCTGGATTCCATCGGCAGGGCGGCATGCCGAGGCCTAGCCTTGGCTGGATTCGGGCCGGTGCTCAAGGCGGCCTGTGCTTCGGACCCGGCTGCCGGGCAGTGCGACGGACGTTACGGACGGAACGTGAAGCCCGGCGCCCGGCATCGTAGGGTCGCCCCGCGTCGTCCGCCCCTCCGGGGCGGCGGACGCATGGGGGGCGCCAAGCAAAAAGGGTTTCGAACATGACGCATCATATCGGCAGCTGCTTCTGCGGCGCCGTCGAGCTCGAGGCTACCGGCGCGCCGGAGGCGATGGGCTATTGTCACTGCCGGTCGTGCCGCTCCTGGTCCGGCGGGCCGGTCAACGCCTTCAGCCTGTGGAAGCCGCAAGCCGTGGCGATCGTCGCGGGAGCCCAGCATGTCGCCACCTTCCAGAAGACCCCGGCGAGCCGGCGCCAATATTGCGCCCGGTGCGGCGGGCACTTGATGACCGATCATCCCACCCTCGGCCTGGTGGACGTGTTCGCGGCGACGCTGCCGAGCCTCGCCTTCGTCCCCGCCGTCCATGTCAACTATGCCGAGACGGTGCTGCCGATGCGAGACGGGTTGCCGAAGCTGAAGGATTTTCCGACCGAGTTCGGCGGCTCCGGCGAGATGATCGCCGAATAGGCCGGCGCTGCGATCCGCCCTTGGCGCCACGACGGCGGCGCCAAGGGCCGTGGCGCCCGCAAGGTCGGTCTTCCCTGACGCGCCGGCGTGATCGCCCGCATGGCCCTCGATGTGAAAGCTGCCGGTGGTGCGACCTAGCCCTCGAAGCGGCCCGTGGCATCACGATCGCGGTCGTATCGTCGCGTGAGCGGAAACGGCGGCAACCAGGACTCGCGGCGGATTATCCAGCTTTCGTAGGTCGGCGTCAGCTGGTCAGGAGCATCCAGGGACCCGAGGTTCACTTCGATTTCGTCGGCGCTGCGCGCGAAAACGGACGAGCCGCAGCGGGGACAGAAAAACCGCCCGGCATAGTCGCGTGTTTCGCCATCGATCGTCACCGCATCCTGAGGAAACACCGCCGACGCATGGAAAAGGGCCCCGTGATGCTTGCGGCAGTCGAGACAGTGACAAAGGCCGACCCGGTATGGGCGTCCCGACGCCACGATCCGGACGTTGCCGCACAGGCAGCCGCCGGTGAAACGGTCCATGCTGCGTCTCCTCTGACATCAGGCGGTCGGATTGGTGATCGTGCGCCATGTCCTTGCATCTGCGCGCCGGAAGCGCCATCCGGCCTCGCGGCGGGCCGGCTCGAGCCTGCTGACCGGATCGCTCCTCATTCGATCGGATCCACGTCACGCTCGCGATCCTGCGCTCCGATCAGGTCGCCAGGCTTCAGGCGGTGCTGGCGCGGGAAACGTGGCTTGGCATCGCGAATCTCGGGCTGGTGGCCATCCTCGACCTCGGCGATCCACGCCAGCAGTCGCTTCCTCAGATCGTCGGCGGTTTCGCGGAACGGCGTCATCCCGACGAGGTTGACCATCTCGTAGGGATCATTGGCGAGGTCGTAGAGGTAGCTCTCGCGATAGACGTCCGAGCGCGGGAGATCTTCGTCATAGTCGGAGGTGACGCCATATTTCCAGCGGTCCGTGCGCAGCGCGCGGCCGGTTTCCGTCTCGGAAATCTGGAAGAAGATGTCTTGCCGCCACGGCGCGCGATGGTCGCGGATCACCGGCAGGATCGACTTGCCGGTCATGTCCCCGGGCACCGCGATGCCCGCCGCATCGAGAAGGGTCGGCGCCACGTCCACGGTGCTGAAGAGCGCGCGCACCTGCCCGCCCGCCAGGAATCCCGGGCCGGTGATCAAGGTCGGTACCCGCACCGCGCTCTCATGGCAGGAGCGCTTGTATTCGTTGTTGCGCGTCTTGAAATGGCAGGCGTGGTCTGACGTGAACATCACGATCGTGTTGTCGAGCAGATCGAGGCTTTTCAGCGCATCCATCAGCCGGCCGAAGGCCTCGTCGAGGCGCTTCACCATGCCGTAATAGCCGCCGAGATGCCAGGTGCTGGTGCCCTTGAGCGTGGCCAGGTCCGGGGGCGTCCATATGTTGGCCGCCATCTGCTCGCGGTAGCCGTCCGGCGGCGGATAATCGTCGGTGTGGTTCTGGTGATGCGGCTCGAGGAACGAGACGAAGAGGAAGAAAGGATCGTTCTGGTGGTCGTCGCAATAGCGGATCGCCGCATCGGTCAACGCGTCGACGCGATAGCCGGGCAGCTTCTTCTTCTGGTCGTCGACGTCGTAGACGACGGTATCGTAGGCATCCGAGGTGAATTCGAGAAGGTTGGCGGCGAGCCAGCTCTGGTAGCCGCCCCGCTCCTGCTTCGGCACGGGGTCGGAGCCACCAAGGTGCCATTTGCCGATATAGCCGGTCTTGTAGCCGTTGTCGGCAAAGGTCTTTGCGATCGTCACCGCGTCGTCGGCAAGCGGTATGCCGTTGCGGAAGACCCCGGTCTGCGTGGCGAAACGGCCGGTCTGCATCGAAGAGCGCGCCGGCCCGCAGAGCGGCTGGCTGGTGAACGAGTGATAGAGATGGGTGCCGGCCCGCGCCAGCCGATCGAAATTCGGCGTCAGACCCATGGGATTGCCGTGCACGCCGGTCGTGTCGTGCCGCTGCTGGTCGGTGAAGAAGACGATGACGTTCGATGTCCTCACGGTGCTTCACGCCTCCCGCATTCGAGGCCGGCAATGGCGGCCCGTCGTGTCGGAGGCAGTGATAGCGAGCCGATGCTCATCCGAAAAATGATATATGGCGCTTCCGTCATAACCTCAGGGAATGGTTGGGCTGAAATTCGTTGGCCAGGTCCCGCACGATCTCGAGTGCGCGCTTCATGATCGGAAAATTGCGCAGCGACCGCCGGTACGAGGCACCGGACTCGAAATGCCAGATCCTTCTTTCGAGATCGAGCATCACCAGCCCGGTCTCTTCCGCGGTCTGTCGAAGCAGCGAGGCGGCGGCTGTCAGGTAATCCGTGCCGCGCGCCGCCCGGAAACTCGCATGAAGCGAGTCGATTTCCATGACGATCTGCGGCTCCGGAAGCAGATATTCGGCGCAATAGGACCTGAGCCGCCCGGCCATCACCGGATCGCGCTGGTAGACGATCCATTTCTTGCCCGCGAGCGCTGCGGGAGAGGTTTTCCTGGCGAAGCCTGCCCGCGAGGTGCTTTCGGCCTGGCCCAATGCGCTGTCCCTGCAGGCGAAGGCGGTGATGTCCACCCTGAGGATCGGCTCGGCATCGATGCCCTCCGAGGGTGTCATCTGCAAGGCGCCGAGCACGAGATCGAGGTCTCCGCTGATCAGCTTCGGCAAGGCGTGGTTGGCCACCTTGAATTCCAGCACGAAGCGCGTCGAAGGAAACTCGACGCTCAGCTTGCGCACCAGGTCCGGCGCGATCGCCGCGTGATAGGCGATGCCCGCCGCGATGCGGAACTCATCGAGCGATTCCGTCTTGAGCAGGCGTATCTCCTCCTTGCCGTGCTTGTAGTGCATCTCGATGAGTTGGGAACGTTCCAGAAGCAGGGTGCCGGCAGGCGTCAGCACCATGCCGCGCGTCGTCCTGTCGAAGAGCCTCGCGCCGAAATCCAGCTCCAGCTTGCGGATCGTCTTGGTCAGCGCCGGCTGGGTCAGGCCGATCATGTCGGCCGCCGCCGTCAGGTTTCCGGATCTGGCGACGGCGAGGAAGGCGCGAAGATTGCGATCCAAGGCATTCCTCAAAGTTATTGTGAGGAGCATCATATATCATTTTTACGTCATGGCATCCAGAACTATGGTGCTCGGGCCAACGACGCGGGCGACGACGGCAAAGCTGCTCCACACCAAGAATGGAGGTCTGCCTTTGGCTTTGAGAAAACAAGCGGGTCCGGGACCGGTCGCAGGGAGGAATCGATGCCTTTGACGCAATATTCGCGCGCGTTAGTTTCCGCGGTTGCCTTCAATTTCGTGTTCGCGGGCAGCGCCGGCGCCGAGGAGAGTTTCCTGGATGTCGGCAAGCAGGCGCCGATTACCATCCTGATCAATTCGTCACCCTGGTACAAGGGCTTCGAGAAGGTCGTCGATCTCTATACCGAGCAGACCGGCAACGAGGTCAATCTCGAGGCCACGCCCTTCGACGGCATGCTGGAAAAGGCCCGCTCCGCGGTGCGCTCCAGCGGCACCAGCCCGCTCGACCTCATCAACATCAATTCGATCAGCACCGTCGAATTCTACGAAGGCGCCTTCCTGCAGCCGCTCGACGAGATCGATCCGGGATTCAAGCTCGATCCCGAAGTCCTGACGCTCAACGACGCCGGCTGCTGGGATGAGGCCAGGAAGTTCCGCACCTGCGCGTCCGGCAAATTGATGGGCTACGCCCCGAACGGCAATGTCCAGCTCTTCTACTACCGCAAGGACGTTTTCGACGAGAAGGGCCTGAAGGTTCCGGCGACGTTCGACGACGTCATCGCCAACTGCAAGGTCCTGCACGATCCGCCGCAGGCCTATGGCTATCTGCAGCGCGGCGAGAAGGGCGATGGGATCTACTATGATTTCATGGCCTACATGCTGGCCTATGGTGGCAATGTCGAGAAGGACGCCGCCGACGGCGACTTCACCGTGACGGTCAACAGCCCCGAGGTGAAGCAGGCGCTCGACAAGTTCATCGAGGTTGCCAAGACATGCGGGCCCGAGAACTATGCGACGCTCGGCCAGGGCGACCTGATCCAGCTGATGCAGACCGGCAAGGGCATGCAGGCCCATGCCGTGGTCGCCGCCTTCCCGAACTTCGACAATCCGCAGAAATCCGCCGTCGTCGACAAGGTCTACGCGGCGACGCTGCCGCGCGCCACGCCGGACGGCCAGCCCGGCGTCTCGATCGGCTCATGGGTCCTCGCCATTCCGAAGAACGCGTCCGATGCCGGCAAGAAAGGCGCGGTGGCGTTCTCGAAATGGTTCCTGACCTACAAGGCCCAATATGCCTATGCCGAGGGCGGCGGCATTCCGGTGCGCTCCGACGTCTTCGAATCCGATCTCAAGGATCAGGCCAGGTTCCGCTGGATGCCGGCCTATCTCGCGGAGATCAAGGGCGGCAGGCAGCTCCTCGGGTATCGAGAAGGCCCGGCGATCAACCAGATCATGGGGCTGCGCCTCAACCAGGCGCTGATCGGCGAGATGAGCCCGGCAGCTGCGCTCAACAAGATGGCCGAGGAGATCCACGCCCTGTTCGAGAAGGGCGGCCGCAAGACGGGCATGCTGGCGCCTCTCCCGGAGTGACGGGCGGCGAGGGCCTGCGGCGCCGAGAGCGCCATCTGCCCGGACATTGCCGGAAACGAGGCCAGCCCGGCCGGATCGATTTTCCCTGCGCCGAGAGGGACACGTGACGGACTTCATCGATCGCCATCTCAAATGGTTCACCCTCGGGCCGGCCGCCGTCCTCCTGCTGCTGCTCACGATCTACCCGATCGTCAACCTCCTGTTCATGTCGGTCTCGACCATCAGGTTCGAGCAGGCGCAGGAGGTCTGGACGTTCACGCCGATGCAGAATCTCCGGTCGCTGATCGGCGACGAGATCTTCCGCATCGCGCTCTGGAACACGGTCGTCTTCGCCTTTGCCTCCGTCATCATCGAGATCGTGCTCGGGCTGGCGCTCGCCATCCTCGTGGCATCGATCACCGCCCTCAAGGGCATCGTGCGCACCGTGCTGATCGTCCCGGTGCTGATGCCGCCGGTCGCGATCGGCTCGATGTGGAAGCTGATGTATTCCCACGATTTCGGCGTGTTCAACCAGGCCCTCACCGCGCTCGGACTGTCGCCCGTCAACTGGACGGGCTCGACCTCGCTGGCGCTGATATCCGTCATCATCGTCGATGTCTGGCACTGGACGCCCTTCGTCTTCCTCATCCTGTTCGCGGCCGTCGAGGGGGTGCCGAAGGAGGTGATCGAGGCCGCGCGCGTCGATGGCGCGCGCAACCACGACATCGCCTTCAAGATCGTCATCCCGCTCCTGAAGCCGGCCATCGTCGTGGCGATGCTGTTTCGCACCATCCTCGCCTTCAAGGTGTTCGACCAGATCTTCCTGCTCACCTCGGGCGGTCCCGGCACGTCGACGGAAGTGGTGAGCCTGCACCTCTACAGGGTCTTCTTCATGCAGAACGAGCTGGGCTACGGCGCCACGCTGTCGTTCGCCATCATCGCCGCCACGATCGCCTTCCTGTGGGTCGGCCGGCGGGTCGGCGCCGCTGTCGGGGGAAGCCGCTGATGCTGGTCCTCCGCGGTTATTCCAGGATCATCGGCATCCTGCTGCTGGCGCTCGGCGTCTTCATCATCATCGGGCCGTTTCTGTGGGTCGCGCTGCAGAGCTTCAAATACGAGATCGAGATCCTGAAAGGATCCTGGATCTTCCCGCCGACGCTCTTCAACTATGCCGACGTGCTCGTCTCCCGACGCTCGGATTTTCCGAGGAACGTGCTGAACAGCTTCGTCGTGGCCGCGATCTCGACCTTCTTCGTGCTGATCGTCGGCACCCTCGCCGCCTATTCGCTGAGCCGGCTGACGTGGAGCAAGTGGATATCGGCCGGCTTCCTCGGCTGGACCCTGATCTTCAACATGATCCCGCCGCTGACGCTGGTCGGCCCCTGGTACCTGATCTCCCGCGAAATCGGCCTGTCGGGATCGCTGACGGCGGTCGTGCTCACGCATATCGCGCTGCATCTGCCGATGACGATCTGGATGATGATGGCCTATTTCAGCGACCTGCCCAGGGATATCGAAGAGGCCGCCATGGTCGACGGTTGCCGCAGGATCGATGCCTTCTGGCGGATCTCGCTGCCTCTGGTGACCCCGGGCCTGATCGCCGCCGGCGTGCTCGCCTTCGTCTTCTCGTGGAATGAATTCTCCGTCGCGCTCAACCTCACGAGCCGGGCTACCGCCACGGTGCCGGTCGCGATCGCCCGCTTCGCCCAGCAATATGAAATCCAGTACGGCCAGATGGCCGCCGCCTCCGTCCTCTCGACGATCCCCGCGCTCGTGCTGATGTTCTTCGGTCAGCGCTTCGTCGTGCAGGGCCTCACCATGGGTGCGGTCAAGTGAACGATGGAGCAATGATCCATGGCTGATGTCCGTCTCAGGAATGTCCAGAAGCGGTTCGGCGCGATCGCCATCATCCAGGGCGTGGACCTCGATATCCGCGACGGCGAGTTCGTCGTGCTCGTCGGCCCTTCGGGCTGCGGCAAGTCCACGCTGCTGCGCATGATCGCGGGACTGGAAGACATGTCCGGCGGCGAGATCTCGATCGGCGGGACCGTGGTCAACGACCTTGAGCCCCGCGAGCGCGACATTGCCATGGTCTTCCAGTCCTACGCGCTCTATCCGCATATGAATGTCGAGAAGAACATGGGCTTCTCGATGACGCTCCGGAAGGCGCCGGAGCGGGAGATCAGGTCGGCCGTCGACAACGCCGCCGGCGCCCTGGCGCTCGGCAACTATCTCGACCGCCTGCCGCGCGCCCTGTCCGGTGGCCAGCGCCAGCGCGTCGCCATGGGCCGGGCCATCGTCCGCCGGCCGAAGGTGTTCCTGTTCGACGAGCCGCTTTCCAATCTCGACGCGCAGCTGCGCGTGCAGATGCGCACCGAGGTCCGCAAGCTGCACCAGAGGATCGGCGCCACCTCGATCTATGTCACCCACGACCAGGTCGAGGCGATGACCATGGCCGACCGGATCGTGGTGCTCGACAAGGGCCGGATCGCCCAGGCGGGCTCGCCGCTCGCCCTCTATGACAGGCCGGCGAACCGTTTCGTGGCGCAGTTCATCGGCTCGCCCTCGATCAATCTGCTCGAGGGGGCGGCCGGGGCCGGGCGCCTCACCATCGCCGCGACGAGCGGCAGCATCGAGATCCCCCTCGCCGGCACGCCTTCGGAAGAGAAGGTCGAGATCGGCATCCGGCCCGAGCACCTGCAAAGAGCGGATGCCGGCATCCCCGGCACCGTGCAGGTGATCGAGAACCTCGGCGCCGAAACCTATGTCTTTGTCGATATCGGCGGCGGCCGCGACCTTTGCTGGCGCACGCCGGGCCGGCCGGGCGTCTCGATCGGCGAACGGATCAGCCTCGGCTTCGACGCCGCGAACCTGCACCTCTTCAGCGCCGCGACGGGCACCCGCGTCTGACACACGCCTCCCAGGGCATCCAAAGGACTCACGATGAAGACGGTCTTCGTGCTCTTCGATTCACTCAACCGCCATATGCTGGGATGCTATGGCGGCACGCGCATCCCGACCCCGAATTTCGACCGCCTCGCCGCCCGCAGCAAAGTCTATGACAAGCACTATGTCGGCTCGCTGCCATGCATGCCCGCCCGGCGCGACCTGCTCACCGGCCGTCTGACCTTTCTGCATCGAAGCTGGGGGCCGCTCGAACCGTTCGACAATGCCTTTCCCGAGCTCGTCAAGCAGAAGGGCATCCATTCCCATCTGATCACCGACCACTATCACTATTGGGAAGATGGCGGCGCCACCTATCACAACCGGTATTCGACGTTCGAATTCGTGCGCGGACAGGAGTCGGATCCCTGGAAGGCAATGGTGCAGCCGCATTGGGAACGGTTGCGCGAGAAATACCATCACGCGCAGAGAGCGACCGGCCCGATCAGCAAATACGGCCCCTATATGATCAACCGCGAGTTCATCAAGGAGGAGAAGGATTTCCCCTCGGTGCAATGCTTCGCGCACGGCCTCGAGTTCCTCGACATCAACCGCGATGCCGATGACTGGCTGCTCCAGATCGAGACCTTCGACCCGCACGAGCCCTTCTTTGCGCCCGAACGTTTCAAGGAACCCTTCAAGACCGGCTGGAACGGCCCGATTCGCGATTGGCCGCGCTATGGCCGCGTCGAGGAGCTGCCGGAAGAGGCCGACGAGCTTCGCGCCAACTACTACGCCATCGTGTCTCTGTGCGATTTCCTGCTCGGCCAGCTTCTCGACGACTTCGACCGGCACGACATGTGGCGGGACACGGCGCTCGTGGTGACCACCGACCACGGCTTCCTGCTTGGCGAGCATGATTTCTGGGCCAAGAACCGGATGAACATGTATGAGGAGATCGTCCACATCCCGCTCTTCATCCACGATCCGCGCGATCCGGGTGCCGGGCGCGTAAGCCGTCTGACCCAGTCCGTCGATGTCGGCCCGACCTTCCTCGACCTTCATGGCGTCGAGCCGCCGGCCGAAACCCAGGGCATGTCCCTCTTGCGCGAAAACCGGCGCGAGGCGCTGATCTTCGGCTATTTCGGCGGCGCGGTGAACGTGACGGACGGCCGCTACACCTATCACCGGTATCCCGACGACCTGAAGAGGCAGGAGATCTACCAGTATACCGTGATGCCGACCCACATCACCAAACCCTTCACGCCGGAGGAACTGTCGGGCGCCACGCTCGCCCGGCCCTTTGCCTGGACGAAGGAGGTGCCGCTTCTCAAGGTGCCGGTCATCGAGCGCTCGCCGATGTTCGACAATTACGGCCCGGGCGCGATCCTGGAGAACGACACGAGGCTCTACGACCTCGAAACCGATCCGGGCCAGGCGGCGCCGCTTGCCGATCTCGAAGCCGAGGCGCGGATGGTCGCGTTCATGCGGGCGTTGATGCGCGACAATGACGCGCCGCCGGAGGCCTTTGCGCGACTGAAGCTTCAGCGCGGAGACGCCTGATCGGGCGCGGCCGGAGACGGCGTCTCGACGTCCTGGCGGAATGCCGCGGGCCGGAACCGCGTTCCGATCCGCGACATTCGGCTCGGCAGGGCTCAGGTCGACTTGAGCAGCTCCGTGTTGATCGGCAGCGTGCGGATGCGCTTGCCGGTGGCGGCGAAGACGGCGTTGGCCACGGCCGGGCCGACGGCGACGGTGGCGGTCTCGCCGATGCCGCCGGGGGCCTCGGCGCTGGTGACGAGGTGGGTCTCGATCACGGGCACCTCGTCGATGCGCATCGGCAGGTAGGTGTCGAAATTGCCCTGCTCGACCCGTCCATCCCTGAGCGTGATGGCGCCGTGCAGCACCGCGGTCAGGCCGAAGATCGCGCCGCCCTCGACCTGCGCCGCGATGGTGTCGGGATTGACCTGCAGGCCGCAGTCGACGACGCCGGTCAGGCGATCCACCCTGAGCGCGCCGTCCTTGCCGACCCCGACCTCGGCCACCATCGCGACATAGCTGCCGAAGGCGAACTGCACGGAGACGCCGCGCCCGCGCCCCGCCGGCAACGGCTCGCCCCAGCCGGCCTTGTCCGCCGCCAGGGTCAGGACGGCGAGCGCGCGCGGATTGTGGCCGAGCAGCGCCTTGCGATAGGCGACCGGATCCTGCTTGGCCGCCGCGGCCAACTCGTCCATGAAGCTCTCGACCACAAAGACGTTGTGGGTCGGGCCGACGCCGCGCCACCAGGTGGTCGGGATGCCCGGCGGCTCGACCCGGACATAGTCGACATGGATGTTGGGCAGCGCGTAAGGCGGCTCGGCCGCCGCCTCCACCGCATCGGGATCGACGCCGTCCTTGAAGGCGGGCGGGAAGTAGCGCGCCATGATCGAGGAGCCGGAGACGCGATGGGTCCAGGCGACCGGCTTGCCCGCGGCGTCGAGCCCGGCCGCGAGCCGGTCGAAATAGTAAGGCCGGTACATGTCGTGCTGGATGTCCTCCTCGCGGCTCCAGATCACCTTCACCGGCCCGTCCACCTGCTGCGCCACCTTGACGGCATGGGCGACGCCGTCCGGCTCGAGCCGGCGCCCGAAGCCGCCGCCGATCAGGTGGTTGTGCACAATGATGGCTTCCTTGGGCAGGCCCGTGATTTGAGCGGCCACGGCCTGCGCCAGGGTCGGGACCTGGGTGCCGACCCAGATGTCGCAGCCATCCCGGCGCACATGCACGGTGCAGTTCATCGGCTCCATCGCCGCATGGGCCAGGAACGGCACCTGGTAGATCCCCTCGAGCCGCTGGGCCGCCCCGGCCAGCGCCGCCGCGGCATCGCCCTGGTTGCGCGCCACGGCGCCGGGCTGCCTGGAGGCCTCCTCCAGCTGGCGCACGATGTCGGCGCTGCTGAGCGTCGCATTCGGGCCGTCGTCCCATTGCACGGCGGCAGCCTCGAGTCCCTTCTTCGCCGCGCCCATATGGTCGGCGACCACCGAGACGGCGTCGTCGGTCCTGACCACCTGGCGCACGCCCTTGACCGCCAGGGCCGCCGCCTCGTCGAGCGATTTCGGCTTGCCGCCGAACACCGGCGAGATGGCGATCGCCGCGACCTTCATGCCCGGCAGCCTGGCGTCGATGCCGAATTGCGCCTTGCCGTTGACCTTGTCGGGCGTGTCGATCCGCTTGGCCGGCTTGCCGATCAGCGTGAAATCCGACGGCTGCTTCAGCGCCACGCCGTCGGGCTTGGGCACCGGCAGGGCAGCCGCGGCATCGGCGAGCTCGCCATAGCCGAGATGGCGCGCCCCGGTCGCATCCGAGACGACGCCGCGCTGGGCCCGGCAGGTCGCGGGGTCGACGCCCCATTGCCTGGCCGCCGCGGCGATCAGCAGGGTGCGGGCAACGGCCCCGGCCTGGCGCAGCGGCGTCCAGAAGGCGCGCACCGAAGTCGAGCCGCCGGTCGCCTGGATGCCGATCAGGGGGTTGGTGTAGAGCGCGTCGTTGGCCGGCGCCGGCTCGAACCGGATCTGGTCGAGGCCGACCTCCAGCTCCTCCGCCAGCAGCATGGCCTGCGCGGTGTAGATGCCCTGGCCCATCTCGACCATCGGCATCACCAGCGTCACCACGCCCTGGCGGTCGATGCGGATGAAGGCGTTGGGAGCAAAGCCGGCTGTGGCCTCGGCCGCCAGGGCGGCGGGCCGCAGGCCTGCGGGCAGGGCGAAGGTGACGAGGAGGCCGCCGCCGAGGGCGGCACCGGCCTTGAGGAAGCCGCGGCGGTCGAGCGCGGGCGTCTGCGAACCATCAGGCATGATTTCAGCTCCCCTCAAGCCGCAGCGCGATGGATCGCGGCGCGGATGCGTTGATAGGTGCCGCAGCGACAGACATTCCCGGACATCGCCGCGTCGATATCGGCATCGGTGGGCTTCGGCGTGCCGGCGAGCAGGGCCGCCGCCGACATCAATTGGCCGGACTGGCAATAGCCGCACTGCACCACTTCGAGGTCGAGCCAAGCCTGCTGCAGCGCCTTGCCCTGCGCCGTCCCGCCGATCGCCTCGATCGTGGTGACCTTGCTGTCGCCGAGGCTGTCGATGGTGGTGACGCAGGAGCGCACCGCCTGCCCGTCGACATGCACCGTGCAGGCGCCGCACAGCGCCGCGCCGCAGCCGAACTTGGTGCCGGTCATGCCGAGCACGTCGCGCAGCACCCAGAGGAGCGGCGTGTCGCCGTCGGCATCGACCGCATGCGCGGTTCCGTTGATGGTGAGGGTGAAGGCCATGGTTGCCTCGCTGTTGGAGGGAGGGGGTACGCGACGAAACGCGGGGACGAACTGACGCGGGGAGGGAGGGAGCTCCGGAGCCTCGACGGCGGTGCCGCTTCGACCTCCGGTCGAAGCTTCGGGGCTTACAGTTTGAAACTCCTCTTGAATTAGACCAGTCGTCTAGAGTGTCGGCGCAATTGGATGAGGCTCTTGTGTCACGGCATCAGGCGGGTTGGTCGGGCAGGCTCAGGATCCGTCGGGTCGCGGCGATCGCGGCGTCGAAGGGCTGGCCGGTGCGGGTGATCTTGGCGAGCAGGCTGGCGCCGAGCCAGAGTTGATAGAGCGTCACGGCCGTCGCGTACGGAGCGATGGTGCTGTCGACGGAGCCGTCCGCAATGGCCTCGGCAACGGCGCGTGTGAGGCGGTCGACGAGCCGGTCCGTGCCGCGCAGCAGCGCCGCCCGCATGGCCTCCGACTGGTCGCTGACCTCGGCGCCGAGCTTGACGGCGAGGCATTTGCACTGCGGATCGTCGCTCGCCTGCGTCTCCCGCCATCGCGCCCAGTAGCGCATCAGCCGTTCCGCGGCGCTGCCGCCGCCCGCGGTCAGCACGGCGTCGACCTGCTCGAGATAGCCTGCGAAATAGGCGTCGAGCAGCGCTTCGCCGAAGGCGTCCTTGGATTCGAAGTAGTGGTAGAACGAGCCCTTCGGCACGCCCGCCGCCTGCAGGATCTCGTTCAGCCCGACCGCGGCAAAGCCCTTGCCGAGCATGATCGGCTTGGCGACCTCGAGGATATGTTGCCGGACGTCGGCATTGGCAGCGAGCATGGCGGCACCATGCGCGAAATTAGACCGGTCGTCTAGCGGGCAGGGCCCATCACCGCCCGCTCCCGCCGAGCTCGCTGCGGCGCCAGGCGGCGGGGGAGAGGCCGACCGAGCGCTTGAAGTCGCGGCTGAAGTGGTAGACGTCGCAGAAGCCGCACGTCTCGGCGATCTCGGCGAGCGGAGCCCCGCTCTGGACGATCAGCGACTGGGCGTGCATCAGCCGCTCGCGCAGCAGCCATTGCCGCGGGCTGGCGCGCAGGTGCCGGCGGAACAGCCGCCGTGTCTGCGATGGGCTGAGGCGGGTCAGCGCGGCGAGCTCGTCGGCGTCCCAGCCTCGCTTGAGGTCGGCCCGCATGGCGGCCAGCGTGGCGATCAGCGTCGCGGGTAGGCGCGGCGCCTCCGGCCCGAGCCGCGCCTGGTCGACGATGGCCAGGAACTCGCCGACGAGCTGGTTGAGGCGCAGGTCGAGGCCGATCTCGCGGCCGCGCATCGCCGCGAACAGGCGCTCGAACCAGGCGGCGAGCGGGCCGGATTCCGGCATCGTTGCCCGCGGCGCCCCGTCGCCGAACAGCTTCGCGCGCAGGGCCGGCGGGTTCGGCCCGTCGAAGCGGAACCAGAGCAGCGTCCACGGCGCCAGCGTGTCGGCCCGATGCGCGTGCGGCGCTTCGTTGGCGATCCAGGCGAGCTGGCCCGCCTGCACCTCCAGCCGCTGGCCCAGCGTCTCGACCAGGCCCGCGCCGGAGAGGCAGTAGAGGATGTCCTGGCCGGTATGGCTGGCGCGCTCGATGCCGTAGCCCGGCGCGGCCGCCACCTTGCCGGCGCGCACCACGCTGAAGGCGCTGCGGGTCCATCCCGCCTCGGGGACATAGTGCAGGCTTTCCAGGAAAGCGGTCGTCTTGCTCATGCGCGTTTTATACAAAAACTCTGTGCAGTTCGTCCATTTTCCAGGGCGGCCGGCCGGCATAGGCTCGCTGCGCTAGGTGAGGACATCGACGCAGCGGCCCGGCGCCCCGCAAGGGCGCGAGAAGGCCGGAACGGCAGAATGGCCGCCGCGTCGGGACCGGGAAGAGACCGATGATCGCGATGACCAGGGAAGAGGCGGGCCTCTATGCTCGCGACGGCTATATCATCCGCCGGGGACTGCTGAGCGCCGACGAGGTCGCCGCGTTCCGCGGCCAGGCGCGGCGGCAGCTCGAGGCCGAGACCAGCGCCGGCGGCGTGATGTCCAAGGGCGACAAGGAGGGCAAGACCACCCTGCTGAAGATGTGGACCAGGGCCGAGGACGACCAGTACGGGCTCCTGGCGCGCGACGAGCGCATGGTCGACCTGGCGCAGGACGCCGTCGGCAAGCCGGTCTACCTCTACAGCCACAAGATGACGATGAAGCAGCCCAACGAGGGCGGCGCCTGGGAGTGGCACCAGGATTTCGGCTACTGGTACAATTACGGCTGCCTCGCGCCCGAGATGATGAGCATCTATGTCGCCCTCGACAAGGCGACGCGCGAGAACGGCTGCCTGCAGGTGCTCAAGGGCACGCACAAGCTCGGCCGCCTCAACCATGTCCGCGAGGACGGCCAGACCAATGTCGAGCAGGAGCACCTGGAGGCGGCGCTCAGGCGCTACGAGCACGTCTATGTCGAGATGGACGAGGGCGACGCCCTGGTCTTCGACGGCAACCTCCTGCACCGCTCCGATGCGAACCGCTCGGACACCTATCGCTGGGGCTATATCTGTTCCTACAACGCGGTGGAGAACGCGCCGTTCAAGAAGGTGCGCGAATACGGCAATTACGAGGAGTTGCGCAAGGTGCCGGCGGGCTCGTTCCGCATGGCGTCCTGACGCGGTGGCGGCGCCCGGCGTGCCGGGCGCAGGATCGGTCGCCCGCCTGCGCGGCGGACGTCCGAAGGGATGAAACGGGCGGAAGCCGGGGACGCCGCAGAAGCGTCCGGCCTGCCGGGAGGAGCATATGGTCGATGCGGTCAGGGCCGGCGCGCGCGCGTCCGGCACCAGCCGGTTCTCACCGTCGCGGTTGCTGCGGGCACGCGAGGCGGGCGTCTTCATCGCTCTCCTCGTGCTGTGCCTGTTCCTGTCGTTCGCGACCGAGGGCTTCCTGACGTCGCTGAACCTGTTCAATGTCGGGCGGCAGGTCTCGCTGCTCGGCATCATGGCGGTCGGCATGACCTTCGTGCTGATCGCCGGGGAGGTCGATCTTTCCGTCGGCTCGACCTATGCCTTCGCGGGCCTGGCGACCGGCATGCTGATCGTCGACGGCTGGCCGCTCGTGCCGGCGCTCGGCGTCGGCGTGCTCGCGGGCATGGCGATCGGCCTCGTCAACGGCCTGCTCGCGACCCATGGCCGGCTGCCCTCGCTGATCGCCACGCTCGGCATGCTGAGCATCGTGCGCGGCGCGGCGCTGATCCTGACCAATGGCCAGCCCGTCACCGTCAACGTGCGCAACGGCGCCCTGCCGGCGGTGCTGGACGCCTTCAGCTACATGGGCCAGGGCTATCTCTTCGGCGTCGTGCCGATGCAGCTTGTGTTCTTCGCCCTGGTCGCGGCGATCGCCTGGTTCGTGCTGTCCTGCACCAATTTCGGCTTCCGCGTCTTCGCCGTCGGCGGCAGCGCCAAGGCGGCGCGCGTCTCGGGCATCCGCGTCGACGCGGTGAAGATATCGGCCTTCGTGGTCATGGGCGCGCTCGCCGCCTTCGCCGGCATCCTCAGCCTCGCCTTCCTGCCGAGCGGCCAGGCCGGCCGCACCGGCCTCGGCCTCGAGCTTGACGTCATCGCCGCGACCATCGTCGGCGGCGCCTCGCTGTCGGGCGGGGAAGGCACCATTCTCGGCACCATCCTCGGGGTGCTGATCATCGGCGTCATGCGCAACGGCCTGGTGCTGCTGGGCGTGTCGCCCTTCGTGCAGGAGCTCCTGATCGGCCTCGTCATCATCATCGCCGTCGGCATCGACAAATGGACGACCCGCCGCGCGGGTTGACTGCAACAACACCAAGGGGAGGAAACCAATGAAGATCCGTCATCTCGTCCTGGCGGCCGCGATCGTGCTGCTGCCGGCTGCGGCCCAGGCCGCCTCGAAGGTCGGCGACTTCGCGCTGGCCGATCGCATCAAGGCCAAGGTCGCCTCGGGCGCGCCGCTCGACATCTACGTCTCCTACCACGACGTCTCCAACGAGTTCGCGCCCTTCATGAAGGCCGGCGTCGAGAAGGCGGGGGCAGAGGACAAGGTCAATGCCAGGTTCGTCGGCCCGGTCGGCGCCAATGCCGACGGCCAGATCAGCGAGATCGAGACGCTGATGGGCAAGATGGACGGCCTCGCCATCTCCTCCGTCTCCAGCGACGCGCTCGCTCCCGTCATCGACCGCGTCCTGGCGGCCGGCATCCCGGTGGTGACCTTCAACACCGACAATCCCGGCAGCAAGCGTCTCGCCTTCGCCGGCCAGGACCTGGTGCAGTCGGGCCGCGAGGCCGGCAAGCTGATGGCCAAGGTGCTGGACGGCAAGGGCAAGGTGCTGATCACCACCATCGACGCTGCGGCGCAATGGTCGCTCGACCGTGAGAAGGGCGCGCGGGAGGCGCTGAAGGATTCGCCCGGCATCGAGGTCGTCAACACGCTCAACACCGGCACCGATCCGCAGAAGATCTATTCGGAGATCGAGAACGCCATGCTCGCCAACCCGAGCGTCACCGGCGTGCTGTCGCTGGAATGCTGCTCGACCCCCGCGGCCGGAACCTGGGTGAAGCGCAACGGCGCCACCGGCAAGGTCAAGGTCGTCGGCTTCGACCTGCTCGACCAGACCGTGCAGCTCGTCGAGGAGGGCGAGATCCAGGCTACGATCGACCAGGCGCCGGAGAAGCAGGGCTTCGCGGCCGTCGACCTGCTCGTCAAGTTCCTCAAGGGCACGCCGATCGACAATGTCGATACCGGCGTCAAGGTCTACGCCAAGGACAATATCGCCGAAGTCGCCAAGAAGTGAGGGGTTCGGCGGCGGCCCGACAGGCCGCCGCCGCCCGGATCAGGCCATGACCGATTCCCCGACGCCCATGCTCGAGATCGCCGGCGTGACCAAGCGCTTCCCCGGCGTGCTGGCGCTCGACCGCATCGCCGTCGGCTTCCGCGCCGGCGAGGTCCATGCCGTGATCGGCGAGAACGGCGCCGGCAAGTCGACGCTGATGAACATCCTGGCCGGCGACCTGCAGCCCGACGGCGGCGAGGTGCGCCTCGACGGCCGGCCGCGGCGCTTCGCCTCGCCGCTCGACAGCCGCGCCGCCGGCATCGTCGTGGTCTATCAGGAGCTGGCGCTCTGCCCGACGCTCAGCATCGCCGAGAACATCATGATGGCTGAGATGGCGGCGCGGCCCGTCGCCTCGCTGGTGCCGCGGGCACGCATGCGCATCGAGGCGCGCGCGGCGCTCGCCCGGCTCGGCATGGACCATCTCGACCCCGACACCAAGGTCGGCCGCCTGACCGTCGCCGAGATGCAGCTCGTCGAGATCGCCGGGGCGGTGCGCCAGCGTGCCCGCGTCCTCGTGCTCGACGAGCCCAACTCGGCGCTGTCGCGGCGCGAGAGCGAGCGGCTGTTCGAGGTGGTGCGCCAGCTCAAGGGCGAGGGCGTGACGGTGATCTATGTCTCGCACCACCTGCGCGAGGTGCTCGACCTCGCCGACCGCATCACCGTGATGCGCGACGGGCGCACCATCGAGACGCTCGACAACGACGATCTGTCGGAGGCGCGGCTGATCCGCGCCATGGTCGGCCGCGAGCTCGCCGGAGCCCGGCCCTGGTCGCTCGATCCGGCGGCGGATTCGCGTGGCGCGGCCGTCGTGCTGTCGGTCGAGAATTTGACCGCGCCCGGCCTCGACCGCGTCGGCTTCGAGGTCCGCGCCGGCGAGATCCTGGGCATCGGCGGCCTGCCGGATTCGGGCAAGGACGGGCTCGGCGAAGCCCTGTTCGGCCTCGCCCCCCGCACCGGCACGGTGACGATCGACGGGCGGGTGCTGCGCCCGCTCGATCCGGCCGGCTCGATCCGCAACGGCCTCGCCTTCGTGCCGGCCGACCGGCGCGGGGCCGGCGGCCTGATGGCGATGAGCGTCGCTGACAACGTGGTCTCCGCCTCGCTTCCCCGTTTCTCCGTCGCCGGCCTGCTCAGGCGCGCTGCCATCCGGCGCGAGGCGCGCGCCCAGGTCGCCCGGCTCGACGCCCGCATCGCCCGGCTCGGCCAGAAGCTGCGCACCCTGTCGGGCGGCAACCAGCAGAAGATCATCCTCGGCCGCAGCCTCGTCACCGATCCGCGCGTGCTGGTGCTGCACGAGCCGACCCGCGGCATCGATGTCGGGGCCAAGGCCGAGATCTACGCCATCCTGCGCGCCATCGCCGGGGACGGCGTGGCCGTGGTGCTGATCTCCTCCGAGATCCCCGAGCTGATCCTCAACGCCGAGCGTGTCCTGGTGCTGCGCGCCGGCCGCATCGCCGGCGAGCTGGGGAGGGGCGGGATCAGCGAGGAGGCGATCCTGGCGCGGGCAATGGCGTCCTGAACGAGGTGTCGATGACAAGGCCAGACATCACCATCGTCGGCAGCTTCGCGGTCGGCTTGACCATGCGGGCACCGAAGCTGCCGATCTTCGGCGAGACCATGCTCGGCACCGATTTCGACATGGGGCCGGGCGGCAAGGGCTCGAACCAGGCGGTCGGGACTGCCCGGCTCGGGGCCCGCTCCTGCCTGCTGGCGATGATCGGCACCGACAAGCTCGCCGGCATCGCCACCGACCTCTATGCCGCCGAGGGCGTCGACGCCTCGCTGGTCACGGCGCGCAGCGAGCGCGCCACCGGCGTCGGCTTCATCATCCTCAACCAGAAGGGCGAGAACTTCATCATCCTCGACATGGGCGCCAACGAGCTGCTCGACGCCGCGGCGGTCGATGCGGGCGAGGCGCGCATCGCCGGGAGCGACGTCGTCATGACCGTCCTGGAGATCCCGACGGCCGCCGCCGCCCGCGCCATGGAGCTCGGCCGCCGCCACGGCGCCCGGACCATCCTCAACCCGGCGCCGGCGCGGCCCGTGCCCGACGGCCTCTTCGCCCATGTCGACTACCTGACGCCGAACGAGAGCGAGCTGCGCATCCTGCTCGGCCTGCCCGCCGACGATCCGCGCTCCTCGCGCGAGCTCGCCGGCGAGCTGCGCCGCCGCGGCGTGCGCAACGTGGTCGTCACGCTCGGCCGCAGCGGCGCCCTCGTCCTCACCGACGAGCTGGACGTGATGGTGCCGGCCGTGCCGGTCGAGGTGGTCGACACGACCGGCGCGGGGGACGCCTTCAATTCCGGCTTCGCCGTGGCGCTGGCGGAAGGGCGCGGCATCGTCGAGGCCGTGCGCTTCGGCGTGGTCTGCGGCGCCATCGCCTGCACCCGGCTCGGCGTCATCCCCGGCCTGCCCGACCGGGCCGGGGCCGACGCGCTGCATGCAAAAGCCCTCGAAACCGTGTGGAAGGACAGGACGTGAACCGCAACCGACTGCTCAACGCCGAGCTCTCGCACGCCATCGCCTCGATGGGCCATGGCGATCTGATGATCGTCTGCGACGCCGGCTTCCCCATTCCCTCCAGCGCCTGGCGCATCGACCTCGCCATCGTGCCTGATGTGCCGGACCTGGAGACGGTGCTGACGCCGATCGCGCAGGCCTTCATCGCCGAGCGCGTCGCCTATGCCGACACGCTGCTCGAGCACAATGCGCCGCTGCTCGCCAAGATCCGGCGCCTGTTCGCGGATGCCGATTTCGAGCCGGTGAAGCACGAGGCGATCCTCGGCGAGATGGCGGCCAAGGCCAAGGTCATCGTCCGTACCGGCGCCTTCGACCCCTGGGGCAATATCCTGCTCTATTCCGGCGTCGACGTGCCGGCCTGGTTCTCCAAGCCCGGCGTGGTGGCGCCCGACTACTATGCCAGGAAGCTGAAGGCCTGATGCCGCGCATCTTCGACTTCGGCGGCCGCGACGTCGAGCGCAGTGAGACCGTCGCCGGCCTCAGGGCTCTCAAGGGCAGCGGCCGCCATGCCACTCAGGTGACGGCGGAGACGGCCGAGGAGGCCGCCGCCGCCGAGGCTGCCGGCATCGAGATGGCGGTCTGCCGCGCTGCCAATGTGGCGCGGGTGCGCGAGGGCTCGCGGCGCCTGTTCGTCACCGCGGCCCTCGGCTTTGCCGAGGCGATCACCGGCGACGAGATGCTGCGCGCTGCCTTCGCTGCGGTCACCGCCGGCGCCGATGCGGTCATCACCGGCCGCGGCGAGGACATGGTGCGCCTCCTCGCCCGTGAGCAGATCCCGGTGATGGGCCATCTCGGCTTCGTGCCGCGCAAGTCGACCTGGGTCGGCGGTGTGCGTGCCGTCGGCAAGACCGCGGCCGAGGCGCTGGCCCTGTGGGACCGCTTCCGCCGCCTGGAGGATGCCGGCGCCTTCGCCGTGGAATGCGAGCTGATCGCCGCGCCGGCCATGGCCGAGATCAACCGGCGCACGTCGCTCGTCAGCGTCTCGCTCGGCTCGGGTGCGGCGGCCGATGTCGTCTTCCTGTTCACCGCGGACATCTGCGGCGAGGCGGAGCGGCGGCCGCGCCATGCCCGCGCCTGGGGCGACCTCGCGGCACTGCACCGGGCGGTCCGCGAGGAGCGGGTCCGGGCGCTCGCCGGCTTCCGGCAGGACGTCGCCTCCGGCGGCTTTCCCGCAGCCGGCGAAGTCTCCGGCATGCCGGAGGCCGAGCTGGAGCAGTTCCGCCGAGGACTGGACGGCCCGCGATAGAGCCGGAGAAGGCGATCTGCCCCAGGGCGTCGGCCGGCAGGGTGGGCGCCGGCCGCAGGAGGCGGCCGGCTCGACATGCGGGGCCCCGTGCCTCGATGATCGACCGGCTCCGGGCCATATGAACGACGGGCGCCGTCCGATCAGCGCGCCCGATAGACGCCGATGCATCCGGCCGCGCAGCCGTCGCCGGATGTCAGGGGGACGAAAATCTCGTTCGTGTCGGGATCCGCCGCCACGGAATGAGCGTTTTTCGAGGTCGGCAGATTGGCCACCCAGGCGTCCGTCCCGGCATCGATGACGCCGAGCACGGCGCCGCCGACCATGTCGCGCGAGGCGGTGTAGTACTGATTGGCGCGGGCATTGTACCAGACCTCGTCTTCGCCGCCGACCTGGGGCACGACCGTGGTCGTTTCCGTCCGAAGGTCGAGGATCACGGTGCCGGGCGACTTGCCGTCGGCCGTTGCATCGGCACCGCAGCCCACGACCAGCTTCGCCCCCGGTCCCTTTGCGAGCCCGGTCGGGCCGCAATTGTTCACGGGGATGAATTTTTGCACCTTCATCGACTGGGGATCGAAGACCGCAACGGCGCCGTGCGTCTTGTCGCCCGAAAGGATGGGAACGGAAAAGTAGAACAGGCCCGTTTCCGGAACATAGGCCGGCTGTTCGATGCCATCGCTGGCCTCCCCGATCACCACCTTCGCAACGACGGAGCGGTCCTTGGTCGAGATCAGCGATACGAATGCCGGCTTGTCGGCATTGTTCGCCGCAAGCACCAGGCCGTCCTTGGGATCGTACGCCATCTCGTCGACGCGTGCCTTGCCGCCGGTCGAGAAGGTCGCCACCAGCCTGGCCGGATCGACGCTCACGTCGATGACCTTCACGGTGCTGTCACCATCTCCGGCCCACACCTCCTTTCGTTCGGGCAGCGCAACGACACCGTCGGGCCCGCTGACCGAACTCCTTTCCTTGGCTCCGACGAAGCCTCCGACACGGAACAGATATTTATTCGCTTTGGTGTCGAAGACGTCGACGGCTGCATTCGAGCGATCGGCAAGATAATATCGACCGGTTGAGGGGTCGATATAGCTAATATCGAAATTTTCAAACTTGTTTCCTGGAATAGATATTTTCTCTATCAATGTTATATCTGAAGATAAGGCAGGAATCGCAGAGAATAAACAAATAGAGGCTGCGAGCGATGGCATGGTGATGGGCGGAATTCTCGTCGATCCGGTCATTTCCGTTCTCTCCCTGATGTCTTGTCTTTTGGAGTTTGCAGCGTGTGATTGCAACGGAAACAAAATCGCGCCGCGATGGGCGCCAAGAGCATCATCTGCCAAAATTGCAATCTGTCAACAGTTTGCGGTTGTCTATTCCTGCCGAAAACCGGCGATCCCGATTCCGGGGAACCCGGAGCCTGAATTGGGCATGCCGGGATCCGTGCGGAAAGCCGGGCGGGGAGCCCGCCACCGGCGACGCTCGAATCCGATCTGGGTCGCGGGCGGAGGGCAGGGCACCACCGCGCCCTTGCCGATACCGCCCCTGCTCGGATCGGCCCCGGCCCCATCAGGCTGGCGTGGCCGGCCCGTCCGACGATGATGTGGTCGTGCAGGGTGGTGATGCCGAGCGGCTCGGCGATGTCGGCCATGGCGATGTCCGCCTGCCGCCTGCTCCGGTGAAGCGTCAGGCCAGGCCACCCGGTGGATCGAGGATCGGCGGCCCGGCCTGCAGGCACGCGCCGACCAGCCGCGCCAGTTCCTCCCGCACCGCCTCTCCGCGAAGATTGCCCCGCCGGGCGGCATCATGGATCACGCCGGCGACGGCCGACGACAGGACCTGCGCGGCGACCGCCTCCACGTCTTCCGGCATCCCGGATCGCGCGGATCGCACCAGCAGCCGATAGCGCTCGAGGTGCTGCGTCTCGAACTGCCGGTGGACGGCCCGCATGGTCTCGCTGATCGGCACCTCCTCCATCAGGACGCGGTGCAGGCCGGGATCGACGGCGTGGATGGCGATCATGCCCGAGATCAACTGCTCGATACGCCGGTCGAGCGGCAGATCCCCATCGCCGATCCTGCCGAGCAGGAGCAGGACCGTCTCCAGATGACGATGCGTGATCGCGTCGACCAGGGCGAGCTTGTTCGGAAAATACTGGTAGAGCGAGCCGATGCTGACGCCGGCCGCCTCGGCCACCGCATTCGTCGTGAACTTGGCCCACCCCGTCCGGGCCAGAACCTGAGCACCCGCGTCGAGAATCACGTCGACCGTCGCTCTCGCACGCGCCTGTCGCGGGGTCTTTCGCATCGTCGGGGCGGTCCTGGAAATGCGAGTAGCCATCGGGAGCGGTCATCCTAGAATATGAGCATTATACTCACATTCCACACGTCGCCGCGACGGGCGACGGAGGACGACGATGCAAGGATCCATGATCAATCGCGAGATGAAGCTGGCATCCCAGCCCGAGGATCTTCCGGAGGCCCGCCATTTCGCGGTCGTCGCCGGGCCCATGCCGGTTGCCGGCCCGGACGAGCTGCTGGTCCGCAACCGCTGGTTCCTCGTGTCCGCCTCCCTGCGCGCGATGATCGCCCGCGGCGCCGAGGCGGTGAAGGGCGTGCCGTTCCCGGTCCTGCGCGCCGGCGATACCCTGGCCGGCGAGGCTCTCGCCGAGGTCGTCGCCGCCCCGCCCGGCAGCGGCTTCGAGCCCGGCGACCTGGTGATCCATTTCAAGGGCTGGCGCGACTATGCCGTGATCGCTCCCGCGCATTGCCGCAAGGTGGATGGCAGCCTGCCTGACCCGGTCGCCTATCTCGGGCACGGGTGGACGGCCTATGCGGCGCTCACCCGCGGCGCTGGGATCAGGCCCGGCGACACCGTCTTCGTCTCCAGCGGCGCCGGCGCCATCGGCTCCATGGCGGGGCCGATCGCCAGGCGCCTCGGCGCCGGCCGTGTCATCGGCAGCACCAGCTCGCCGCAGAAGGCGGCGCGCCTGGTCGCGGAGCTCGGCTACGACGCAGCCGTTTTCCGCGGCGCCAGGTCCATCGCCGATCAGCTCGCCGAGGCGTCCCCCGACGGGCTCGACGTCTTCCTCGACAGCGTCGGCGGCGAGCAGCTGCAGGCCGGGCTGGCCGCCGCCCGGGACCACGCCCGCATCGTGATTCTCGGCACGCTGGCCGGCCAGCTCGCGGCGAAGGGCACCCAGCGTCGCACCACGGTCGAGCTCGACTCGCTGCCGCTCCTGCTCAAGCGGGTCACGATCCGCGGCTACAGCGCCGACGACGACCCGGACGCCTGGGACGAGTGGCTCGCGACCTTTGCCGCCTGGTCGAAGGCAGGGGCGATCCGCTTTCCCCACGAGATCGTCGCCGGGCTCGAGCAGGCCCCGGAGGCGCTGCTGCGGGCCATCCGGGGCGACACTTTCGGGGCGGTCGTGGCCAGGCCGTGAAGATCCCACGGCGAGGGCTGCGCGAGACGGCGCGGGGCAGGGATGCCGTGCATCGATCCGGACACCCCGCTTTCACTTACGTGGATTTAACCAGTTTGATGAACCTCTGGCAGGGGAGTGCGCCCCCATAAGGAAATCCCGTCGTGCGGCCTGTGATGCTTGCTCCCGGACGCTGATTGCCCCCGATGCAGATGGACCTTCCGACACTCTGGTATCTGACCCTTGGAACGCTGCTCGTCGGCGCGGCGATGACGCTGTGGGAGCGCCGCGTCCACGGCCATCGCTCGCGCCAGCTCGGCCTCTGGGCGGGAAGCTATGTTGTCTTCGCCCTCGGCTGCCTCGTCGCGATGAATCGTCAGGCGTTCCCCGCCGTGACCGGCTGGGCCTTGTCGAATGTCCTCATGGTGATCGGCTACCTCATGGTCTGGCACGGCGCGGCCGGGCTGGATGAACCCGTGAAGGCGACGCGCTCCGCCCTGGCCGTTGCCGCGGTGGCGCTGCTGTGGACGGGTGTCGGCGCCGGCGACGTCGATCTGTTGTGGAACCACGTCGCAGCCTTGCCGATCGCGTTGATCGCGGGGCTGACCGCCTGGACGCTGGTGCGCAGCGGCACGGTCGCCGGCCTGCGGTCCCGGCCCGTTGCGGTCGCCGTCTTCGCTCTCCATGCCTTGTTCTATCTCTTCCGCACCTTCGTCTCTCCGCTTCTCGCCGCCGCCTATGGGAACGAGGTGCTGGCTGTCGTGGCCAAGGCCACCATGTACGAGGCCGTCCTCTTCTCGGTGGCCATGCCCATGGCCTTCCTGGCCCTGATCCGCGAGGAGTATCAGGCAGAGCTCCTGACAGCCTCCCGGACGGACTTCCTGACGGGCCTCAGCAACCGGACCGGGTTCTTCGCGCAGGCTGCGAGGCTCCTGAAGGAGAGCAGGGCGGATCAGCCGGTATCCCTGCTGGCCTTCGATCTCGATCACTTCAAGGCGATCAATGACCGCTATGGCCACGATGCCGGCGACGACGTCCTCAGGCTCTTCGCCAGTGTCGCGCGCGAGACCGCCGGGGCCGACGGGTTGATCGTCCGGCTCGGCGGAGAGGAATTCGCCGTCCTGCTGCCTGCCCACGGATCCAAGGAGGCCCGGGCGGTCGGCGAGACGGTTGCGGCCCGTTTCGCCGAAAGGGCGGTGCGCCGCGACGGGCTGGGAATCCCCGCGACGGTCAGCGTCGGCGTCGCCGAGTCCGAGGCCGGTCGCTGCGATCTTTCGGCGCTGCTGACGTCCGCCGACCGGGCCCTCTATCGCGCAAAGGAGCTCGGTCGAAACCGGATCGAGATCGCAAGCCCGGCCGAGGCCGTCGCCGCGGCCTGAGCCATGGGCGGAAACCGGCTCTCGCCGATCTGCATCCCGCGCTGCTCTCGCATCAATGCAGGACCGCTGCGGCGAGCGTCGACGGATCCCCTGCTTTCACGATCGCCGCCTTGTGTGCCGCTGAGCGACCGCTTCGAAATCGACGATCTTGGCGTCGGGGCGAGAGGCAGCGCGGGAGCGATCCGAATCGCCGCCGCCTTGCGGCGGCTTCCAGCCTCCCCGCTCGATGTCGTCCGGAGCAGCCTCGGTGAAGTATCGGGCCGGCGTCGTTCCGAGCATCCGCCTGAACATCGCGATGAAGGCGCTGGGGCTCTCATAGCTGAGGTCGAAGGCAATGTTCGTCACGGACTGTCCGGTCGCGAGACGCTGCAACGCCAGGCCGACGTGCAATTGCTGGCGCCACCGCACGAACGACATGCCCGTCTCGCGCTGAAACAGCCGTGTCAGCGTCCGGTTGCTGGCACCGACGCGCGCACCCCATTCCTTGATCGTGAAGCGCAGCGAGGGGTCATCGACCAGCGTTTCGACGAGACGCCGCAGACGCCGATCCGTCGGCATCGGCAGATGCAGCGGTTCGAGCGGAGCGGCCTCCAGTTCATCCAGCAAGACGCGGACGAGCCGTTCCTCGCGCGTGCCGCCTTCCGGATAGAGCGACGGCCCGGACATGAAGCGGAGCAGCAGCTCGCGAAGCAGCGGTTGAACGAACAGGATGCCGCACTCGTCGCGCAGAGAGCCCGCCAGCGCGGGCTCCACGTAGAGACTGCCGATGACGATCCGGCCGGTCGAGCGCGCGACATGGGCGACGCCGCTCGGTATCCAGATGGCGCAATGTGGCGGCACGGTCCAGATGCCGCCGGCGGCTTCCACCGTGATGACGCCGCCGATGACATAGAGCAGCTGCGCCTTGCGATGGTGGTGAGGATCGACCTCGTGGATGGATGCGAGCTCGATGGTCAGTCCGACGACGGAGCGCGGGACCTGATCGGGATCTTCCAGATCGGGGGTGATGGAAAGGCTCATGGGCCGGCCTCCTGCCCGCGCGCGCAGTCTACAAGAGCCTCCGGAACCCGGAAGACGAATTCCTGAAGGGCGCGACGAGCTTGAAGCCGATCCGGAAGCGCCGCTCGCGCCGATCGGCCAAGACATGATGCGATCCGGCCATGGCCGGGGCCTGGCCGGTGGCCGGCGAGCCGGCTGCGGTCGGCATCGTGCCGAAGCGCCGCGCCGATGCGCCCGAGATTGGCCGCATCGGCGCATGATCTGGCTCATGCCAGCTATCGATCGGGCGTGGTCCTCCACTAACTCTACCGACGCGACCGATAGAGGCCTCATTGTCTTCTGGACTGCCGCGTCCGGCGTCGGGGACGGCCTTTCAGGGTTGCCGGTATCACTCCGAGGATTACGCGATCATGGCTGAAAAGACCTGGTTCATTACTGGAGCTTCGCGAGGGTTGGGGCGAGTCTGGACCGAAGCCGCGCTCGCTCGTGGAGACAAGGTGGCGGCGTGCGCGAGGAAGAGGGAGACGCTCTCGGATCTGGTGGAGGCCTACGGCTCCGCCTTGCTGCCGATCGAGCTGGACGTGCGCAGCGAAGAGGAGGTCCGACAGGCCGTGCGCGTTGCGGCGGCCGCATGGGGGCGCCTCGATGTGGTCGTCGGCAACGCCGGCTACGCCGTCTTCGGAACGATTGAAGAAACCGACGGGGACAGTGCCCGCGCCCAGTTCGACACGAATTTCTTCGGCACGTTGTGGGTTGTCCAGGCCGTGCTGCCTTACCTGCGCAAGCAGGGCGGCGGCCACATTCTGATAACGTCCAGCCTCGCGGGCATCATCACGTTCCCGACGGCCGGCATTTACAACGCGACGAAGTGGGCGGTGGAGGGCCTGGGAGAGACATTGGCCGCGGAGGTCGCGGCGTTCGGGATCAAGGTCACGCTGATCGAGCCCGGCGGCTACGACACCGATTGGCGCGGAAGCTCCTCCGTCCATCTGACACAGATGGCGGACTATGACGGGCTGCGCGATCGCCTGAAGGCGGCGCCGTCGCGCAAGCTGGGCAATCCTGCGGCGACTGGCGAGGCCATTCTGCGCGTGGTCGACGCACCGACGCCGCCACTCCGCCTCTTCCTCGGCGAGGTGCCTCTCGAGGTTGCCCGCAAGCAGTATGCCGAGCGGCTCGCGACCTGGGAGGCATGGGCGGACGTTTCGAGGCGCGCTCAAGGCTGATCCTTGCCGCATGGGCAGCATCCCATGGGCGCAGGCCGGTTCAGATCAGCCCCAGCCCCTTCAGGCTGGCATGGCCGTTGCGGCCGACGACGATATGGTCGTGCAGGGCGATGCCGAGCGGCTTGGCGATATCGGCGATGGCGCGGGTCATGGCGATGTCCGCCTGCGAGGGCGTCGGATCGCCGGAAGGGTGACTATGGACCAGGACCAGCGCGGTCGCCGAGAGCTCGAGCGCCCGCTTCACCACCTCGCGGGGATAGACCGGCGTGTGGTCGACCGTGCCGGTCTGCTGCACCTCGTCGGCGATCAGGCCGTTGCGCTTGTCGAGGAACAGCACGCGGAAGAGCTCCTGCTCCGCGAAGGCCATCGACAGGCGGCAATGCTCGATCACCGCCGACCAGGAGGAGAGGAGCGCGCGCTGGTTCACCGCACCCTTGGCCAGGCGCCGTGCCGCCGCCTCGACGATCTTGAGGTCGAGCGCCGCGCCCTCGCCGATGCCCTCCACCTCCATCAGCCGCTCGGGACGGGCGGCCAGGACCTCGGCGAAGGAGCCGAAGCGGGCGATCAGCGTCTTGGCCAGGCCCTTGACGTCACGCCGCGGGACGGCGCGGAACAGGAGGAGCTCCAGGAGCTCGTAGTCGGGCAGGCCGTCTGCGCCGGCGGCGGCGAAGCGCTGGCGCAGCCGGTCGCGATGGCCGAGATAATGCGGCGCCGCGTCCCCGGGCGCGGCCTGCGGGGCCTCCTCCAGCAGGGATGGCGGCCCGCCGCGCCGGCGCATCAGCCGGCCGGGCGGTAGGGCGGCTGGTCGAGGCCCTGGGGCGACAGGGTGAAGATCTCCACGCCCGTTTCCGTCACGCCCACCGAATGCTCGAACTGCGCCGAGAGCGAGCGGTCGCGTGTCACCGCCGTCCAGCCGTCGGCGAGGATCTTCACATGCGGGCGGCCGAGATTGATCATCGGCTCCACGGTAAAGAACATGCCGGGCTTCAGCACGACGCCTTCGCCGCGGCGGCCGTAATGCAGGATGTTCGGCTCGTCGTGGTAGAGCTGCCCGAGGCCATGGCCGCAGAAGTCGCGCACCACCGAGCAGCGCTCGGCCTCGGCATAGCTCTGGATGGCGTAGCCGATATCGCCGGTGGTCGCGCCCGGCTTGATGACGGCGATGCCGCGCATCATCGATTCGTAGGTCACCGCCATCAGCCGCTCGGCCCGGCGCGGCACCTCGCCGACGCCGTACATCCGGCTGGAATCGCCGTGCCAGCCGTCGACCACCAGGGTGATGTCGATGTTGACGACGTCGCCGTCGCGCAGCGGCTTGTCGTTGGGAATGCCGTGGCAGACGACGTGGTTGATCGAGGTGCAGATCGACTTGGGATAGCCGCGATAGAGCAGGGAGGCGGGATAGGCGCCGTGGTCCATGCCGAACTCGTAGGCCAGGCGGTCGAGCGCGTCGGTGGTGACGCCGGGCTTGATCGCGTCGACCATCAGGTCCAGCGCCTCGGCCGCCAGCCGCCCGGCCCGACGCATGCCCTCGAAGGCGGCCGGCCCGTGGAGCTTGATCTGGCCGTTCTTGCGTTGCGGCGAGACGCTGGCGTCGACGAAGGTCATGCAGTATCCGGAAGTTGAACGTCGATCCTTCTCTATGCCATTGCAACGCGCGGCGTTGGAAGTGATTTTTTGGCGCAGCCCGGCCGCACCGGCCTGCTGCGCCGGCCGTTCCGCTCCAAGCGTGGCGCCGCACGCGCAAGACCTCGTCGCTTCATGGTTCCCAGCCTCGACACCAGCGCCTTCGGCACCCGGCGTCCCCCGCCCCGCCTCGCCGCCGTGCTCGGGCTCACCCGCTGCCAGCCCGACACCTGGCTCGGGCGGCGCGTCGCCTTCGGCCTGCAGCACCTGGCGCTGCCGCGCATCGAGGGGCCGGTGGATGTCGAGGCGATGGATGCGAGGCTGCGCCTCTATCCCTTCGACAATCTGTGCGAGAAGCGGATCCTGTTCACCCCGCAATATTTCGACCAGGCCGAACGCGTGCTGATCCGCTCGCGCATCCGCGACGGCTTCGTCTTCGTCGACATCGGCGCCAATATCGGCGGCTACGCCCTGTCGGTCGCCGCCGCGGCCGGGCCCGAGGCGCGCATCCTGGCGGTCGAGCCGCAGCCGGGGATCTTCGAGCGGCTGGTCTACAACATCGCCCAGAATCCGCGGGGTGCGGTCAAGGCCGTCGCCTGCGCGTTGGGCGACCACGACGGCGAGCTGACGCTGTTCCTGCGCGGCGACAATCGCGGCGCCTCGAGCGTGCGCTTCGTGCCGAGCGACGGCCGCGCCGAGACGGTGAAAGTGCCGTCCAAGACCCTGCTGACGCTCGCCCGCGAGGAGGGGCTGGCACGCATCGACGTCGCCAAGCTCGACGTCGAGGGCGCGGAGGACCTGATCCTGATGCCGTTCCTGCGCGATGCGCCGGAGGACCTGTGGCCCCGGCTGCTGGTCCTCAGCAAGGTGATGCAGCGCTGGCAGGCCGACGTGCTGGGGGCGTTGGCCGAGCACGGCTATCGGCGCACGCTGGAGACGCGCCTCAACCTGGCCTTCGAGCGGCCGTGAGATCGGGTCGTCCAGCCATGGCGATCCTGGTCTCGACCGCGATCTCCTCCGGCGTCACCCGGCAGCGATAGGCGAGGGCCTCGACGCCGCGCGAGCGCGCCCGAGCAAAGGCGGCGGCGTAGGTCGGATCGATGTCGGCGGCGAGGGCGAAGCGCTCGGCCCGCATCTGCACGAGGTAGAGCATCACGGCCCGCTCGCCCGCCTCGGCCCGGTCGCCGAGCTCCTCCAGGTGCTTGGCGCCGCGGGCGGTCACCGAATCCGGGAACTCGGCCAGGCCCGCCTGCCGCATCAGATGCACGTTCTTCACCTCGACATAGCAGGGCGGGCGGCCTTCCGCCTCAAGGAGGATGTCGATGCGCGAATTGCGTCCGTACTTCACCTCGCGCCGCAGCCGCTCGTAGCCGCCGAGCTCGGCGATCACGCCGAGGCCGATCGCCTCCTCGGCCAGGGCGTTGGGATGGGCGGTGTTGATGCCGACCACCTCCAGGCCATGGGCGAACTGCGCCTCCACCACCTCCCAGGAATAGGGCAGCTTGCGCGTCGCCGCCGTGGATTTCGACAGCCAGACCCGCGAGCCCGGCGCGGCCAGGCCCAGCATCGAGCCCGGATTGGCGCAGTGGGCGGTGACGGCCTCGCCTGTGTCGAGCACCACGTCGGCGAGGAAGCGCTTGTAGCGCTGGACGAGGCGGCCGGGGACGAGCGGAGGCAGGCGCATGCGCCGTGTTAGCGGCGCCGCCGCCGCCCGTCCAGGGGCGGCGGCGAGGGGGCGGAGGCGCATCGGCCGTTGACGCGGGGCGGTGCAAGCCTACAACGGCTTCGAACGCCCGTCCGAGGACCCTGTCTTGCCCATCACCCCCGCCGACGTCCTGCGCGCCCTCGAGCTGGTGAAGCTGCCGGCCAGCGGCCAGGCGCTGCCCGCCTCCGGGCGCCTCACCGAGATCCGCATCGACGGGACCAAGGTGATGTTCGCCATCGCCATCGACCCGACCGAGGCCCGCGCCATGGAGGGCGTGCGCGCCGCCGCCGAGAGCGCGGTGCGCGGCCTGCCCGGCATCACCAGCGTGCTGGTCGGCCTCACCGCCGACCGGCCGTCCGGCGCGGCGGGGCGTGAGGCGCCCGGCCCGCGGGCGCAGGCCGCGGCCCAGCGCGCGCCGGGGCTCCCGGGCGTGCGCCACGTCATCGCGGTGGCCTCCGGCAAGGGCGGCGTCGGCAAGTCGACCACCGCCTGCAACCTCGCCATCGCCCTGGCGCAGCAGGGCCTTCGCATCGGCCTGCTCGACGCCGACATCTTCGGACCGTCCATGCCCAAGCTGTTCGGCCTGTCCGGCAAGCCCGAGATCGTCGAGGGCCGCATCATGAAGCCGCTCGAGGCCTATGGCGTGAAGGTGATGTCGATCGGCTTCCTGGTCGACGAGGAGACGCCGATGATCTGGCGCGGGCCGATGGTGATGTCGGCCCTGACCCAGCTCCTGCGCGAGGTGCGCTGGGGCGAGCTCGACGTCATGGTGGTCGACATGCCGCCCGGCACGGGCGACGCCCAGCTCACCATGGCCCAGCACACCCCGCTCGCCGGCGCGGTGATCGTCTCCACGCCGCAGGATCTTGCCCTGATCGACGCCCGGCGCGGCGTCGCCATGTTCCAGAAGGTCAATGTGCCGGTCATCGGCATCGTCGAGAACATGTCGACGTTCAGCTGCCCCAATTGCGGCCACGTCACCCATCTCTTCGGCCATGGCGGGGCGCGGCGCGAGGCCGAGCGCCTCGGCGTGCCCTTCCTCGGCGAGCTGCCGCTCTCCCTCGACGTGCGCGAGCGCTCCGATGCCGGCACGCCGGTGGTCGCCACGGCGCCCGCCGGCAGCGAGGCCGGCTTCTACCGCGACCTCGCGGCGCGGGTCTCGGCGGCGCTCTCCGGCGGCGATCGCCGCGCCCCGCCGCGCATCGTCATCGACTGAGCCCTGCTCAGTCTTCGCGGAAGGCGCGCTCGATCTGGTCCTGCAGCGGCTTGACGAGGTAGGACAGGATGGTGCGCGAGGAGGTCTGGATGAAGGCCTCGGCCGGCATGCCCGGCACGATCTTGAGGTCGCCGAGACGCTTCAGCTCCTCTTCCTCGATGCGCAGCCGCGCGGTGTAGTAGGTGGCCCCGGTCTTCTGGTCGGTGGTGGCGTCGGGCGAGATCTCGTCCACCACCGCGATGACCTCGGGCGTGACGCGCTGGTTGAAGGCGGAGAGCCGCAGCCCCGCCTTCTGGCCGCGCTGGACCTGGTCGATGTCCTGCGGCGCGATGCGCGCCTCGACGCGCAGGGCGTCCGAGACCGGCACGATCATCATGATGGCCTCGCCAGGCGCGACGACGCCGCCGACGGTGTGGACGGTGAGCTCGTGCACCACCCCGTCCTGCGGCGCGCGGATTTCGACGCGCCGGAGCTGATCCTCGGCCGCGACCTTGCGCTCGAGCAGCTCGCCGGTCTGGCCCTCGATCTCGCGCAGCTCCTTGGCGACGTCGCTGCGCTGGTCCTGGTCGAGGCTGATGATCTGCAGGCGGATCTCGGCGATGCGGCCGGCATTCTGGGCCTGGGCCGCCACCAGCTGGCCGCGCTCGCCTTCGAGGCGCGCGGCGTCGCGCTCTTCCATGGTGATGCGCTGCAGCGAGACCAGGCGCTTCTCCCACAGGCTGCGCACGCCTTCCAGCTCGCGGTTGATGATGCCGATCTCCTGGACCTTCGACGTCTCCTGCACGCTGAGGCCGAGGCGCTCCTTCTCCAGCTGCCCGATGCGCGATTCCAGCTGCGCCTTCTTGCCGAGCCGGGCGCTGTTGCGCAGCTCGAACAGCCGCGTCTCGCCGCCCATCAGCGCTGCGACGGCGGACTCTGCCGCCCGCTCCGTCAGCTCGGCGGGGAAGGTGACGGCGTCGCGGCCCTCGCGCTCGGCTTCCAGCCGGGCCCGGCGAGCGGAGAACTCGTCGAGCCGCTTGGTGACGATGGCGAGGTTCGCCCGCGTCTGGGTGTCGTCGAGCCGGATCAGCACCTGGCCGGCCTTGACCTGGTCGCCCTCCTGCACGGCGATGGCGCCGATCGTGCCGCCGGTCTGGTGCTGCACCTTCTTGACGTAGCTGTCGACGACGAAGACGCCGTGGGCGATGACCGCGCCGGAGAGCTCGACGATCGCGGCGATGCCGCCGATGCCGCCGACCAGCAGGGTGAACAGGGCGAGCCCGACCAGGAGATAGCCGCGGATGGCCCGTTCGGCCGGAAGCGGGGCGGTCACGGCGCCTCCTGCTCGTGCTGGGCCACCACCTTCAGCGGCGTCGGCGGGCTCTCGCGCCGGGTGACCTTGCGCAGCACCTCGTCCTTGGGGCCGAAGGCCTGGACGCGGCCGCCGCCCATGACCAGCACCTGGTCGACGCCGGCGAGGGCGGCGGGGCGGTGCGCCACGACGACGACGATGCCGCCGCGCGCCCGCACCCCGAGCATGGCCTGGGTCAGCGCCGCCTCGCCCTCGGCGTCGAGGTTGGAATTGGGCTCGTCGAGCACGACCAGGAAGGGATCGCCGTAGAGCGCCCGGGCGAGGGCGACGCGCTGGCGCTGCCCGGCCGACAGCGAGGCCCCGCCCTCGCCGATGCGGGTGGCGTAGCCCTCGGGCAGCCGCACGATCAGGTCGTGCACGCCCGCCGCCCGGGCCGCTTGCAGGATCGCGGCAGAGGACGCCTCCGGCTCGAAGCGGGCGATGTTCTCGCCGACCGTGCCGTCGAAGAGCTCGATGTCCTGGGGGAGATAGCCGATGCTGCGGCCGAGCGCGCTGGCGTCCCATTGGTCGAGCGTGGCGCCGTCGAGGCGGATGCCGCCGCGCACCGGCACCCAGACGCCGACCAGGGCGCGGGCGAGGGAGGACTTGCCCGAGGCGCTCGGCCCGATGATGCCGAGGCCGGCGCTCCTGTGCAGCACGAAGCTCGCCTCCTGCACCACCGCCCGGTTGTCGCCGGGGGGCACCAGGCTGACATTCTCGACCGCGATCGACTGGCTGGGCGGCGGCAGCGCCACGGCGGCGGCGCCGGCCGGCATCATCGCCAGGAGCTCGGTCATGCGCCGCCAGCCCTGGCGCGCGCCGACGAAGCCCTTCCAATTGGCGATGGCGAGCTCGATCGGCGCCAGCGCCCGCCCCATCATGATGGAGCTGGCGATCATCACCCCGCCGCTCGCCTCCTGCTGCACCACCAGATAGGCGCCGACCGCCAGCAGCGCCGATTGCAGCGCCATGCGCGCCACTTTCGAGATGGTGCCGATCCCGCCCGCCGCGTCGCTGGCCCGGGCATGGGCCTCGAGATAGTCGGCATTGACGGCCGACCAGCGCGCCGCGATGCGATGGGCGAAGCCCATGGCCTGCAGCACCTCGACATTGCGGCGCGTCGCTTCGGCGAGGGCGTTGCGGCTGGCGCCGAGCTGGCCGGCTGCGCGCGTCGGCGCCCGGGTCATCACCTCGGTCAGGAGGGTCAGCGACACCAGGATGGCCGCGCCCGCCAGGGCCGTGAGGCCGAGCCAGAGGTGAAAGAGGAAGCAGATGCCGAGATAGAGCGGCATCCACGGCATGTCGAACAGGGCGGAGGGGCCGCCGCTCGACAGGAAGGAGCGCACCTGGTCGAGGTCGCGCAGCGGCTGCAGGCCGTCGCCCTGGCTGCGGGCGCGCAGCGCGAAGCGCATCAGCGCGTCGTAGACGTCGCCGTTGAGGCGCTGGTCGAGCGCCATGCCGATGCGCGACAGGATGCGGGCGCGCACCACCTCCAGGAAGCCCTGAAAGAGGTAGAGGGCCGCGGCGAGGATGCACAGACCGACCAGGGTCGGCACGCTGCGGCTCGGGATCACCCGATCATAGACCTGCAGCATGAAGAAGGAGCCGGTGAGGGCGAGGACGTTGATCAGCCCGCTCATCACGGCCGTGCCGGCGATGGCGCTGCGAAACGAGCCGAGCGCCGACGCCAGCGTCAGGCGCGGCGTGGATGGGGAGGCGGCCACGAGCGGCTCCCGATCGCCCTCAGGAGCCGATGAACTTGAAGTCGTCCTGCGAAAGGTTGGTCAAGGCGACGTTCTTGAGGACGATCGAGTTGCCGGCGTCGAGGGTGATGACGGTGTCGGTCCCCACCTGATGGGCCGCATCGAGCACGGCGGCGAAATCGGCGAAGACATTGGTATCGAATTGCATGATGTCGTGACCGGAGCCGGTCGCCGTGAAATCGGTGATGGTGTCGTGGCCGAACCCGGCCTTGAACACGAAGGTGTCGCCGCCCGCCTCTCCCAGCACCGCGGAGAAGGCGCTCCAGAGCCTGTCCACTCGGGAGCCGCCATTGCCGGGATGGGCGCCGATCTGCTCGAGGAACGCCGCCCAGTCGCCGTGGCCGGCGAGGCCGATGCCGCCGGAGCCGCCCTTGAGGATATCGTCGCCGGCCCCGCCGATCAGCGTGTCGGCACCGGCGCCGCCGTTGAGCACGTCGTTGCCCGCGCCGCCGGTGATGGTGTTGCCGAGCTGGTTGCCGACGAGAAGCTGGCCCGTGTCGGTGGTGGCGGTGAGGTTCTCGACATTGGCGCCGAGCTTGTAATAGTGCAGGTCGGTCTCGACCGTGTCAGTGCCGCCGCCGGGCAGCTCGGACACCGTGTCGCCGGCATGGACCCGATAGGTGTCGTTGCCCGTGCCGCCGATCAGCGTGTCGCCGCCGCCCCCGCCGTCGATATGATCGTTGCCGGCGAGGCCCAGCACCGTCTCGCGCGCCGTGGTGCCGTGCAGCGTGTCGTCGCCGCCGGTGCCCCACACGACGTTGTGGTTGCCGAGGATGCCCGAGCCGAGGACGTTGCCCGGATCGTTCGGGCCGTTGCCGCCGTCCCCTGGGTCGCTGGCGCCGTTTCCGAGAAGGCCGGTCAGGATCGACGCAACGAGAGCCTGGTCGCCCGTCGCGGCGCTTGAACTGCCTGCCGGCTCGGAGTCGACGGCCGTCCAGAGCGCGGGCCCATGGGATTCGTCGGCAATCGGCGCATCGACGACGTTGGAACTCCAATGGACCGCCGTGGCGGGCGCGGCCGCCGAGCCGTGGACGGGCAGGGCCCGGTCCAGAACCTGGCGCAGCCAGGCGGTGCTGGACTCGTCCGCCTCGGCCTTCCGCCAGTCGAGCAGGCCGAGGAGATCGAGCACCGGCGTCTCGGTCGACGCGGGCTCGTCCGGGAAGGTCTGGTGCGTGGTGTCGGGCATTCGAAGGTCCGCCGCGAGCCGGCAGGCTTTCCCCAGGCTCGCCGCGATCAAACCATGTTTACGTAGCGACAGCAAGACGGCGGGCTGCCGGCTCCGGGCTTGCTGTTCCCCGCATCACAGGGCTTCGCCCCGACGGTGCTGTCCGGATCGCCCGGACGCGCCAGGGCTCGGCCCGCGCTTCCCATGGGGAGAACCCCGGCGGCGGCTGGCGGGACGGCCGGGCGGCCGATATGATGACGGTCCCATGACATGCCCACGCCCCGCTTGCCTTGCACGCCCCTGACCCCCAGCCTTCGACGTGTCCCCCGGCGCCCGGCCGCCGTGCGCTGGCGCTGGGGGTCCATATCTTCACCGCCACCGGCGTCATCTGGGGCTTCCTGGCGCTGCTCGCCATTGCCCGCGGCGACGTCAAGGCCATGTTCCTCTGGCTGGCCGTCGCGCTCTTCGTCGACGGCATCGACGGGACCATCGCCCGGCGCATCGACATCGTCACCGCCGCGCCGCGCTGGTCGGGCGCGGCGCTCGATCTGGTGGTCGACTTCATCACCTATGTGCTGGTGCCGGCCTATGCGGTGATCGAGTGGGGCCGCCTGGCGCCGGGCTGGGACATCGCCGCGGCCGCGCTCATCCTCCTCACCAGCGCGATGTATTTCGCCGACAACGAGATGAAGACCGAGGACGCCTGGTTCAAGGGCTTCCCTGCGGTCTGGAACCTGGTGGTGTTCTACTTCTTCCTGCTCGAGCCAGGCGCGGTCACCACCTTCGTGGTGGTGGCCGTGCTCTCGGCGCTGACCTTCGCGCCGATCGTGTTCGTCCATCCCTTCCGCGTGGCGAAGCTGCGGGCGGTGACGCTGACGCTCCTGATGGTCTGGTCGGTGCTGGCGCTGCACGCCATCTGGCGCGACATGCGGCCCGAGGCCTGGGAGGTCTGGACCTTGTCGGGGATCGCCGTGTATTTCCTCGTCCTGGGTTATTTCAGGACGAAGCCCGGCAGCGACGCGGCGGGCTCCCGCGGGGGTGCATGATCGAACTTCTGACCGATCCCGGGGCCTGGGCGTCGCTCGTCACGCTCACGGCCATGGAAATCATCCTGGGCATCGACAACATCGTGTTCATCTCGGTGCTGGTGTCGAAGCTGCCGCGTGCCCAGGCCGTGCGCGCCCGCTCGGCCGGCCTGCTGCTCGCGCTGGTGTTCCGCATCCTCATGCTGCTGGCCCTGACCTGGCTGATCGGCCTGACCGACCCGGTGCTCTCGGTGCTCGGGCAGGCCGTGTCCTGGCGCGATCTCATCCTGATCGCCGGCGGCCTGTTCCTCCTGGTCAAGGCGACGCACGAGATCCACAAGGAATTCGACGAGGAGGAGGGGGTGCCGGCCGATCTCAGCGGCAGGGCCTTCATTGCCGTCATCCTGCAGGTGGCGCTGATCGACATCGTCTTCTCCGTCGACTCCATCGTCACCGCCATCGGCATGGCCCAGCACGTGCCCGTCATGATCGCCGCGGTGGTCATCGCCATGGGCGTGATGTGGGTCTCCTCCGGCCCGATCGGCGGCTTCATCCAGCGTCACCCCACCACCAAGATGCTGGCGCTGGCCTTCCTGATGCTCATCGGCGTGTCGCTGGTCGCCGACGGCGTCGGCATGCACATCCCGCGCGGCTACATCTATTTCGCCATGGCCTTCGCGGCCGTGGTCGAGACCGTCAACGTGCTGGCCAAGAAGCGGCGGGCGCGGCTGAAGGCTCAGGCCAAGGCGTCGGGCGACCCCGTCCGCGGCTGAAGCGCCTCGCTTCCGCCGCGGGGCGGGGCTAGGCAGGCACGCGGACGGCGGGGAATCGTCCGCGGCCGAGGGTTCGAGAACAGGAGGAGGGCTTCATGGCCGGCGCGATCCGCATCCACAAGACCGGGGGACCGGAGGTCCTCAGCTACGAGACCGTCGAGGTGCCGGCGCCCGGCCCGGGCGAGGCTCTGATCCGTCACCATGCCTGCGGCGTCAACTTCATCGACACCTATTACCGCTCCGGCCTCTATTCCCCCGGACCGCTGCCCTTCGTGCTCGGCGCCGAGGGCGCGGGCGAGGTGCTGGCGGTCGGCGAGGGCGTCACCAACGTCCTGCCGGGCGATCGCGTCGCCTATGCCGGCAGCATCGGCAGCTATGCGCAGGAGCGGCTCTACCCCGCCGCGCGGCTGGTGACGCTGCCCGCCGGCATCGCCTACGAGCAGGCGGCGGCGATGATGCTCAAGGGCATGACGGCGCAATATCTGCTGCGCCGCACCTTCCGGGTCGAGAAGGGCCACACCGTGCTGGTGCAGGCGGCCGCCGGCGGCGTCGGGCTCCTGCTCTGCCAGTGGGCCAAGGCGCTCGGCGCCACCGTGATCGGCACGGTCGGCTCGGAAGAGAAGGCGGCGCTCGCCCGCGCCAACGGCGCCGACCACACCGTGCTCTACAAGTCCGAGGACTGGGTGAAGCGGGTGGCGGAGCTGACCGGCGGCGAGAAATGCGATGTGGTCTATGACGGCGTCGGCCGCGACACCTATCCCGGCTCGCTCGATTGCCTGAAGCCCCTGGGATATTGGGTGAGCTTCGGCAACGCCTCCGGCCCGGTGGAGCCGGTGTCGCCGCTGGTGCTGATGCAGAAGGGCTCGCTGTTCATGACCCGGCCGACGCTGGGCACCTACACCGCCAAGCGCGAGGACCTGGTCGCCACGGCCAACGAGCTCTTCGCCGCGGTCGCCTCCGGCGCGATCACCGTGCCGATCAACCAGCGCTATGCGCTGAAGGACGCGCGCAAGGCGCACGAGGATCTGGAGGGGCGGGCCACCACCGGCGCCTCGGTGCTGATCCCCTGAGACCGCGGCGGCCGGTCAGTGGTGGTGGCGGCACTGGCCATGGTCGGCCAGGATCTCGATCACCCGGCATTCCGCCACCCGGCCATGAGCGCAGCCCTCGACCATGCGCTGCAGCTCGGCCTTGAGGGCGGTGAGGCTGGCGATGCGCTGCTCCACCTCGGCCAGGCGGGCGCCGGCGATGGCGTCCGCCGCGGCGCAGGACTGGTCGCGGTCGTCCTGCAGCGTCAGCAGCGTGCGGATCGCCTCGATCTCGAAGCCGAGCTCGCGGGCATGGCGGATGAAGGTGAGGCGCCTCAGGTCCGCCTCGTCATATTGGCGGCGGTTGCCGTCGCTGCGCGGCGGCACCGGCAGGAGGCCGATGCCCTCGTAATAGCGGATGGTCGGCACCTTGACGCCGCTGCGCCGCGCCACCTCGCCGATCGGCAGCACCCTCATTTTCGTCCTTGCTCCTCTAGTCGCTAGAGGATGTAGCGTCCTGGCGATCCGATGCAAGGGGCTGCCGAGAGATCGCCATGACCGCCGTTCAAACCCGCTTCCGCGTCGAGGGCATGGATTGCGCCTCCTGCGCGGCCAAGATCGACACGGCGCTGCGCCGCCTGCCCGGCATCGAGGATGTCGCGGTCTCCGTCGCGGGCGCGACCATGAGCGTGCGCCACGGCTCCGAGGCCGGGCCGGAGGCGATCGCCCGCAAGGTCGGCAGCCTCGGCTACCGCGCCACCGTCATCGGCGCTGCCGCCGCCGACCGGGGCGGCGTCGCGCACGGCCATGACGCTGGCCATCACGACCATGGTGATCATACCCATGATCACGGGGACCACGAGCATCACGACCATGACGGCCACGCGCATGACCATCACGGTCACGAGCATGCCGGCCCTGAGTTGCATAGCCATGGAGTACCGGCGGATGGGCGTTGGTGGGCCTCGTCCAAGGGGCGCCTGACGCTCGCCGCCGGCGCAGCGCTGGCGCTGGCCTGGGCGGTCGGCAAGCTCGTCCCCGCGGTCGCGCCCTGGGCCTTTCCCATCGCCATGCTGGTCGGCCTGGTGCCGATCGCCCGCCGCGCTGCGATGGCGTCGGTCAACGGCTCACCCTTCACCATCGAGAGCCTGATGACCGTCGCGGCCGTCGGCGCCGTCGTCATCGGTGCCGGCGAGGAGGCGGCGACCGTGGTCTTCCTGTTCCTGGTCGGCGAACTCCTGGAGGGCGTCGCGGCCGGCAAGGCCCGCGCCGGCATCGCCGGGCTCGCCGCCCTGGTGCCGCGCACCGCGCTGGTCGAGGCGGATGGCGTCCTGCGCGAGGTGCCGGCGCAGGATCTCGCGCCCGGCGCCGTGGTGCTGGTGCGTCCGGGCGAGCGCATTCCCGCGGACGGCGAGGTCACGGCCGGCGAGAGCGCCGTCGACGAGGCGCCGGTCACCGGCGAGAGCACGCCGGTGGGCAAGGCGCCGGGCGACCGGGTCTTCGCCGGCACGGTCAACGGCACGGCAGCGCTGCGCATTGCCGTGACGGCGGCGGCCGCCGACAACACCATCGCCCGGGTGGTGCGCCTGGTGGAGGAAGCGCAGGAGACCAAGGCGCCGACCGAGCGTTTCATCGACCGCTTCGCCCGTTTCTACACCCCCGGCGTGCTTGCCGCCGGCTTTCTGGTCGCCGTGCTACCGCCGCTGCTGGCCGGCGGCGACTGGGCCGGCTGGATCTACAAGGGCCTTGCGGTGCTGCTCATCGGCTGCCCCTGCGCCCTGGTCATCTCGACGCCGGCGGCCATCGCCTCCGGCCTCTCGGCCGGTGCGCGGCGCGGCCTGCTGATGAAGGGCGGCGTGGTGCTGGAGACGCTCGCCCGCGTCACCGACATCGCCTTCGACAAGACCGGCACGCTGACCGCGGGCCGCCCGCGCCTCACCGGGCTGGTGGCGCTCGGCCGCAGCGAGACGGATGTGCTCGTGCTCGCCGCCGCGCTCGAAGCCGGCTCCAGCCATCCCCTGGCCGAGGCGGTTCTGGCGGAGGCGGCGGCACGCAGCCTTCCCGTCCGCCCGGCGGCGGAGGCCGCGGCGGTCGGCGGCAAGGGCGTCGCCGGCCGGCTCGACGGCGTCGACCTCTTCCTCGGCTCGCCGCGGGCCGCGGCCGAGCGCCTGGGCTGGCTGGCCCCGCCGCCTGATGTGGCCGTGCCGCTGGAGCGCCTGGAGGCCGAGGGCAACACCGTGTCGGTGCTGCTCGCCGATGGCGTGCCGGCCGGGCTGATCGCCTTCGCCGACAAGGCCCGGCCCGACGCCCTGCCGGCCCTGCAGGCGCTGCGCCGCCGCGGCATGGGGCTCGTCATGCTGACCGGCGACAACAGGCGCACCGCCGAGGCGATCGGCCGGACGCTCGGCATCGAGCCCCGGGCCGAGCTCCTGCCGGAGGACAAGCTGCGGATCGTCGACGACCTGCGGCGCCAGGGCCGTGTCGTCGCCAAGGTCGGCGACGGCATCAACGACGCACCGGCCCTGGCGGCGGCCGACGTCGGCATCGCCATGGGCGGCGGCACGGACGTGGCGCTCGAGACCGCCGACGCGGCGCTGCTGCGCGGGCGCATCGGCGACGTCGACGCCATGCTCGATCTGGCGCGGCGGACCATGGCCAACATCCACCAGAACATCGCCATCGCCCTCGGCCTCAAGGCGGTGTTCCTGGTGACGACGGTGGCCGGCATCACCGGCCTGTGGCCGGCGATCCTGGCCGATACCGGCGCCACCGTGCTGGTCACCGCCAACGCCATGCGGCTGCTGCGCCTCGGCCGCGCCTGATTGCGGCGCGGCGTCAGTCCGACGAGGACCTGTCCATGCCGTCCCGCGCCGCGGAAACGGCGCGCCGGATCCAGCCTCGCCGCGCCTCGATCGCCGGCGACAGCATCCAGGGCAGCATCACCACGGACAGGAAGCCCAGCATGAACAGGGTGTCGTAGTCGCCGCCCGCCGCGGCATCCGTGTCGAGGAGGTCGACCGTCACCCAGCCGCCGACGGCGACGGCAAGGGCAATGGGCAGGCGACGCAGCGTCGCCCCGAGACCGGATGACGGCGCGGCGCGTGACGGTCCCTCGCTCAGGCTCGGCATGGCTTCCTCCGCAGCGGCCGGCGCGCATCCGGCATCCGGCGCGCCAAGGCATAGCGGCTGCGAATGAGGGCAGGATGAGGGGAGGGCGCTACTGGCCGGGGTGCGGCCCGATGGTCGGCAGCGCGTGCTCGATCGCGAAGACGTGGCTGTAGAGGTTGGCGACCCATTGCCGCCCCTCCATGGTGCGCTCCAGGATGGAGATGGCGTCGCGCACATAGGGCTCCACCCGCGACCAGAAGAACAGCGGATAGCGCTCGGCCATGTCGGCCGGCGTCTCGTAGCCGAGCTCCTCGTTCATGCCGATCTCGGAGAACTCGTGGAACAGGGCGTTGAGCTTGCGCAGATAGAGCGGGTCGCCGAGCTGGCCGATCAGGTCCGCCGCCCGCACCAGGCCGGCCTCGGTGCTGGTGGCGGCGTGGTCGTCGCCCTCGGGGATGGGAAAGCGCGTCAGCTCGATCGCTGCGGCCAGGCGGTCGGCGTCGATCACGGCATGCGCGGCGAAGCGCTCGCGGATGGCGATCTTCGAACGCTCGACGTGATAGGGCGCCAGGTAGGCGTCGGAGGAGCCGCGGGGCATGGGCAGCATGGTGCCGGCTGCGTCGATGACGCATTCGACCCGGGTGTCGGCCCGGCAGGTGCCGCGGACATAGCCGATGTCGTGGGTGAGGGCGGCCAGCGTCATGTGCAGCCAGTCCGCCGGCGTCACCTCGCGCTGCGCCCGCCAGCCGCGCAGGATGTCCTGCATCACCAGCGTCACCAGGGCGGTGTGCTCGGCATTGTGGTAGAGCGCGTCGCTGGAGGCGATGCGCTCGATCACCAGGCGGGCCGCCTCGTCGATGATCTCGGCGTAGATCGGCTGGCGTCCGCCGAAGGCCCGCCGATAGGTCGCCGAGAGCTGGCGCCCGAGCTCGTCCGCGATCAGCTCCGAGGGATTCAGCATCGATCGACCCCGAACGACGCCGCGGCCGCGGCTCCATCGCCATCATAGCGCAGGCGGGGACGTCTGGCCACGCGGCCGAACAGCGCTTCGGCGGGGTGCACGGCGTGCAGGCGGCCTCTCCGAGCTCCGTCTGAAGGCATGGGCCCGGGGAGACCGCAGACTGTCGAGGTTTCAGCGCAGTTGCGCGGACCGCAGCCGTGTGCGATCCGCGAAATCCCGCTCAGTGGCCGAACACCGGCGTCTGCTCGCGCTGGATGTCGTAGTAGTAGAGCTCGTGCGGCGTATAGTCGTAGCCGAAGCCGAAGCCACCGAAGCCACCGAAACCGCTGCGGGCGGCCGGGGCGACGTAGGAGTAGGAATAGTCGACCGGCGGTGCTGGCGCCGGGCGCACCTGCCGGGCATAGCGCGGGGCCTTGCGGTGGTGCGGCCGGTAGGTCTGGGTGTCGTCGGAGGCGACCGTCTGCACCACGCTGCCGGCGGCGGCGGGGAGGGCGGGCTGCAGCGGCATCGCCGAGGCGGGCGCCGCAGCGGCGAGCGCCGCGCTGCCGGCGAGCGCGAACATCAGGGTCTTGACGGACATGACAACCTCCATCCGGCCGCACCCGCGCGCGGGCCGCCGGAACTGATTCAACTCCAGACCGCCATATTTGATCCATCCGATCGAGCCTGTACAGCCCTGCGGCCGCATGGCGGCGGTGAGCCTGCGAGATGGGTTGAGGGAGGGTTGACGGCGAAGCGCCGGAAACGCCCCGGCTTCGCCTCGATTCGGCCCGCGGCAGCCCCATTGCCCCGCGACAACTACCCGCATTCTTGCAGCGCAACAATGCCGGCTAATCTCCTCTTCGCGAAACCGTGACCGAGAGCCTGGAACCGCAGCGGTGGAGCCGAATTAAATCTGTGAAGTTCCAGGCGAAAATGGTCCGATGCCTTTCGCTCGCCGCGATGAGGCGCGATGATCGGATCAGGGTCTTCGGAAAAGAGCAGAACCAGTGCGTACAAGAGCTTGTGAAGGGCCTCCACCGCCAGCCGATCGAAGGCACGCCAGACGGACGGAGGTCATACGTGAGCAGTCTTGCCGATACCATCGCCGCGTTGAAGGCTGTGGCGGAAACGCAGGCCGAGGCGATCGCGCAGCTCAAGGCCAATCTGGCGCCACGCCAGGGCTTTGAGGCCATTGCCCGCTTCTCGCCGCAGGAGGAGATCGTCCTGGCGACGATCCTGCGCTTCGAGATGGCGACGTTCGAGCAGATCTATCAGGGGCTCTATGCCGGCCGCTACGGCCGGGACACCCCCGACAACAGCATCGTCAAGGTGCATGTCTGCCGCATACGCCACAAGCTCTCGCCGCACGGCATCGCCATCGAGAGCTGGTACGGCCGCGGCTATCGCATGGCGCCCGAGCACAAGTCGACGCTGCGCGCCCTGATCGACCGCGCCTCGACGCCGCTGCGCGACGAAGGCACGGACTAGCGGCTCGCCGGCGCCGCACCGTTGCAGAACGGCGCGCGGCCGGGCCGACGCCCATACCTGCCTCCGCCGCGCCGCCGCGGCGGCATTCCTCTCCCGGTGCCGGCATGATCGAGATCGCGGTTCTGGACGATTATCAGGGCGCGGCCCTGGACAGCGCCGACTGGAGCGCGGTGCGCGCGCGGGCCGGGGTGACGGTGTTCCGCGACCATGTCGACGACCCCGCGGCGCTGGTGCAGCGGCTCGCCGGCTTCGACGCCGTCTGCGTGATGCGCGAGCGCACGCCGTTGCCGGCCGCCGTGCTGGAGCGCCTGCCGAGGCTGAGGTTCATCGCCTCGACCGGCACACGCAACGCTTCCCTCGATCTCGCGGCGGCGCGGGCACGCGGCATCATCGTCAGCGCCACCCGCTCCGCCGCCAACGGCGCGCCGGAGCTGACCTGGGCGCTGATCCACGCCGCCGCGCGGCACATTCCGGCCGAGGCCGCGTCGCTGCGTGCCGGGGGATGGCAGGTCGGTGTCGGCGCCGACCTCGCGGGCAGCACGCTCGCGATCATGGGCCTGGGCGCGATCGGCAGCCGTGTCGCCGCGGTCGGCCGGGCCTTCGGCATGACCGTCATCGCCTGGAGCCAGAACCTCACGGCGGAGGCCGCGGCCGCCGCCGGGGCGGTCCTGGTCGACAAGGCGACGCTGCTGCGCGAGGCGGACTGGCTGACCATCCACCTCGTGCTGTCGGAGCGCAGCCGCGGCATCGTCGGTGCCGGCGACCTCGCCCTGATGAAACCCTCCGCCTGGCTGATCAACACGTCGCGCGGGCCGCTGGTCGACGAGGCCGCCCTGGTCGACGCGCTGGAGCGGCGGGCCATCGCCGGCGCCGCCCTCGACGTCTTCGACCGGGAGCCGCTGCCGCCGGCGCACCCCTTCCGCCGGCTGGCCAACGTGCTGGCGACGCCGCATGTCGGCTTCGTCACCCGGCGGACCTACGCGCTGTTCTACGGCGAGACGGTGGAGAACCTGCTCGCCTGGCTCGACGGCGCGCCCATCCGGGTGATGTAGCGCGCCGCCGGACGCCCGCGCCCGCTCTTCCCATGTTCCGGTGACACTCCACTGAACCCGGCGCCCGCGTTGCCGCCTGCAATCGACTGCAGTGTCACCGTAACGCCGGCCGGCCAGCGGATACCTCGGCGCGAGAGCCTGCCACTCCCTTGCCAGGGCCTGTGCGGCGAGCGATGATGTTCTGCATTTGTTCTGGTGCATGGAGAGCGGAGGCCTGGAGCGGCCGCGGTCGGTCGGAGGAGGGATGGCATGCTGAGGGTCGAGGACTGCAGGCCGGGGACGCTCGTCCAGTGCATCGCCCCGGAGGAGGAGCTCTATCTCTGGGAGATCTACACCATCCGCAAGCTGCACGAGCCGGGCTATTGGACGCGCGAGCGCCGCTACGTCCACGCCCACAGCATTTCGCTGGAAGAGCTGCCCGACAATGCCAATGTGGCCGGCGAGATCGACGTGTTCCGCCTGGAGCTGTTCCGCCTCGTCCCGCGCGAGGCGGCCGAGGCGGCGCGCGCCGCCGGCCGGGCGGTGACGGCGCCGGCCTGAGCCGTGGAAGCTGCCGGTCGGGCCGGCCACGTGCGCCGGCACGAGGCGCACCGGCGGGCCGAGCAGGTTCGTGGATCGGAGCGCGGTTCCGGCGGCGGGCGATGTCGATTTCGTCCCGCACCGCGACGGCCTCGCCGCCGGCCGCTCGCGCCTCCTGGAGATGGCTGTCAAGGCGGCGCCGGGCCTTACGCCAGATCGGTTCGCGCGAAGTCGTCTCCCTTATAGATGAGGCCGGTCTTGTACTCCTTGGCGCAGGCATAGGCGAAGCAGTCGCCGAAATTGAGATCAGCGGGGTGACCGATGGTTTTGCCGTAGGTCATGGCCGCGTCGAGGGCCTTGTCGCCGATTGCCCTGGAAACCTCGATCTCCCGGGCCTCGAACTCCTTGAACAACTCGTCGACCAGCTCTCGCGCGATCGCCAGAATGTGCGGAGTCGGCTTCACGTCGGCGCCACCGGCTTTCGCGGCCGCGCGGGCAACTGCCAGGACGGCTTCGAATCGCACGACCGGCGAGACCAGGCATCCGTCCTGCATCTCCGACAGGCGCTTGACGATTTCCTGCCAGCCCGGCTCCTGATTGATGACGGCGACGATCGCGGAGGCATCGATGAACATCAGGCGTCGCCCCACATCTCGTCGGTATAGGCCTTCATGTCGAAATCGGGATTGGGAAGCCCGATCTTCGCGGCCTTCTCGTGAATCCGGGCGAGCCGGTCGCGAACCGGCAGGCTTGCCCGGGTGCGCTCCAACTCATGTCGGAGCGCGGTGCGAACGGCCTCGGTCTTGCTGCGCGCCTTGGTGAGGCGGGTCAGTTCCTCGGCCATGGTGGTCACGTCGTCATCGCGGATGAACAGCGGCACGTTGATATCTCCAAATTGCAATCAAGATATCGTGGACTGGCAATCACAACAAGAGAACACCATCGATCGAGCCGATAAGCCGAAGACGGCATGCAACGAAATCCTTGCTTGTCTTGACATGCAATGATTTTATTGCATGATGCCGTCATGGACGAGGTGTTCAAGGCGCTGGCCGACCCCAGGCGTCGCGAGTTGCTGGATCGGTTGCGCCGGGCCGACGGGCTGACGCTCGGGCAGCTCTGCACGGGTCTGGCGCTGACGCGCCAGGCCGTCAGCCGGCATCTGGCGCAGCTGGAGGCGGCGAACCTGATCGTCACGGTGTGGCGCGGCCGCGAGAAGCTGCACCACCTCAACCCGGTGCCGATCGGCGAGATCTACAGCCGCTGGATCGGCCGATACGAAACCCATCGCGTCGCGGCATTGCTCGACCTGAAAGCCGCGCTGGAGGAAAGACCCATGAGCGAGACCGGCGAGAGCTTCGCCTATTCCATCTTCATCGACGCCGCGCCGGAGCGGATCTTCCAGGCGCTCACCGATGGCGCCTTCACCCGCCAGTACTGGGCGGGCCGGCGCATCGCCTCGGACTGGACGGTCGGCTCGCCCGTGCATTTCTACATCGAGGACAGCGAGGACTTCGACATCTCCGGCACCGTCCTCGACTATGCTCCGCCGACGCGGCTTTCCTACAGTTGGCGAAAGCCGGCCGAGCCCGAGGCGGCTGCCTCGACCGTCGTCTTCGAGCTCCTGCCGTTCGGCGGCTCGGTGCAGCTCAAGATCACGCACGCGCCGCTGCCGTCGGATTCGACCGCGCGCACCGGCTGGGTCGCCATCCTCTCCAGCCTGAAGAGCCTCCTGGAGGCCGGCAAGCCGCTGGCCGCGACGGCCCTGTTCCGCAAGCCCTGCGCCTGAGCGTTCGGGGCGGCCTACGCCCGCCCCACCAGAGGCAGCCAGGCGAAGGTCAGCCAGGCGACGCCGTGGCTGAGGAGGTCGATGCCGAGCAGCAGGCCCAGCACCCAGGCGCCGCTCATCGGCCATTCCGTCAGCACGACCAGGCCGGCGAGGATGCCGAACGCACCGGACAGCAGCATCAGCCAGCCGGCGAGGCGCCAGTGCCGGACGGCGATGACGATGCGCACGATGCCGGTCGCCAGGAACACGATGCCGACCACATAGGTCAGCACCAGCGCGCCGAACAGCGGTTGGCTGACCATCATCAGGCCGAAGACGGTGTAGAGCGCGCCGAGCAGGATCTGCCAGAGGAAGCCACCCCAACCCCTGCTCCAGAAGGCGTGCACGATCTCGAACAGGCCCACCGCGATCGCCGCCCCGCCGATGACGAGCGTGCTGGCGAGCGTGGCCAGCGCCAGGTCGGCCAGGACGAAGGCACCCGCCACGACGAAGGCGAGGCCGAGCAGGATGCGCAGCCAGGTCGGCGGCACCAGGGTGGCGGGGGAGCCGGCATCGGATGCGGTCATGTCTTCCTCCTCGAACGGTGCTCCATCGATCGACGCGCGGCAGCGTTGATCGGCAGCCACCCGCCCGCGGCCGCAGGTCAGCCCGGGCGCGCTCCCGGCGGCGCGCCGTTACCGTAACAGAGCGGACGGGAAGCGCCGACCTCGGCGGAACCGGATCGTCGCAACGCGCGGCGGAGGCCTCATACCCGCCCGACCCGCCAGGACTGCGGCGGGGCGATCCCGTTGACGGCGAAATCGCCGACGATGCGCTCCTTGTAGATGCGCGGATTGTGCGAGGTGATCGTGCGGGCGTTGCGCCAGTGCCGGTCGAGGCCGGCCTCGCGCAGCACCGCCGAGGCGCCGAGCGCGTCGAACAGGACGGTGGCAGCGTCGAGAATGAGGCTGGAGACCACGCCGACGGCCTGGGCCGTTTCGATCTCCGCTACGGCGAGCGCCTGCGGCTCGGGCGAGTCGCCTTCCGTGGCGACGCGCTGCACCGCCTCGGTCACCTTGGCGACGATGGCGCCGGCGGCATAGGCGGCGCCGCGCACCCGCCCGACCACCTGCAGCACCTGCGGGTCCTGCTTCGGCAGGGCTGCGGCGCCGTGGCTGTAGGCGCGCTTGCGGCGGGCGACGGCCTCGGCGACGTCCCGCGCCGCGGCCCGGCCGATGCCGGCCAGCGTCGCCAGATGCACGATCTGGTAGAAGGGCAGGGCATAGGGGAAGATCGACGCATCCTCCCGCAGGTCCGCGTCCTGCACGATCACGCCGTCGAAGGTCGCCGTGCCGCTGGCGGTCAGGGTCTGGCCGAAGCCGTCCCAGTCGTCGACGACCGCGACGCCCGGAGCGTCGCGGCGCACCACCGCCGTGACGGCGCCCCCGTCCTCGGCCCGGGTGGTGGCGACATGCACCCAGTCGGCATAGAGCGAGCCGGTGGTGTAGAACTTGCGGCCTTCGATCAGCCAATGGCCGTCGCGGCGGTGGAGCTTGGTCTCGAAGGCGGCCTGTGCCGCCTCGCCCGCCTCGCTGCGGGCGCTGCCGGCGGTCTCGCCGCGCGCGAGGCGCGGCAGCCAGGCCTCGCGCCGGCCGGGCACCTTGGTGTGCAGCATCTCCTCGACGAAGCCGAAATGGGCCCGGAGCGCCTGGGTGAGGTTGGAATCGGCGGCCGAAAGCTCGATCAGCAGGGCAAAGAGCTCCGGCAGGCTGGCGCCGCTCCCGCCCGCCGCTTCCGGCAGGCGCAGCGCGGTGAAGCCGGCCTGCTTGAGCCAGCCGATCTCGGCATGCGGCAGGGCTCGCCGGCGCTCCCGCTCGACGGTGCCGGCGCGGATGCGCTCGAAGATCGGGCGGAAGCGCCCGGCGAGCGCTTCGTAGCGCGGGGTCGGGCCGGAGCCCCAGGCCTCATCGATCTCGGGCATGGTCGTCTCGTCGTCAGGGGAAGCGGAAGGCGGCGGCGGGGTGGCTGCCCGGCAGGCGCGGCCCGGCGCCGAACAGCTTTTCGCGGAACGTGCCGGGCGGATAGCGCGCGGGATGGCGGCCGCTCTTCTCCAGCACCGGCACGACCAGCTCGACGAAGTCGCGGAAGCCGCCGTCCATCACGGCATAGGACAGGTTGAAGCCGTCGATGCCGGTGGAGGCGATCCAGTCCTCCAATTCGTCGGCGACCGCCTCCGGCGCGCCCGTCGTCACCGGGCTGAGGCCGCCGATGCCGCACCAGGCGGCGATCTCGCGGATGGTCCAGACCCGGCCGGGATCGGCGGCGCTCATCGCCTCCACCGCCGACTGGATGGCGTTGCTCTCGACGTGCTCGAAGGGATCGTCCAGGCGATAGCGGCTGAGATCGACGCCGATCCAGCCCGACATCAGCGCCAGGGCGCCGTCCTCCGAGGCGTAGCCGGCATAGTCGGCGCGCTTGTCCTCGGCCTCCGCCGCGCTCGGGGCGGTGATGACGGTGTGCTCGGCGACGATCGGCACGCTGGCCGGGTCGCGCCCGGCTTCGGCCAGGGCGGTGCGCAGGTTGTCGACGGTCCGCCGCAGCGCCGCGCGCGAGGGCGCGCCGACGAAGATGCACTCGGCGTGGCGCGCGGCGAAGGACCGGCCTCTGCGCGAGGCGCCGGCCTGGTAGAGGACGGGCGTGCGCTGCGGCGAGGGCTCGGCGAGATGCGGCCCGGCCACCTCGAAATACCGCCCGCGATGATCGATGGGCCGGATGCGGGAGGGCTCGGCATAGAGGCCGCCGGCCTTGTCGCGCCGCACGGCGTCGTCCGCCCACGAGCCTTCCCAGAGCTTGTAGCAGACCTCGAGATATTCCTCGGCGCGATCGTAGCGCTCCTCGTGATCGAGCTGCTGCGGCCGGCCGAAATTGCGCGCGGCGCTGTCGAGCGCCGAGGTGACGATGTTCCAGCCGATGCGCCCGCCGGTGAGGTGGTCGAGGGTGGAGAAGCGGCGCGCCAGGCTGAACGGATGCTCGTAGCTCGCCGAGCAGGTCACCCCGAAGGCAAGGTCGGTCGTGGCGGCGGCCATGGCCGGCACCAGCAGCAGGGGATCGTTGATCGGCGTGTGCAGCCCGTGCCGGAAGGCCGGCGCCATCGACCCCGCATAGGCCTCGTAGGTGCCGAGCGTATCGGCCAGGAACATGGCCGAGAACCGGCCGCGCTCCAGCAGCCGCGCCAGGTCGATCCAGTGGTCGAGGCTGGTATAGGCGGTCGAACTGTCGTCGGGATGACGCCACAGGCCGGGCGACAGATGGCTCGGCGTGTTCATCACGAAGGCGTTGAGGATGATCGGCATGGACGATTTCGGGCCGCCTCGCGGCGGGCAGGGGGATCGCACCGGGGGCCGACGCGGAGAACCCGGCCGCGTCGGCGTCTGGCTCGGCCGGCTCAGGCCTGTCCGAGCTGCTTCTGCACCTCCGCCGCGTTCTTCTTGGTGGCGATGATCGCCGGCAGGAAGGTCTGGGACGGCAGGGACGTGTCCCCGGCGAGGTAGCGGGCGAGGTTGAGCACGGCGGTCCGCCCGATCAGCGCGGGCTGCTGGGCCGCGACCGCGCCGGCCGGCGCCTTGGGGTCCTTCACCAGCGCCAGAACCTCGGGCGAGCCGTCGACGCCATAGGTGAGGATCTCCGTGCGGCCGGCGGCGATCAGCGCCTGGGTGGCGCCGAGCTGGGGAATGTCCCAGGCCGACCAGACGGCCGAGATCGAGCCCTTCTCCGGATATTTGCTGAGCAGGGCCGTGATCTGAGCATAGGCGTCCTGCACTGTGTTCGGGATGATGTCGCGCAGCTCCGGCTGCAGGATCTTCACCTCCGGATAATATTTCAGGACGTTGCGCAGCTGGGTGTAGCGGATCTCGCAGACGGGGACGCCGGCAAAGCCGTTGAACACCACGAGGTTGCCCTTGCCGCCGATATCGGAGACCAGCTGCAGGGCGAGCTGGGCGCCGAGGGAGAAATTGTCCGAGGTCGCGGTGTTGATGACGTTGGTCGAGGGCAGGTCCACCGAGAACACCGGGATGCCCGCCTGGCGCAGCTTCTTCAGCCAGGGATCGACCACCGGCAGCGTGCCCAGCGTCTGGATCACCGCATCCGGCTTCTGGGTCAGCAGCGTCTGCAACTGGGTGACGATCTGCTTGTCGTTGCGCCCGCCGTCGAGGCCGATCGGCGTGCCGCCCAGCTCCTTCACCGTCTCGATCTGGGCTTGATAGGCCTTGAGGTCGAAGAAATGGTCGGTCCCGGCGACGCTGATGGCGATGGTCTTGCCCTTGAGCGAGGGCGCCGCCGGCTCGCCGGCAGGCTTCACCGCATCGTCCGCCCAGGCGGCACCGCCCAAGGCGAGTGCGCCGGCCAGGGCCGATCCCATCTTGAGGACGGAGCGGCGTGCGAGGAGGGCGGAGGAAGACGTGTCCATGGGGCTGTTCCGGCGTGTCCGATCGTGGGGAGACGCAACAGACACTCTGCGTCCTATAAAGTCAATTAAATAAGTAGATTATATACACTAAAGCCATCGCTCAAGCTCGACGATCCCCGGCCGCCGCCAGGCTTCTCTCCAAGAGGCCGTTTACGAACGGGCGTTCTGCGCATCGCGAAGACCGCCGCCGCACCGCGGCGGTGCCGTGGCCCGCATCCGCCTTGACAACCATTCCCGGGAAACTTATCAGGATGCAGGGTTGTATGACAACCCTGGAAGCGCATAAGAACAACGAGGGGGAGGGACGTGCCGATGGTCACCATCGCTGGACGACTTGCGATTCTCGTGGCGGGCCTGACGGCGCTCGCCGGTCCGGCCTTCGGGCAGGAGGACACCGTCAAGATCGGCGTCGACGCGGCTCAGACGGGTGCGTTCGTCTCGGCCGGCAACACCATCGGCGCCGGGGTGACGCTGGCGGCGAAGGAGATCAACGATGCCGGCGGCATCAAGATCGCCGGCAAGACCTACAAGATCGACCTGCAGAACCGCGACAACCGCACCGACGTCAACGTCGCCATCGCCGCGGCGCGCGAGCTCGTCGAGGATATCGGCGTCAGCGCCATCTACGGCACCGAGACCCATGACTTCTCCGTGTCGATGACCAAGATTACCGGGCCGGCCAAGGTGCTGCAGTTCACCGGCAATTCCTCGCTCGGCGCCATCCTGACCGAGGAGGCCGTGGCGCCGGGCGGGCCGCTGCACTACACCTTCCAGACCGAGCCGCCCGAGTTCCAGCGCAGCGGCTCGACCGCGCGGGGCGTGCTGAAGCTCCTCGGCAAGGAGATCGGCCAGCCGCTGAAGAAGGCCGTCGTCTTCGTCGCCGACGACGCGACGGGCCAATATCTCTCCGCCCACTATGTCAAGGCGCTCGAGGCCGAGGGCCAGCAGGTCGAGCTGATCAAGTATCCGCCCTCGACCACCGACTTCACGCCGCTCCTGACCCGGGCCAAGAGCCTCAATCCCGACACAGTGCACTTCTGGTACAACGGCGACATCACGCTGATCGCCTTCCCGCAGGCGGTGCAGCTCAACGTCGCCAAGGGCTATTTCCTGTTCGGCGTCGATCCCGGCATCTGGGCCGAGCGCAAGCTCGTCTCCACCGCGCCGGTGACGCTGAGCTGCGTGCCGATGTGCTGGGGCGCGCCGCCCTCGCCGGAGGCCAAGGCCTATTTTGACCGCTATTTCGCCGCCGGCGCCGCCAAGGGCGTGCAGTCCTCGGTCTCGCTGCTCTACTACGACTATGTCCACTGGTACGCCAAGGCGCTGGAAGAGGCCGGGACCACCGATCCCGACAAGGTCGTCGCCCAGCTCGAGGGCATGAAGTACCAGGGCGTCGTCTCCAAGGTGCCGCTCTATTTCGACAAGCGCCATCGCGTCACCTTCGCCACGGAGGTCTGCCTGGTGAAGCCGAACACGTCCGATCAGTTCGAATGCGCTGTCGAGGAGCCGCCGGCCGAGCCGCCTGCGGGTGACAATGCGGGCTGATCCCCTCCCGCCGCGCCGGCCCCGGGCCTCCTCCCCCTCGGGGCCGGCGTCTTTTTCCGAACCGTGACGGGGGACGCCTGCCCGGAGCCGCGATGGACATCCTGCTTCAGCAATTGATCAACAGCCTGTCGGTCGCGAGCGTCATCATCCTCATCGGCATCGGCATCACGCTGATCTTCGGCCTGACCGGCATCATCAACTTCGCCCATGGCGAGTTCCTGATGGTCGGCGGCATGCTGACCTGGCTGGTCATCGGCCAGGGCGGCAACTTCCTCCTGGCGGCCGCCGCGGCGGTCCTCGGCGTCGGCCTCCTCGGCTTCGTCCTGGAGCGCGGCCTGTTCCGCCTGACGCTCGACCGCCCGATGAACGGCTTCATCATCTCGCTCGGGCTGATCGTGGTGCTGCAGCACGTCGTCATCCGCTTCTGGAACTCCTACCAGAAGGCGATCCCTGCGCCGCTCACGGACGTCTGGGAGGTCGGCGGCGTGCGCATCATCGAGATGCGGGTGGCTGTCGTGGTGGTCACGGCGATCATTGTCGCCATCACCTTCTTCGGCATCTCGCGCAGCCGCTACGGCCTGGCGCTCCGGGCCAGCGTCGCCGACCCGGACACGGCGGCGCTGATGGGCGTGCCGGTCCGGCGCTACGTCACCGGCGTGTTCGTCTACGGCAGCATGCTGGCCGGCCTCGGCGGCGCGCTGATGATCGCCCTGTTCCCGATCACGCCCTTCATCGGCAGCGTCATCGTGGTCCGCGGCTTCGCGGTGGCGCTGATCGGCGGCCTCGGCAACGTCTTCGGCGCCGTCGTCGCCGGCCTCGTGCTCGGCCTGATGGACGGCCTCAGCGCCGGCTACGGCCTGCCGGAATGGACCGAGGCCTATTCCTTCGTCCTGATGATCCTCATCCTCCTGCTGCGGCCGCAGGGCCTCCTCGGCGGCACCGCCGGGCCGCGGGCCGTCTGAGATCCGGGCCCCAAGATGAACGCCATGGCCGAGACATCGACGCTGCAGCATCCCCGGGAGGCCGGCGAGGCCGTGGGGACCGCGCCGGTGCGCCTCACGCTGATCGAGCGGCTCGCCCTGCCCGTCATCGTCGCCGTCGTCCTGTTCGGCCTGCCCTGGTTGCATCCGGGCTACCGCATCCTGTCGCTCGCCGCCTCGACCTGCGTCAGCGTCGTGGCGCTCTACGGCCTCGCCATCCTGTTCGGCCAGGCCGGCATCATGTCCGTCGGCCATGCCGCGCTGATGGGCGTCGGCGCCTATGCCGGCGCCATCCTGGCGCGCGACGCCGGGCTCGGCTTCTTCACGGCGCTGCCCGCCGCGGCGCTCTTCTCCGCCCTCGTCGCGGGCCTGGTCGGCCTGCCTGCGCTGCGCGTCGGCGGGCATCATTTCGTCATCATCACCTTCGCGCTCTGCGGCCTCTTCACCATCATCCTCACCAATGGCGGCACCTTCACCGGTTCGGCGACCGGGCTCGACGTCTCGCCGATCGGCACGATCCTCGGCGTCAATTTCGGCCGCCTGCAGAACCTCTATCTCCTTGTCGTGGCCTTCATGCTCGCCAGCATGGGCGTCACCCATCTCATCATGGCCTCGCGCTATGGCCGCACCCTGCGGGCGATCCGCGAGAACGAGGTGCTGGCGCAGGCCATCGGCATCAACACCGGCCTCCACAAGATCATCGCCTTCATGGTCAGCGGCGCCTTCGCCGGCGTGGCCGGCATCCTGCAGCTCTACTTCCTGCAGCACATCTCACCCGACCTCTACGGCGCCTTTCCCAGCGTCTACATCGCGCTGATGGTGATGCTGGGCGGGCCGCGGCGGCTGCTCGGCCCGCTGGTCGGCGCCGGCATCGTCAGCTTCCTGCCCGAAGTGCTCAACCTCGATCCCATCGACGCCCGGATCGCCTATGGCGTCGGCCTGATCGTGGTGATCCTCGCCCTGCCCGGCGGCGTCATGGCGGGGCTCGCGAGCCTCTATCTCGCGCTGCGCCGCAGGATCGTCCGCTGATGAGCGCGCTCGAGATCAGGGGCCTGCGCAAGGCGTTCGGCGGCGTCGTGGCGCTCGACGGGGTGGATCTGTCGGCCGAGCTCGGCGAGATCCTCGGCATTGTCGGGCCGAACGGCTCCGGCAAGACCACGCTGTTCAACGTGGTCGCCGGCGCGCTGAAGCCGAGCGGCGGCCGGATCACCTGGCTGGGGCAGGAGATCGCCGGCCTGCCGGCGCACCGCATCGCCCGCCAGGGCCTGGTGCGGACCTATCAGCAGGCGATGTCCTTCCCGGATCTTTCGGTGAACGAGAACATCAAGATCGCCAGCGAGCACGGCGCCGAGGGCGTGGCGCCGCTGATGGCGCCGGACGACCTGCTCGCCTTCGTCGGCCTCGCCGGGCGCGGCGACGAGATCGCCGGATCGATGCCGTTCGGCAATCTCCGGCGGCTCGGCATCGCCCTGGCGCTGGCGGCCCGGCCGAAGCTTCTCCTGCTCGACGAGCCGGCGGCCGGCCTCAACGACAGCGAGACGTCGCAGCTCGCCGAGATCATCACCGGGCTGCCCGGGCGCGGCCTCGGCATCTGCCTGATCGATCACGACATGAACCTGATCGCCTCGATCTGCCGGCGGCTCGTCGTCCTCGACTTCGGCACCAAGATCGCCGAGGGAACGCCGGCGGAGGTCCTCAACGACCGGCGGGTGATGGAGGTCTATCTCGGAGCGCCGGCATGAGCCTCATCGCGGTCGACGGCGTCGACACCGCCTATGGCGCCGTCAACGTCAATCGCGACGTGTCGCTGAGCGTCGGCGAGGGCGAGGTCGCCACCATCCTCGGGCCGAACGGCGCCGGCAAGACCACCCTGCTGCGCGCCATCTGCGGCGCACTCCGGCCGACGCGCGGACGCATCCTCGTCGACGGGCGCGACATGACCGGGCAGCCGCCGGACCGGCTCGCGGCGGCCGGCATCGTCATGGTGCCGGAGGGCCGGCGCATCTTCGCGGACCTGACGGTCGAGGAGAATCTGCGCCTCGGCGCCTATGTCAGGCGCGACCAGAGCGCGGTGGCCGCCGATATCGAGCGCATGCAGGCCTATTTCCGCATCCTCGCCGAGAAGCGCGGCGCCAAGGGCGGCACGCTCAGCGGCGGCCAGCAGCAGATGCTCGCCATCGCCCGCGGCCTGATGGCGCGCCCGCGCCTGCTGCTGCTCGACGAGCCCTCGCTCGGCCTGTCGCCGCTGATGGTCAAGGAGGTCCAGGCCGTCATCGCCGATGTCCGCCGCAATTTCGGCGCCGCCGTGCTGCTGGTCGAGCAGAACGCCTCGCTCGCCTTCGCCGTGGCCCAGCGCGGCTATCTCATGCAGTCCGGCCGCATCGTCGCCGCCGACACGATCGAGGCGCTGCGCCACTCGCGGCTGATGCGCGAGCTCTATCTCGGCGAAGGGCAGGGGGCGGCGCCCGCCCCCTGAGCCCGCTTCAGCGTGCGTCCAGTGTCAGCCCATAGGCCTCGATCGCGGACAACCCGAAGATCCGGTCGCGGTCGACCGCGTCGACCTCCCGGACGCACGCGCGCAGCGCAGCCACCACCTCGTCGTAGCTCGCCGCCACCAGGCAGACCGGCCAGTCCGTGCCGAACAGGCAGCGGTCGGCGCCGAAGATTGAGAGAGCCTCCCGCACATAGGGAGCGAGGTCGGCCGGCGTCCACGCCTGCCAGTCCGCCTCCGTGACCATGCCCGACAGCTTGCACCAGACGTGGTCGCGATGAGGCGCGAAGCCGCGCATCAGCTCGGCCCAGGGCTCGAACTCGCCCGAGCGGATCGCCGGCTTGGCGATGTGGTCGAGCACGAAGCGCAGGTTCGGAAAATCGGCGACGGTCTTCAGGCAGGCGGGCAGCTGCGGCAGGTTCGGCACCAGGTCGTAGACGAGGCCGGCCGCCGCCACGGCGGCGAGGCCGCGACGCACGTCCGGCCGCAGCAGCCAGTTCGGGTCAGCCTCATTCTGGATGAGGTGCCTGACGCCGACGAGCCAGCGGCCTTCAGGCAGGGCCCGCAGCGCGGCGAGGGTCTCGGCGACGTCGGGCGCGGTCAGGTCGACCCAGCCGACGACGCCGCGGATGAAGTCGACCGCCTCGGCGAGGCGCAGGAAGTCGCGCGTCTCGCCGAGATCGTTCCAGGTCTGGACCAGCACGGTGCCGGTGACGCCGTTCGCGGCGAGCGAAGGCCGCAGATCCCTAGCGGTGAAGACGCGGCGGATCGGCGCGAAGGGGCCGTCGAGCCAGCCATAGTCGCCGTTGTCCGGGTCCCAGACATGGTGATGCGAGTCGATGATCGCAGCCATGGCCGGCTCACCAGCGCTGGTGGACGTGGGGCCGGATGTCGGCGTCGTAGATCGCCTCGAGCTTGGCCATGGTCTCGGCCGAGAGCGGGGGCAGCGCGGCGGCCTCGGCATTGGCGCGCGCCTGGGCCGGGTTGCGGGCGCCGGGGATCGCCACGGTCACGGCCTCGTGCATCAGGATCCAGCGCAGCGCGAATTGAGCCATGGTGGCGCTGCCGGCGACGAGGGGCCTGATTGTCTCCACCGCGGCGAGGCCGGTCTCGTAGGGCACGCCGGAAAAGGTCTCGCCGACGTCGAAGGCTTCGCCGTGGCGGTTGAACTTGCGATGGTCCGTGTCCTCGAAGGCCGTGTCCGGCTTGAACTTGCCGGAGAGCAGGCCGCTCGCCAGCGGCACGCGGGCGATGATGGCGACGTTCCGCGCCTTGGCGATGCCGAGGAAGGAGTCGAGCGGGCGCTGGCGGAAGATGTTGAAGATGATCTGGACGCTGACCACGCCGGGATATTCGATCGCCTTCAGCGCTTCCTCGATGCGCTCGACGCTGACGCCGTAGTTCCGGATCTTGCCCTCCTGGACCAGCCGGTCGAGCGAGGCGAAGACCTCGGGATGGTAATAGAGGTCGGTCAGCGGGCAGTGCAGCTGGACGAGGTCGAGCGCCTCCATGCGCAGGTTCTCGAGGCTGCGCTCGACCCAGCCGCGCAGGTTCTCGTAGGTGTAGCCCTCGACCGTCTGCCTGGGCAGCCGCTTGCCGGCCTTGGTGGCGACGAAAGGCTTGGGCCCGCCGCGCTCGGCGAGCACCCGGGCGATCAGCTTTTCCGAGCGCCCGTCGCCATAGACGTCGGCCGTGTCGAGGAAGGTGATGCCGGCATCGAGCGCCGCATGCAGGGCCGCGACGGCTTCCTCGTCGTCGACCTTGCCCCAGCTCGCGCCGATGGCCCAGGCCCCGAAGCCGATCTCGCTGACCTTGCGTCCGGTCCGTCCGAATTCGCGCGATTGCATGGCGTCCTCCTATCCCGGTGATGCGGTCAGCCATGCCCGCGGGCAGGGCGCGGCAGGCGCTCTCCCGCCGTGCCGGCGAGCCCTCGTGACCCGCCCCGGCGGCCTCCGTCTTCGGAGTACCTAGCAAACATCATGTTGTATGACAACAGGGTGAGATGGCAAATAGGGTCGCCACACTTCGACGCAAGACCCGAGACACCGGCGGGGTCTTGGATCTAGGCCGGGGCGTGCGCGTCGCCCTGCTGGCCGAGGGCCTCGTAGCGCTGATAGGCCTTGAGGAGATGGTCGCGTGCGGCGCGCTGCGCGGCGGCGGCGTCGCCCGCCGCGATGGCCTCCAGGATCTTCCGGTGCTCGCGCTGGATCCGCCGGAGATAGGCTTGCCGCTCCTGCGCCGTCATCGCGTCGAGCCGCAGGCGCTGGCGGGGGATGATCGAGCTGCCGAACGCGTCGAGGAAGCGGACGAAATAGGGGTTCTGGGTCGACTGCAGCACCGCGCGGTGGAAGGCGAAGTCCTCCTGCGCGCCCGACGATGCCGAGGTGATGGCGTCCTCCAGGCGGTCGAGATGCGCGTGCATGCGGGCGAGGTCGCCCTCGGTCCGGCGCTGCGCCGACAGCCCGGCCGCGCCGATCTCGACGCTCATTCTGAGCTCCAGCAGGCGCAGCACGTCGGAGATGGATTCGAGGTCCTCGCTGGCGACCGCGAAGGCGGCCGGCGCCGGATCGGCGCTGACGAAGGCGCCCAGCCCCTGGCGCGTCGTCACCAGGCCGCGGGTGCGCAGCGCCGCCAGGGCCTCGCGCACGACGGTGCGGCTGACGCCGGTCGCGGCGACGAGCGCCTGCTCGGTCGGCAGACGCTGGCCGGGCCTGAGCTCACCGGACTCGATCTGGGCCACGAACGATTCGACGAGCCCGCTGGCGAGATTGGGCGATTTACGGATTGCGCCGAAGAGTTTCGAAGCCTCGATGGTCATCAGGTCCCTGTCCTGGCGCCAGCATTGCAGCGTCGATACCCGGAGGCAAGCGCGGCCCGGTCAGACCGAGCCTCTGGAGCACAGCGGGTGGCAATTTGAGGGCATGAAGTCGGGACTGGGGTTGTCGCTGCCAGATGCTTTTGCCCTCGCTGTATGATATTATCATACCAAGCTCATCGAAGAGAAATCCTATGGCCGCGACCGAAAAGCGAACCTTCACCCTCCCCGCCGAGCAGTCCGCCTTCATCGACCAGCTCGTGACGTCGGGAACCTACGCCACCGCGAGCGAAGTCATCCGCGACGGCTTGCGCGCCTTGCAAGAGCGCAATGCTGCCGTGGAGCGCTGGCTGCGGGAGGAAGTTGCACCGGCCTATGATCGCTGGAAGGCTGATCCGACTGGCGGCATCACCGTGGAAGAGATGTCCGAGCGGATGCGCAAGCGCCACGCGGCGCGCATGAAGGGTGATGTGTGAAGCGCCGGCCTGTCATCTTCACCGAGGAAGCGGCTGCCGATCTCGACTGGATTTACGATACCATCGCAGCGGCGAGCAGCCCCGTCACCGCTTCCCGGTACGAACAACGCATCCGGGCTTTCTGCGAACGCCTTGAGCTTGCTTCCGAACGCGGGACCCTGCGTGACGATGTGCGGCCGGGGCTGCGTGCCATCGGCTTCAGGAAGCGCGTGACCGTTGCCTTTATCGTCGAGCCCGAGCGTGTGGTGATCCTGCGTATCTTCTACGGCGGCGTCGATTGGGAAAACGAGTTGAGCGAGAGCTGACTTCCAAAAAAGCTATTTCAACAGCCTGCTAAGGGCCGGGCGTGGCAGGCCGCTTGCGCTGCTTCGTCTCGCCGATGCCGACCCTGGTCGCGGCGCCGCGCAGGTGCTGCGCCATGGCCGAGCGCGCGGCCGCTGGATCGCGCGCCGAGACGGCGGACAGGATCGCCTCGTGCTCGGCCACGGTCGCGCGCGCCATGTCGTCCGAGCCCTGGCGGCCGCCGGCGGCGAGGATGCTCTCGCGCACCTTCTCGGCCACGAAGCCGAGCACCTGCACCATGTAGACGTTGCGCGTGGCGCCGACGACGGCGAGGTGGAATTCGAGATCCGCCTTCAGCCATTGCACGCTGCCATAGGGCGCCGCGGTCATGCTGTCGAGCGCCGCCCGCATCTTGGCGAGGTCTGCCGCCGTGCGCCGCTCGGCGGCGAGCGCCGCCCCCTCGACCTCGAGGGCGCCGCGCATCTCGAACAGGCTGCGGAACGCTTCGCCCGCCTGCTGCGGATCGTAGTCGATGGTCAGGATGCCGGCATCGGGCTTGTCCGCCACGAAGGCGCCTCGGCCCTGGTGCGACCACACGCGCCCCTCCGACCGCAGGCGGGCGATGGCCTCGCGCACCACGTTGCGGCTCACGCCGAACGTCGTCGCCAGCACCTGTTCCGTCGGCAGCTGGTCGCCGGGCTTGAGCCGCCCCTGCGCGATCTCGCGGGAGATCGAGCTCGCAACCAGCGTCGGCAGGTGCGGTCCGCGGCTCACCTTCTCGAGTTTCAGCGCCATCCATCACCTGTCTTCGGACGGAACGAGCGGAAGGATGCGTCCTCTGCTCAGGATAGTCTGGGGATCAAGCGCAGTTTTGACGCGCTTGGCCAGATCGAGCGTGACGCTGTCCACTCTTTCGAGAAAGGCGCGCTGCTTGACGCGGCCGATGCCGTGCTCGGCGCTGATGCTGCCGCCGAGGCGATCGACCACGGCGAAGATCGCCTCCTCCGCCCCGTGCAGCAGCGGTGCGATGTCCGCTGGAGCAAGGCCCTGCGGCGGAATCACGTTGAGATGGATGTTGCCGTCGCCGACATGGCCGTAGGCGAGCGCCTGCGTCTGCGGCGCGGCGTGCCGCACGGCGGCGAGCGCCTGCGCCACGAAGTCCGCCAGCTGCGAGATCGGCACCGAGACGTCGGTGCGCAGGTAGCGTCCGCCCCGGCCTTGGGCCTCCACCATCGTCTCCCGGTAGAGCCACAGCCTCTCCGCCTGGGCGCGGCTCGATGCGACGACGCCGTCCTCGACGAGATCGCCGGCCGAAGCGAGGAAGCTCTCGATCAGGGCGCGCAGGTCGATCTCGCCCCCCGCCGAGGCCTCCATCAGGACATAGGCGGGGTAGGGACGCGCGAGCGGGTCGGTGAGGTCGGGCCGCGCCGCCAGCGCCACCTCGAGGCCGTCGCGCAGGATCAGCTCGAAGGCCGACAGGAGGTCGCTGCAGCCCCGGCGCGCCAGGGCATAGAGGGCCATGGCGTCCTCGACCGACCGCAGGCCCACCAGCGCCGTCTCGACCCGGCTCGGCCGCGGAAACAGCTTCAGCGCCGCTGCCGTGACGATGCCGAGCGTGCCCTCGCTGCCGATGAAGAGCTGCTTGAGATCATAGCCGCGATTGTCCTTGCGCAGCGTCTTCAGCCCGTTCCACACCCGCCCGTCGGCCAGCACGACCTCGAGCCCGAGCACGAGGTCGCGCGTCATGCCGTAGCGCAGCACGTTGAACCCGCCGGCATTGGTGGCGACGTTGCCGCCGATGCGGCAGCTGCCCTGCGCGCCGAAGGTGATCGGCAGCAGGCAGTCCTGCGCCTCGGCGGCGCGCTTGGCTTCCTCCAGGATGCAGCCGGCCTCGACCACGATGGCAAAGTCGATCGGGTTCACCGACCGGACCTTGCTCATGCGCTCCAGGCTCAGCACCAGCTCCTCGCCGCCGGGCGCCGCCACCGCGGCGCCGACGAGGCCGGTCAGCCCGCCCTGCGGCACGACCGCGATGCCCGCCGCGCTGCAGAAGCGCATCAGGGCGGCGACGTCCTCGACGCTGCGCGGGCGCGCCACCGCCAGCGGCCGGCCGACATGGTCGCCCGACCAGTCCCGGCTGTAACGCTCGAGGTCCTCGTCCCGTGTCAGCAGGCCGCCATCGGGCAGGATCGCCGCGAGGGCGGAGAGGCGGGTCGCGTTCGGCAAGGCGGCGGTGCTCATCACCCCTGGTCTCCCGGCGGCGCGGGATCGGCTGGACAGATGCGCCGTCGTTGTGATGTTATCATACAACCGGGAAACCGGACATCAAGCCGGTCCATCGGGCGGAGAAGCAGGGAGAGCCAGGGATGAGCGAGGTTTCGACGGGATTTCGCATGATGCACACCATGATCCGCGTGCTGGACCTGGAACGCTCCATCGCCTTCTACACCGAGCTCCTCGGCATGACCCTCCTGCGCCGCGAGGATTTCCCCGGCGGGCGCTTCACCCTGGCCTTCGTCGGCTATGGCCCGGAGGCGAGCCATGCGGTGGTCGAGCTGACCCACAACTGGGACCAGGCGGAGCCTTATGCGATCGGCACCGGCTTCGGCCATATCGCGCTCGGCGTCCACGACATCTACGCCGTCTGCGCCGCCCTGGCGAAGCAGGGCGCCCGGATTCCCCGTCCGCCCGGCCCGATGAAGCACGGCACCACCCATATCGCCTTCGTCGAGGATCCCGACGGCTACAAGATCGAGCTCATCGGCCTCGACACAATGAGGCAGGCCTGACCCTTCGGGGGCGGCGCCGGTCACTTGATCACGGCGATCTTGCCGCGGTCGATCGTGACCGCGACGGCGAGGACCAGCACCGCCCCGAACACCATCTGCTCGGCGAAGATGTTGACGCCGACAAAGGTCATGCCGATACGCACGATCGAGATGATCAGGGCGCCGACGGCCGTGCGCAGGATGCCGCCGAGCCCGCCGGTAATCGCCGTCCCGCCGACGATCACTGCGGCGATGGCCGGCAGCAGGAGCTGGTTGGCGAGCGTCGGCGAGCCGCTCGACAGCCGGCAGGCGAGGATGGCGCCGGCAAGGGCCGCCAGCGTCCCGGACATGGTGAAGGCGATCACCTTGGTGCGGCCGACATCGACGCCGGCTGCGCGCGCGGCCGGCTCGCCGGCGCCGATGGCGATGCTGTGCCGCCCGAAGGCGGTGTAGCGCAGCACGACGAAGCAGACGAGGCCGATCAGCGCGGCGATGATCGCGATCATGGGAATGCCGAAGGGCGCCGCATTCATCCAGGCGATCGTCTCGCGGCCGCCGGCCTCGATGGTGATGGCGCGGCCATGCGCGGCGAGCAAGGCGAGGCCCGCCGTGACGCCGCCGGTCGCCAGCGTCGCCACGAAGGAGGGCACGCGCAGGCGCACATGCACGATGCCGCCGGCGAGCCCCGAGAGGAGGCCGGCGGCGATGGCGACCGGGAAGGCGCCGAGGCCGATGACGGGAAGGAGCTGCGCCAGGATCACGCTCGCCAGCGAGGCGACGGCCTGGATCGAGAGATCGATGCCGCCGAGCAGGATGACGAAGGTGACGCCGGCGGCGAGGATGAACAGCACGGCGGTGTCGGCGAGGACGACGAGCAGGGTTTCCGGCGTGACGAAGCCGGGCGCGCCGATCTCGACGACGGCGACGAGGACGAGCAGCAGCGCCGGCGGCGCCAGCGCCCGCAGCCAGTGTCCGCCGCGGCCATTCAGCCTATCCGGGATCCGCATCGCTCTCCCTCACACCATGGCGCGCACCAGCTCGACCTGGGCCGGCTTGGCGCCGGGCCTCGCGTCGAACCGAGCCGTGACCTCGCCGTCCCGCATCACCAGGATCCGGTGGGACAGCCCGATGGTCTCCTCCAGCGTGTCGGAGATCAGCAGGATCGCTGCGCCCTCGCCGCAGAGGTCGCGCACCAGCGCGTAGACCTCCTCCTTGGCGCCGACGTCGAGCCCGCGCGTCGGATGGTCGAGCAGCAGGATGCGCGAGCCGGCCGTCATCCAGCGCGCCAGCACCACCTTCTGCTGGTTGCCGCCGCTGAGGCGGCTGCAGGCGATGTCGGCGCCGGGCGCCTTGATCCGGAGGCGGCGGATCCAGTCCTCGGCCAGGCGGCGCTCGCGGCGATGGTCGATCAGCCGGCCGCGCATCACCGAACGCAGGTTTCCCAGGCTGATGTTCTCGGCGATCGACAGGAACATCACCAGTCCCTCGACGCGCCGCTCCCGCGGGATCGTGCCGATGCCGCGCGCCACGGCTTCGCCCGGCGCGGCGAAGCGCTGCTCCCGGCCGCCGACGAGGAGGCGCCCCTCGGTCTGCGGCAGGAAGCCGCCGAGGCAGCGCATGACCTCCTCCCGCCCCGAGCCGACCACGCCGGCGATGCCGACGACCTCGCCCGCATGCAGCTGAAGATCGACGCCGCGGAACGCGCCCCTGACGCCGAGCCCCGCCGCTTCCAGGAGGCGCTGCGGACCGGGCGGGGCCTGCCGCGTCTCCTTGTAATATTCCGCCTGCAGGCCGCGCCCGACCATCTCCTGATGCAGGGCGGCGATCGTCGCGGCGGCCGCTTCGTGCTCGGCGACGACCGCGCCGTCCTTCATCACGTAGATCCGGTCGCTGAGGCGCAGCACCTCGTCCAGCCGATGCGAGACGAAGACGAAGCTCGCCCGGCTCTTCAGGGCCCGCACGCGCGAGAACAGGGTCTCGACGTCGGCGGCGCCGAGCACGGAGGTCGGCTCGTCCAGGAGGATGAGCAGCTGGTGCGGGCAGGTTTCCTCCAGCGTCAGCGCCTTGGCCAGCTCGACCATCTGGCGCGCCGCGAAGCCGAGCTCGGCGGTGCGCCTGGCGACGTCGATGTCGACGCCGATCTTGGCGAGCTGGCGCCGTGCCGCCGCATGGAGCCGCTTCCAGTCGACGAGGCCGAAGCGCCGGAAGGCCGCCTCCTGGCCGAGATAGATGTTCTCGGCGACGGAGAGGTTGAGCAGCAGCGACTGCTCCTGGAACACCATGCCGATGCCGCGCGCCGCCGCATCGCGCGCATTCCTCAGCCGCAGCGTCTCGCCGTGCAGCGTCAGGCTGCCGCCGTCCGGCCGGTGCGTGCCGGCGAGGATGCGCATCAGCGTCGACTTGCCGGCGCCGTTCTCGCCGATCAGGCCGACCACCTCGTTCGGCCGCACCGCGACGGCGACGTCCCGGAGGGCGGCGACGCCGCCGAACGACTTCGTGATGTTCTCGGCGACCAGCACGGCGGCTACTTCACGATGGAAAGGCGGGTGCGGTCGAGCGACAGCGCGACCGCGGCGATGATCATCAGGCCCTGGGCGGTCTGCTGCACATAGGGCGAGATGCCGAGGAGGATCATGCCGTTGGACAGGACCGTGACGATCAGGACGCCGATCAGCGTGTTGACGACGCCGCCTTCGCCGCCGGTGAGCGCCGTGCCGCCGACCACCACGGCCGTGACGGCGGCGAAGAGTCGCCCGTCGCCGATCACCGCGTTGGACTGGCCGAGCTGCGCCGCGGCGAGCACGCCGGCGATGCCGTAGAAGAAGCCGGCGAGCGCGAACGCGGCTATCCTGACCCGGCTGGGCTCGATGCCCGACAGCTCGGCAATGTCCTCGCCTCCGCCGACCGCCACGATGTGCCGGCCGAGAAGGGTGTGGTTCTGGACGACGAGCGCGACGAGGAAGCTGCCGGCGGCGATCCAGACGCCGAGCGGCAGGTCGAGCACCCGCGTCAGGGCGAGCGCCCGCAGCGCCGGGTCCATCAGCCGGACCGCCGAGCCGCCCAGCATGTAGACGGAGAAGCCGAGCCCGATGAACCACATGCCGAGCGTCGCCATGAAGGAGGGGATGCGCAGCCCGGTCTGGACGATGCCGCTCGCCGCGCCCATGGCCGTGCTGGCCGCGATGGCCGCGGCCATCGCGATCCAACCAAGGTCGTTGCCGTTGCTGTCATTGGCCGCCAGCAGCACCAGCACCATGGCTGCCACCGACACTGCACCCTCGATGGAGAGGTCGATGCTGCCGAGGAGGATGATGAAGGTGAGCCCCATGGCGAGCGTCAGGGGCACGGCCGCCGAATTGGCGATGCGCACGAGATTGCGCAGCTCGAGAAAGGCCGGGTTGGCGAGCGCGATCAGCGCGCAGAGCCCGATGAGCACGAAGAGCGGGGCCAGCGAGCGTCCTCGCGCCTTGTCCGGCAGCCATCGGCGCAGGGCCGCGAGCTGCGAGGGCAGGCCCCCGAGCCGCTCCACGGCGGGGGCGGAGTCGAGCTGGTCCGTGTTCAAGGTCGCCGGCACCCGTTCGGTCACTGCTGCGTCCTAAGGATCCGCTGAATCAATGTAGAGCGCGGAACCCCTCTCCCGACCAATCTCGGGTGTTCCCGAGATTGGTTTTTAATGAGCAAGTCGGAAACATCCGACTTGCGGGAGACGGGCAGGGGTGAGGGACTAGACCTCGCCGGAAAGGGGTGAATTTTCGGCATCCGATTGCTCGACGAGTGCTTCACTGGTCGGTCGTTTAGACCCTCACCCCTGCCCCTCTCCCAATCGGGAGAGGGGTTCTGCACGTCTCATCTGCAGCATTTATTCGTACAGACGTCCCAAGGGTTCTTTAGATCGGAACACGGTTCCAGTCCTCGCGCCCGTCACGTCCTCCGGCGCCCGGCTCAGCTCTGGCGGATGGGGCCCACCACTCGTCCCCACAGATCGTTCCAGTCGAGCGTCGGCTTCGCCTCGACATTGGTCTTGTAATAGTCCTCGACATTGTCCTTCGCGATCAGCACCGCCTTGCCGTAGAACTCGCGGTGCTCCGAAGGCTCCTTCGCCGGATCGATCCTCTTGCTGGAGGCGGCGAGGCCGATGGAGAGGCCCATCCCGCCCTGCCAGAAGGGATCGGAGGTCACGGTGCAGGCGAACTCGCCGGTGCGCACCGCATCGACGGCCGACTTGATCCCGTCCACGCCGACGATCGGAATCTTGCCCGCCAGGCCCTCGCCGCGCAGCGCCTCGAGCGCGCCGACGCCCATGTCGTCGTTCGCCGCCCAGATGCCCTTGATCTGGTCGCCGAAGCGCGTCAGCAGTCCGCCGGTGATGTCGTAGGCCTCGGTGGATTTCCAGTTCGCCACCTGGAAGTCGAGGAGCTTGATGCCGGGCGTGGCGGCGAGCGCCTGGTCGAGCCCTTTCTTGCGCTCGATCGCGGCGGTGGTCGAGATCATGCCGCCGAGGGCGATGATGCCGCCGGAGCCGCCGATCGTCTTGAACAGGATCTCGGCGATGGTCTTGCCGCTGGAGATGCCGTCGAACTCGATGTGGCTGACATAGTTCGGGTTGAAGTCGGCCGGATGCAGGTCCGCCGGCTTGTTCCACTGCGTCACCACATAGGCGCCGGCCTTGACGCAGGCCTCGACGATCGGCCGCGCATCCGGCGTGTCGTTCGGGTCCGAGTTGAGGATCATGTTGCCGCCGGTCTTGGCCAGCATGGCCCTGACGTCGGCGATGCCCTTCTCGCTGTTGCCCTCGGAGACCAGCGTGACGTGATCGAGGCCGGCGGCCTTGGCGAAGGCCTCGGCGCCCTGTTTCCACACCGCGTGATAGGGGTTGGACAAGGAGCGGATCGAGGTCACGAGGGTGGGCGCTGCCGCATAGGCGCGCGTCGGCAGCCCCAGGGCCGCCATGGCGCCCGTCGCGCCGATGATGAAGCGCCGGCGATCGAGTGTCGCCGCGGGGAGGAGGGGACGCATCGTGTCGTGCCTTTCCTTCGGGTGGTTTCCCGCGATCGAGCGCGCCTCTGCCGGGCCGCTTCGAAGGCGATGCAGCCTCCCACATTCCCGGTCATATGACAACCGGTCAATGCAACAAGATGGCGAGCGGGTTTCCCGATTTGTCGGGTCGTCGTCTGCCGTTGCCGAGAAAGGAGTTCGCCGGCGATGCCGGGATCAGTGCCCGTGGCACTCTCGGACCAGGTCGCGGAACCGCCGGCCGGGCGCCGACAGCGGCCGGCTGCGCTCGTAGTTCAGGAAGAACGGTGAATCGTAGAGGACGTGGTCGGCGTCCCGCACTTCTTCCAGGCCACAGTTCGGCGCCAGCAACGCGGCGTAATGCGTCGGCAGCAGGCCGGCATGGCGCCCGCCGGCGATCAGCGCGGCGACGGCTTCGAGCCCCAGCGCCACGGCCTGGCTGGCGTCGGGCAGGAAGGCGGCGAGCCGCTGGCTGTGCGGGTCGCCGACCCGGGTGACGACGCCGTAAGCCCGCTCCGCCAGGTCGGCGAAGGCGAGGGGAGGGCCCGTGTCGAGGCGGCGGGCATAGAGCCGGAATTCCTCGCGGAACAGGGGATGGCGCACGAAGTCCTCCTCCTGCGCCACGGCGCCGTTGATGCACAGATGCAGGTGCCGCGCCAGGAGCTCCCGCCCGAGCGCGGCAGGGGGGTGCACGACGAGGTGAATGCGCACGGCCGGCGCCTCGGCGCTGAGGCGGGCGAGGGCGTCGGCGACGCGGCATGCCGGATTGCTGAGGCAATTGTCGGCGATGCCGACCACCAGGTCTCCGGTGAGGATGTTGCGCGCCCGGTTGAGGTCGTCGCGCACCGTGTCCAGCGTGTCACAGGCCGCGATGGCGGCCGCCAGCACGGTGTCGCCGAGATCGGTCAGCTCGAAGCCGGCCGGCCCGCGCAGGCACAGGCACCCGCCCAGCCGATGCTCCAGCGCCTTGATGTGCCGGCTGATGGTGGAGCGTTCCATGTTGAGCCGCAGCTCGGCCGCGGTCAGCCCGCCGCTTTCGGCGACCACGCGGAAGATGCGCATCAGCCGAAGGTCGTTTTCGGTCAGCGCAGAGATCGGCTTGGCTGAGTGCGCGTTCATGTTGCAGAGCCTACAAGCATGGTTTCGATCTTTGCAATTGAAATACATGCCATGAACACGCACCATCCTTGGAGCTGAGCAAGATTTGATCAGTACATGATCAATCGTTGTTCATCGTGTTGCTTTTATAGGCGGTTTGCGGCCATGTCCTTGCCTTTGACCATCGCTCCCAATGCCGGGCACGCCACGTTCCTCTATGCGCCCTATGCGCCCGATCTCGACAGGCTCGACGCACATATCGCCTTCATCGGCATGCCGTTCGGCAATGCCTACACGCCGGGCGCGGTCTCCAACGACCAGACCCTGGCGCCCGACGCGGTCCGCGCCGTCACCGACCGGGTGTCGCGCGGCCTCGAGCGCTACGATTTCGACGTCGGCGGCCCGATCTACGACAACCGGCCGGTCAAGGCGGTCGACGTCGGCAACGTGCCTTTCGACATCCACGACCATCGCAGCCATTTCGGCCGGGCCGAAGCGGCGATCCGCAAGATTCTCGCCGCCGGCGCCATGCCGATCACCATCGGCGGCGACCACGGCATCCCGATCCCGATCTTCCGGGCGCTGGACGGCGAGGGGCCGGTCACGCTGATCCAGGTCGACGCCCATATCGACTGGCGCGAGCACGTGAACGGGGTGCATGACGGCCTGTCGAGCCCGATCCGCCGCGCCTCCGAGATGGACCATATCGGCGAGATCTTCCAGATCGGCATCCGCTCCCAGGGCAGCGCCCGCCCGGAGGAGGTCGAGGCCGCGAAGGCCTATGGCGCCAACATCATTCCCGCCTTCGAGGTGCACGACCAGGGCATCGACGCGATCATCGACCGCATCCCCGACGGCGGGCGCTACTACATCACCATCGACGCCGACGGGCTCGACCCCTCCGTCATGCCGGCCGTGGAAGGGCCGGCGCCGGGCGGCCTCACCTTCCACCAGGTGCGCAAGCTGATCCACGGCCTGGTCCGCAAGGGCCGGGTCCTCGGCATGGACATCGTGGAAATCACGCCCTCAACCGATCTGCACGGCATCACCAGCATCGTCGCCGGCCGCCTGATCGTGAACTTGGTCGGCGCCGCCGTGCGTGCCGGCTATTTCGACCCGCCCCGAGCCTGACCTCCACCGCCGCCACAGGAGCCGTCCCATGCCGCATGACATCTCGCGCCGACACTTCGGAATGCTCTGCACCGGCGTCGCCCTGGCGACCCTCGGGGCCACGGGGCCGGCCTTCGCCGAAACCACGCTGGAGAAGATCCGCCGCGCCGGCAAGGTGACGGTCGGCACCGAGGCGGCCTTCCCGCCCTTCGAGTTCATCAAGGACGGCAAGATCGTCGGCTATGGCAGCGACATCCTCGTCGAGGTGGTCAAGGCGCTCGGCGTCACGCTCGAGCAGCTCGACCTGCCCTGGCAGGGCATCCTGCCCGGCGTGCTGGCCGGCAAGTTCGACTTCGTCGCCACCACCGTCGGCATCAACGAGGAGCGGGCCAAGCGCTACGCCTACACGCTGCCGATCGCCAGCGGCGAGCCCTATGCGATGAAGCGCAAGGGCGACGCGCTGAAGAGCGCCGACGACCTCAACGGCAAGGTCGTGGCGACGCAGCTTGCCTCCTCGACCGAGCCGGTGGCGCGCGACTTCGACGCCAAGCTGAAGGCCGCCGGCGGCAGCGGCTTCTCCGACCTCAAGCTCTACACCGCCTTCACCGAGGCCTATGTGGCGCTGGCCAACGGCGAGGTCGACGCGGTGATCCAGTCGCTGCCGAGCCTTGCCGTGCTGGTCAAGGAGAAGGCCGACACGTTCGAGCTCCTGGGGCCGGTCAAGGCCGGCTCGCCCTATACCTATCTCGCCTGGGTCACGCGGCCGGAGGACAAGGACCTGCGCGACTTCATCTCCGGCGTGATCCGCACCATGCGCGACGACGGTCGCCTCGGCGCGCTGCAGGAGAAGTGGTTCGGCTTCAAGATGACCATCCCCGACAGCGGCTACCTGCCGCCGGACGCGATCTGACGCGGCCCGGGCGGGAGCGCGGGACCTCATGTCCTTCCAGGTCGCGACCCTCATGTCCGTCCTGCCGGCGCTCATCGAGGCGGCGCTGGTCAACCTGCGCCTCGCCGCGATCGTGGTGGTGCTCGCCGTTCTCGGCGGCACCGGCCTCACCGTCCTGAGAGCCATGAAGATCGGCGTGGTCAACGGCCTGATCGGCGTGATGATCTCCTTCATCCGCGGCACGCCGCTCTTGATCCAGATCTTCATCTTCTACTATGTCGCGCCGGCCTTCGGCCTCGATCTTCGGCCGGAGGTCGCCGGCGTCGCGGCGCTCTCGCTGAACAGCGCCATCTTCATCACCGAGATCATGCGCGCCGGCCTGCAATCCATCCCGCCCGGGCAGGTCGAGGCGGCGAGCGCGCTCGCCCTGTCGCGCCGCGCGATCTGGCTCGCCGTGGTGCTGCCCCAGCTCTTCCGCCGCATCCTGCCGGTGCTGGTCAACGAGGTCACCATCATCGTCAAGGGCACGGCGCTGCTCTCCGTCATCACGGTGGTGGACGTGCTGCGCACCGCCCAGCAGATCGCCAGCGCCAGCTACCGCCCGTTCGAGACGCTGGTCGGCGCGGCCCTGTGCTTCCTCGCCATCAATCTCGCGGTCATGGCCGCCGGCCGCCTGCTCGAACGCCGCATGGCGGATGCGAGGGCCTGAGCCGTGCGCTTCGATATCGGCATCCTCGCCCAGTACTGGCCGATCCTGCTGCAGGGGGCCTGGCTGACCGTCCGCATCTGCCTCACGGCCTTCGTGGTCGGCTATGCCCTCGGCATCCTCGTCGCGCTCCTGTCGCTGGTGCCGAGCCGGATCGTGCAGGCGCTGGTGGCGGTCTATCTCGCGGTGCTCCGGGCCATCCCGTTCATCATCATCCTGTTCCTGGTCTATTACGGCCTGCCCTTCGCCGGCGTCCGCTTCCCCGCCGTGGTCACCGGCACCGTGGCGCTGTCGCTGTTCGCCAGCGCCTATTACGCCGAGATCGGGCGGGCGGCGATCGTCGCCCTGCCGCGCGGCCAGTTCGAATCGGCCCGCGTCGTCGGCATGTCGCCGCTCCAGGCCATGCGGCACATCGTCTTCCCGCAGATCCTGCGCGGCCTCGTGCCGCCCTCGGTCAACATGACGCTGACCATGGTCAAGGAATCCTCGGTGCTGAGCTCCATCACCGTGGCCGAGCTGACCTATCAGAGCCTCGTCGTGCAGGGAAACACCTTCGCCCCGTTCGAGGCCTTCGCCGCGGTGACATTGATCTACTGGGCCATCGCCATCCTGGTCGCCCGGGCGGCGGCCCTGTTCGAGGCCCGCACCGGCGTGGCCGAGCGCCAGGACGTCGAGCGCAGCGCCCTGGCGGCGAGCTTCCTGTCGCTCGACCGGAGGCCGGCGCGATGAAGCCCGCCCCGCTGCTCTCCGTCTCCGGACTGCGCAAGGCGTTTCGCGGCACGCGCGTCCTCGACGACATCTATCTCGACGTCGCCAAAGGCGAGGTCGTGGCGCTGCTCGGGCCGAGCGGCTGCGGCAAGAGCACCTTGCTGCGCTGCCTCACCTGGCTGGAGCCGCCCGACGACGGCCTGATCCGCATCGACGGCCGTCCCTTCGGCCGCGAGCAGGTCGGGGCCACCATCCGGCGGCAGAGCGGGCGCGCCATCGACGCCATGCGCCCGCGTATCGGCATGGTGTTCCAGCAGTTCAACCTCTGGCCGCACCTCTCCGTGCTGGAGAACGTCGTGCGCGCCCAGGTCGTCGTGCTGCGCCGCAGCCGCGAGGCGGCGACGGCGCGGGCGCGGACGCTCCTTGCCGATCTCGGGCTCGGCGCGCTGGTCGACCGCTTTCCCTATGCCCTCTCCGGCGGCCAGAAGCAGCGCGCCGCCATCGCCCGCGCCCTGGCCATGGACCCGGCCCTGATGCTGTTCGACGAGCCGACCTCGGCGCTCGATCCCGAACGCGTCGGCGAAGTGCTGGCCCTGCTGCGCGACCTCGCCGCGACCGGCATGACCATGATCGTCGTCACCCATGAGATCGGTTTCGCCGCCCATGTCGCGGATCGCGTCGCCTTCATGGACGGCGGACGCATCCTCGAGGACGGGCCGGCAAAGACGGTGCTGAGCACCCCGGCCGATCCGCGCCTCGCCGCCTTCCTCGACCTCGTCCGCCCCGGCCGCGCCTGAGGCGGCACCATCATCCCTCCCGGAAGATTCGCCCATGCCCCGCATCGACCGCCCCTATGTCGGCATCCCTTCCTTCCTGCGTGCGCCGATCTGCGAGGACCTGGCGGAGCTGACGGCGCCGATCGCGGTCTACGGCGTGCCTTTCGACGAGGGCTCGCCCTTCCTGCCCGGCAGCCGCATGGGCCCGCGCGCCATCCGCGAGCACTCGCTGCGCTTCACCGGCGGGCTCTACGACCCCGCCACCCGGCGCGAACTCCTGAAGCCCGAGCTTGCGGGACGGATGATCGCCGATGTCGGCGACGTCGACATCGCGCCGACCCATGTCGAGAAGAGCTTCGCCAACATCACCGCCACGGTGAAGGGCATCCTTGCCAGGGGCGCGCTGCCGGTCGGCCTCGGCGGCGACCATTCCATCGCCTATCCCATCTTCCGCGCCTTCGAGCGGCCGGTGCACATCCTGCATTTTGATGCGCATATGGACTATGCCGAGGAAGAGGACGGCATGCGCTTCACCAACGGCCATGCCTTCCGCCACATGGCCGGCCTCGACACCGCGCTGAGCCTGACCCAGGTCGGCATCCGCTCGCTGCGCTCCCAGCGCAAGCAGCACAGGGATATCGAGGCCCGGGGCAACCGCGTGGTGCCGATGCCGGAGGTGCGGGCGCTCGGGCCGGCCGGCATCGCCGCCCTGCTGCCGGAAGGCGCACCGGTCTATGTCTCGATCGACATCGACGCGCTCGACATGTCGCTGGTGCCCGGCTGCGTCTCGGGCGAGCCCGACGGCATGACCTATCCCGAGCTGCGCGACGCCCTGGCGACGGTTGCCGCGCGCTGCGAGGTCGTCGGCTTCGACCTCGTCGAGGTCAACCCGCCGCTGGACGTCGGCACCGGGGCCACCGCCTATCTCGGCGCCACCCTGGTGATCGGCTTCCTCGCCGAGATCTGCGCCCAGCCGCGCTGGCGCGACGCCCATCCCGTCCAAGCCTGATGAGTTCGAGGAGCATGAGCATGACCGACGAGGCGCTGCTGACGATTCCGGCCCGCCGCGGCAAGGCGCACCGCGTGCGCAAGGGCCAGATCGTCAAGGTGATCAACACCCATGGCGACCAGGTGGTCGACACCTGGGCCTTCAACGCCGACGATCTCACCGAATTCATGTCGATGGAGCACAGCCGCGCTCACATCCTGAAGATCATCCCGGTGGTCGGCGACACCATGCTGACCAACAGGCGCCGGCCGATCCTCACCTTCGTCGAGGATACGTCGGGCGGTATCCACGACACCATCGTCGCCGCCTGCGACTGCCACCGCTACAAGTTCCTCGGCGTCGAGGGCTATCACGACAATTGCACCGACAACCTCCATGCCGGGATGAAGGAGATCGGCCTGGCAGCGCCGGAGGTGCCGAGCCCGCTGAACCTGTTCATGAACATACCGGTCAAGCCCGACCGGACCATCTCCTTCGAGGCGCCGGTGTCGACGCCCGGCAGCTATGTCGCCCTGAAGGCCGAGATGGACCTCGTCATCGCCTTCTCCGCCTGCCCGCAGGACATCCTGCCGATCAACGGCCTCGGCCATCCGCCGACCGAGGCGCATTTCGCGGTGCTGGGATGAGCCGCCTCTCGCGCTGCGCCTGCCCGCTGCCGTCCTTCGCCGCGGTCGCCCGCGACGAGACCGTGCCGGGCGGCTTCGGCCACGGCTTCGCAGCCTCGGCCGGGCAATATCTGACGCTGATCGATCTCTTCGGCCGGCAGGCCGGCGACTTCGTGGCGCTGAACCGCGACGACCTCGCCGAGGTCCTGTCGCCGATCCACACCCGGCGCCGCAACATGTCGCTGTTCTTTGCGATCGGCGACTGCCTCTGGTCCTCCCGGGACCGGCCGATGTTCGAGGTCGTCGCCGACACGGTCGGCATCCATGATTCCAACGTGCCGGCCTGCGATCCCACCCGCTATGCCGTCGATTTCGGCGTGCCCGGCCATCGCAACTGCCTGGAGAACCTGTTCGAGGCGCTCGCCCCCCACGGCATCGATGTGCTCGACGTGCCAGAGCCCTTCAACTTCTTCCAGAACGGGCCGGTGACGCCGGACGGACGGATGATGGTGACGGACCCGGTCAGCCGTCCGGGCGACCATCTCGTGCTCCGGGCGTTGATGGACGTCGTCTGTGCCCTCTCGCCCTGTCCGCAGGACATCATTCCCGGCAACGGGCTCGAAGTGACCGACATGCGCGTCGTCGTCTCCGACGCGGCACCGCAATGGGCGGGGAGGTGACGCCGTGCCGTTCCTGATGACGATCCCGGCCGCCGGGCCCGATCCCGCGGAGGCCGCCTGCGAGATCGGCCATGGTGCCGCGGCCCTGGTCGAAGCCGCGGCCGGCCAGCTCTTGACGATCGAGGACGTCGGAGGCGACCGGGCGGCGCAGCTCTTCGCCTTTACCAGAACCGATGCGCGCGAGTTCCTGTCGCCCCACCACACCCGCGTCTTCAGCAATTCCTACCGGCTGACGCTCGGCATGCGGCTCGTCACCAACCGGCGCCGGCCGATCATGGTGCTCGGCCGCGACGGCGGGGCCTGCCACGACCTGCTGCTGCCGGCGGCGAGCCGGGAGGGCCTGGCCGCCGCCGGCCTCGCCGAGGAGGACCCGCGCGACATCGCCGCGGCGGCGCTGGCGCGCCACGGCCTCGCGGTCCCCAAGCTGCCCGACCCCGTGAACCTCTTCCTCGACGTGGCGGTGGAGCCGTCCGGCCGGCTGGTGCCCCGGCTCGCCGCGCCGGCCCCGGGCCGCGCGGTGACCTGCCGGGTGCTGATCGATTGCCGCATTCTCGTCGCCGCCGGCGCCAGCGACCTCGGCATCGCCCGTGGGCGCGGGGTGCTGCGCGTCCGCGTCCACAACCGGCTCGAAGACGGCCGATCGATCCCCGCTGATGGAGCACGCCCGTGACCGCCCCGCTCGCGACCGTTCCCGCCGGCCACGGCCGGGCCTTCCGGCTGGCCGCGGGCCAGATCGTGCGCCTCGTCAACACCCATGGCACCCAGGTGGTGGATTGCTGGGCCTGGAACGCCGGCGATCTCACCGAGCACATGTCGATGGAGGCGAGCCGCGTCTGGAGCCAGCGCCTCAACCCGGTGGTCGGCGACAGCCTGGTGACGACCCGGCGCCGGCCGATCCTGACCATCGTCGCGGACACGTCCCCCGGCATCCATGACGGCTTCATGGCCGCCTGCGACTGCCACCGCTACAGGCTGCTCGGCGTCACCGGCTATCATCGCAACTGCCTCGACAACATGCACGAGGCGCTCGCCGGCATCGGCCTCACGGCGCCGGTATCGATCCTGGCCTCGTTCAATATCTTCATGAACATCGCCGTCCAGCCCGACGGCCGCAGCCTCCTCACCGGGCCGACGCCGTGCCGGCCGGGCGACAGCATCAGCCTGCGCGCCGAGATGGATGCGATCGTCGCCTTCTCCGCCTGCCCGCAGGACATCGTGCCGATCCAGGGCGGGGAGGCGAACGTGCCGCGCGACGTGCATGTCGAGATTCTGGACGAGGCGTTCCCGGATGTCCCCGTGTCCAGGGCGTGGGTGCCGGGTCGGGGCGGGTTCCTTGAAGCTGGCGCGTTCGAGTGATACGTTCAACGAAACTGGATTTTGTTCAACATTGGGCGCCATGACGAAAGCATCGACGAGCAAGCCATCGGCCCGAGGGGCCGACAGCCCTTCCGAAGGCGGCGCTGGGGCCATTCGGCGCGATGACGCAACAGGCCGGTCCGCCATTGGCAGGGCGCGCTTCGAGGCCGTGATGCAGGCGGCGGAACGGTCGGGCCTCCTCGGCGAGAAGAGCGGCCGCATCGGCGGCAGGGTAAGCCCGGCTCTGGTGAGGCAGGCCAAGCGGCAGACGGGCATCGAGGCGGACACGGACCTGATCGAATTTGCCCTGGCGACGATCGCGCTCGATGACAATTTCGCCGAAATGTTCAGGGAGGCGCGGGGCAAGGTCGACCCGGAGCTGAAGCTGGGCTTCTGACGTGCTCGATTTCGACGCGGCGCGGCGCTGGGCGCGGTTCGATCCGCAGCGGACGCTGGCGCGGCGCGACGACGATAAGCTGCCGTTCGTCAGGGAGAGCCGGCTTGGCGGGCAGGGGCTCCTGCTCGACACCTGCGTCTATATCGACCAGATGCAGGGGCGCTCGCCGCGCGTGCTGGACGATCTGATCGCCCGGCGTCAGGTCAACCATTCCACCGTCGCGATCCAGGAGCTGATGCACACGGTCGGCGTGCTCGACCCGTCCGACGCGCGAACCGCTGCCGTCGTTGCCGAGATCGGCAGGCAGGTCAAGGCGATGCCGCCGCATCGGATCTTCGCGCCCGACATGGAAATCCTCGGAAGAGCGGCGCTGCTGTCCGGGATCCTCTGCCGCCTCCAGGGCTATGCGAAGGACGGCAAGCTGCGCGCGCTGCAAGATTGCGTGCTGTTCCTGCAGGCCCAGAGGCTCGGCCTCGTGGTGCTGACCGCGAATATCGGCGACTACGATGTGCTGCTTCAGCTCGTCCCGACCGGGCGGGCGCTGTTCTATCGCCCGACATGAGCCGGGCGGATTCGTCGGCCTGAGATAGGCGACGCGGATCGTACGATGCTTCCGGGCCTCGGCCGCATCGCGCGCCGGAGGAGCGCACAGGGCAGCAAGAACCGCGGCGAGGATCAACCCTTTGCCCCAGCGCATCGCCATTGTCCCCTTGTCGGTGCGGCGCGAACGCGATGGCTCAGGTCGTAAACCAGTAGCGCGTGACGTGGAAGAACAGCGGCGCCGCGAAGGTGAGCGAGTCGACGCGGTCGAGGACCCCGCCATGCCCCTCGATGAGAGTGCCCCAATCCTTCGCCTTCAGGTCGCGCTTGATCGCCGACAGCACGAAGCCGCCGAAGAATCCGGCGATCACGATGACCGCGCTCACCGCGGCCGCCTGCAGCGGCGAGAACGGCGTCAGCCGGTAGAGCAGCGTGCCGACCAGGATCGCCGACAGGCCGCCGCCCACCAGCCCCTCGACGGTCTTCGACGGGCTGATGTTCGGCGAGAAGCGATGCTTGCCGATCAGCTTGCCCCAGACATACTGGAACACGTCGCTGAGCTGCACCACGATCACGAGATAGACGACCAGCAGAGCGCTGGGCCTGCCGGTGTCGAGCATCAGCAGCGCCGGCGCATGGCTGATCGAATAGACCGTCAGCATCAGGCCCCACTGCACCTTGGCGCTGCGCGCCAGGAACTCCTTGGTGTCGCCGGTCAGCGTCGCCACGGCCGGCAGCATCAGGAAGGCGTAGACCGGGATGAAGATGACGAACATGCCGTACCAGTCGATGCCGAGCAGGACGTAATGCACCGGCAGCACCACGAAGAACGACAGGAACAGCGCGTGGTGATCGCCGCGTCGCGACGGCGTCAGGGTCCAGAATTCGCGCAGCGCGATGAAGGACAGGATGGCGAACAGCACGATGGTCGTCGTGCGCCCGAGCGCGATGGCGCCGCCGACCACCACGACCATCACCCACCACGAGCGGATGCGGGCGTTGAGGTTACGCACGGTCGCGACCGATTCCGGCTTGGCGGCGCGGCGCTCCAGCATATGGCCGACGAGCGAGGCCAGCGTCAGCAGCGCGACGATGCCGCCGAGCACGATGAGCAAGGTCTCGTTCATGCGGCCACCCCGTCATGGAGCGCGAGCACGGCGGCGCGAGCCCGCCGCAGGAAGGCCGCCTTGTCCTCGCCCTCCTCGACATGGAGGGACGCCCCGAACCGGGCGGTGCAGGTGATCGGCACCGGCAGCATGCTCCCCTTGGGCAGGATGCGCTGCAGATTGTCGAGATAGACCGGCACCAGCTCGACGTCGGGAAACCGCTGCCCCAGCCGGAAGAGGCCGCTGCGGAACTCCGCGACCTCGTCGCCTTCGGCGCGTGTCCCCTCGGGAAAGATCAGGATCGACCGACCGGTCTCGAGCAGCCGCTCGATCGGCGCCAGCGGCTCGCTGCCCGGCTCGGGCTTGCGATCGATCAGCACCGCGCGAAGGACCGTCTCGGCGATGAAGCGGCGGAGCTTGGTCTTGCCCCAATAGTCGCGCGCCGCCACCGGATGGGTGAGCCGGCGTACCGGCCAGGGCAGCGCCGCCATCACGGCGATGGTGTCGAAATGGCTGCTGTGGTTGGCGAAATAGATGCGCCGGATGGTGTCGGGCTTGCAGCCCTGCCACTCGCTGCGCGCACCGACGAGAAGACGCACCAGCACGATCAGGAAGCGCCTGACGAGAGCGGTCATGAACGCTCCAGGGCCTGCGCGATCGCCACCGTGCGGGTGACGCAGGTCACCAGCGATCCCACGGCGATGATGGCGGCCGTCACCGTGAGCGGCCAGTGGCCGGCCGGGACGAGCGACGCGATGGCCTGCCCGACAAGGCCGATGGTCAGGGCCGCCATCCGCCTCTGCTTGGCCATGATGCCGCTGAAGTCCTGGGCTTGGCCGAGCGCGCCGCCGAACACGCGGACATAGGCCGTGAGCGCGGCGAGCAGCGCCGCGGCCCAGCCGAGCCACGGTACGTCGGCGGCATAGCCGAGCGGCACGAGGAACAGCGTGTCGGCGATACGGTCGGGGAACTCGTTGTAGATCGCACCCACCTTGGACTTGCGGCCGCCCTCGATCGCCACCATCCCGTCGAGCAGGTTGCAGACCAGCCGAAGCTGCACGCAGGCCGCGGCGACGAGCCATCCGAGCCAGTGATCGACGGCGCCGATCAGCCAGGCGCCGATCGCGGCAAACAGGACGGACAGCACCGAAATGCTGTTGGGCGTCACGCCCCATCGCGCCAGCCGCGCGCTGAGAGCGATCGCCCAGGCGGACGACCGCGCCGCGATCGGGCGCCGCGTCATCGTTTCTTGTTGTCGTGACATCAAAACCCCTGGACGGGCGGGAGCTTAGCACAAAGGTTCCGATGGAGACGAGGCAGCCCGTGCAGCAGACGGGCTGGTCCGGTGTGAGGGAGGGGATCAGGCGCGGTGCGATCCCGCCATCGGCTGCGGTGGATCGTCCCGTGTGGCGGTGCAGCCCCAGCCCGACGCTTCGCCACGTCCAGTAACTGTCGTCGAAACTTTCCGTAAGCAGCCGCTGGTCAACGCATCCTTCCGATGCGAAAGTCCAAGTGTCGTTGCGATTTATCGACGACAAAGGGACAATAAGACAAGATTTGGGAGGGAACGATGGTGCTGGAGCGATTTCGCCTTGCCGTCCTGGCCGCGTCGATCGCGGTGCTGGCGCCGCTTGCGGCTGCGGCCGACGACGCCCAGATCGGGCGCGGCAAATATATCGTCACGTTCGGCGGCTGCAACGATTGCCATACGCCAGGCTATTTCTTCGGCAAGCCCGATGCCTCGCGCTTCCTCGGCGGCTCGGAGGTGGCCTTCGAGATCCCGGGCCTCGGCGCCTTTCCCGGCCGCAACATCACGCCCGACAAGGAGACCGGCATCGGCACTTGGAGCCAGGAGCAGATCGTCGCCGCGCTGCAGGGCGGCGTGCGGCCGGACGGCCGCACCCTGGCGCCGATCATGCCCTGGCACGCCTTCGCGCATCTGACCACCGACGACGCGCTGGCGATCGCCGCCTTCCTGCAGAGCGTGCCCCCGGTCAGCAACGCGGTTCCCGGCCCGTTCAAGCCCGGGGACAAGGTGCCGATGTTCCTGATGCGGATCCTGCCACCGGGGGAGACTGCAGCGGCGGCGCCGAAATAAGTCCTGGGCCCATCCCGGCCAGGAGTTCCACCACCGGCTGATTGGCCGCTCCTCCCGTTGCGATCTACGAGCGTTGCACCGCCGGAACGAGCGTGCGCAGGCGATGGCCGGCAGCGAGCAGATGGGCCCGCATCGCATCGCCCGCCGCGTCGCAGGCGCCGTCGGCGATCGCGTCGGCGATCGCCTGATGTTCCGACACCGTCCGCCCCTTGGTTTCCGGGATGTAATAGGTCTTCGGGTACCAGATCCGCACGATCGACTGGATCGTCGAGCCCATGTTCTCGAAGATCGGGTTGCTGGCGGCGTGGGCGATGGCCAGGTGGAAGCGGGTATCCGCCTCCATGAAGGCATTGTGATCCATGGGCTCGGCGCGCATGTCGTCGATCGAGGTGCGCAGCCTGGCCACCAGATCGTCCGTGCGGTTGGCGGCGGCGCGGCGGGCGCATTCCACCTCGATCAGGACGCGAACATCGACGAAATGGTCGAGATTGCCTTCGCTCAGCAGCAGGCCCCAGCGGAAGGCGCCGGATAGAAGCTCCGAGGTCGGCTCGCGCACGAACGATCCCTCCCCGGCGCGCGCTTCCAGCACGCCGAGCACGACGAGGCTCTTGACCGCCTCGCGGATCGTGGAGCGCCCCACCTGAAAGCGGATGGCGAGTTCCTTCTCGGAGGGGATGAGATCGCCCGGCTTCCAGACCCGCTTCATGATCAGGTCGGTCAGGGCTTTCACGATTTCCTGCGGCAGCGTTGCGCGGCTCACCGGCCTGATGAGCATGTTCGTATCCGTCGTCAGCCCGTCCTGGCCCAAGCGTGCCACCCCCATCGTCAGATCATTGCGCCTATCTGCCACGGCGCGAACGCGTCGTCATCAAACCCCACCCGCTCGCTCTGGCCGGCTCATCGGACGCCACCTGCCGAATGGCCCCGAAGACGCGCTCGCCACATGGCTCGGCAGCCCGTCGCCGTCGACGCCCCGCCACTCGACACCTCCCAACAACCGCCTTGACACCCGGCACTCTCTGTAATTCATAATATCAGACATTCAGAATAACGGAATAGGGACGAGATGTTCAAGCAGGCGCTGGACCGCCGGGCGGATCAGGGGAGGCCGATCCAGGTCGGGTTTGTCGGTGCGGGCCGGATGGGCACGGGCGCGATCTGCCAGATCGGCCTGATGAAGGGCATCCGCACCGCCGTCATCGCCGACATCAGCACCGAGCGCGTCGTGCGGGCCTTCGAGCTCTGCGGCCACCGACGCGAGGATGTGGTCGTCACCAACAGCATCTCGGCCGCCGCCGATGCCATTCGCGCCGGGCGGCCCGTGGCGACCGAGGATGCGGAGATCCTGTCGGAGCTGGAGATCGACGTCGTGGTCGAGGCGACCGGCAGTCCCGACATCGGCGCTCGCGTGGCGATGCGCTCGATCCTGGCCCGCAAGCACGTGGTGATGCTGAACGTCGAGACCGACGTCGTCGTCGGGCCGATCCTCCACCGGATGGCCCAGGCGGCGGGCGTGGTCTACACCGTCTCGTCAGGCGACGAGCCCGGTCTCATCGCGGAGTATTACGACCGCTATGCCGGCCTCGGCTTCGAGATCGTGGCCGTGGGCAAGGCGCCTTCCAGCATCGGCCTCTTCGACCGCTACGCCACCCCCGACAGCGTCGCCGAGGACGCCAGGCGCCTGGGCGTGAACCCGCATTTCCTCGTCACCTTCCGCGATGCCACCAAGACCATGATCGAGATGGCGTGCATCTCCAACTACACCGGCCTCGTGCCCGACATCCGCGGCATGCACGGGCCGGTGGCCGGAGTGAACGAAATCCCCGAGCTCTTCCGCCCCAAGAGCGAAGGCGGGATCCTCGATCGCCGCGGCGTCGTCGACTATGCGCGGCCGCTGAAGCACCCCGACGGCTCGATCGACTTCGACCGCAGCGTCACGCCCGGCGTGTTCCTGTGCGTCTACACCGACCATCCGCAGGTGCGCGAGGACCTGAACTATCTCGATGTGACGGGCTCGGACGGCTACTACAACATGTATACGCCCTACCATCTCGTGACCAACGAGATCCCGCTCTCGATCGTCAATGCGGTGGAGTTCACCCATCCGACCATCGTGCCGAGACTCGGGCTGGTGACGGAGGTCTTCGCCGCCGCGAAGGGACCGCTCAAGGCGGGCGCCGTCATCGACGGGGCCGGCGGCTCGACCGTCTACGCGCTGAACGACCTCTATGAGACGGCGAAGGCGGAGAACGTCGTGCCGCTGGGCCTCCTCACCGGTGCGAAGCTGCGCCGCGACGTGCCGGTCGACGCGCCCATCACCTACGACATGGTCGATCTCATCGACACCACCACGCTCTATCACCTGCGCACCATGCAGGATGCGGGCGCGGCGGGCACGTTCGGGCCGAAAGCCGCGCCGGAAGCCTGGCCGGCCGGGCGCCCCCAGAGAGTTGCGGCGGAATAGGTCCAATCCGGGATCGATCCGGCGCCGCGGCCGACAGCTCACTCGACCAACGAAGTGATCAAGAAACGTTCAGGAGGAAACCAATGCTCAAGCGACTGTGCAGACACGTCTTCGGGGCCGGCTCGGTACGGGCGGCCATGCTCGGCGCCACCCTGGTTCCGGCCTTGGCAGCGGGCTCCGCTCTCGCCCAGACCCGGGCTGAGCCTTTCCCGGCCTGGCCGGAGCCGGTCATCCAGGACAAGCTCTCCGTCGACGAGGCCAAGGCGATCGTTGCCGAGCGCACCAAGCCGCAGACCGAATGGAAGGGCCCGACCAGCGGGCCGAAGGCGCCCGAGGGCAGCTTCACCATCGCCTATGTCTCGCCCGACCAGTCCTACACGCCGCATGTGCTGTGGGGCAAAGGCGTGGAAGAAGGCGCCAAGGCTCTGGGCTGGAAGGTCATGACGTTCAACGGCCAGGGCACCGTCAGCGGCACGCTGGCCGCCATGCAGCAGGCGCTCGCCTCGAACCCCGCGGCGATCATCACCCCGGCGGACGCCAATGCGCTGCAAAAGCCGATCAAGGACGCGATGGCCCGCCATATCCCGGTGATCGGCATCCACGCCACCGCCTTCCCGGGCCCCAGCCCCGAGCTCGGCCTCTATCACAACATCGTCTCGAACCCGGCCGAGATCGGCCAGACCGAGGCCGCCTACGTGATCGCCATGTCCGAGGGCAAGGGTCAGGACATCCACATGGTGGACAACAGCTACGCCATCGCCCGCTTCAAGGCCAAGGCGACGACGACGCCGATCGCCAACTGTCCCGGCTGCAAGATGCTGGAGACCATCAACATGCCGCTGGGCGATGCCTCGGCCCGCATGAACCCGGCCGTGTCCGGCCTCCTCGCCCGCTACGGCGACAGCTGGTGGATGACCACCTGCTGCGACGGCTATTACACCAACGTGGCCGCCGCCCTCAGGGCCGCCGGCGCCTCCACCGACAAGATCAAGCTCGTCGGCGCCGATGCCCCGCCCTCGGCCTACGACATGATCCGCAAGGGCGGCTTCGAGGTGGCGAGCGTGCCCGAGCCCAGCTCCCTCTTCGGCTACATGGCCGTGGACGCCGTGGTGCGCGCCATGGCCGGGCAGGAGCCGGCGCACTTCGTGCAGCCCGTGTTCCTGATCGTGAAGGACAATGTGGACAGCGAAGGCGGCAAGAACAACGAATTCGTGCCGAGCAACAACTTCGCCTGCCACTATGTCAACATCTGGAAAGGCACCAGCACGGCCTGCCAGTGAGGGCCGCGACGGCGGAGGCGGCGGCATGCAGCCTCCCTCATGCCACTGCCTGGCGCATCCGCAACAGGCGAGGCCTTCCGGCCGGGGGGCGGCGACGGATTCCCGAAGTTTCAGGCGAGACCCCATGGCAACCGATGCGCCACCCGCGATCGAGATCCGCGGCCTTACCAAGCGATTCGTCGGCACGCTGGCCCTGGACGGCGTGGACCTGACGATCGGACAAGGCGAGATCCATGCGCTGGTCGGCGAGAACGGGGCCGGCAAGTCGACGCTGATCAAGATCCTCGCCGGCATCTTCCAGCCCGACCAGGGGGAGATCGTCGTGGCGGGCAGCCGCGTCAATCCCTACCTGGAGCCGGTGCCGATCGCCTTCGTCCATCAGGACCTCGGCCTGGTCGACGAACTCAGCATCGGCGAGAACGTCGCGCTGGTGGCGGGGTTTCCGTGCCGCGCGGGGCTGATCTCCTGGAAGGGCGTGTGGCGGCAGGCCGAACGCATCTATGGCGGAATGGCCATCGACCCGCCGGACCCGCGTGCGCCGGTGGGGTCGCTGAGCGCCGCCGGCAAGGCGATCCTCGGCATCGTGCGCGCTCTCTCGCGCAATGCGCGGATCGTGGTCCTGGACGAGCCGACCGCTTCGCTTCCGGGCCCCGATGCCCTGCACCTGTTCGAGGTGCTGCGGCGCCTGCGCGCCTCGGGCACGAGCATCCTCTATGTCAGCCACCGGCTGAACGAACTTTTCGGCCTGGTCGATCGCGTCACGGTGCTGCGCGACGGCCGTCACGTGCGATCGAGCCCGATCGGGGGGCTGACGACCGAAGCGATCATCCGTGACATGCTCGGCCGCGACCTGCAGATCCACCATCCGCCCGCCGCGCAGGACCGCAGGACGGCGCCGCTCCTCGCCGTCGAGGATCTGTGCGCAGGCAGCCAGGGGCCGCTGTCGTTCACCGTGGACGAGGGCGAGATCGTCGGCCTGGTGGGGCTGCGCGGCGCCGGGCACGAGGTGATCGGCCGCGCGATCTTCGGCGCGCACCCCCACACCGCCGGCACGATCCGGCTGGGGTCGGAGGTGATCCCGGCCGACCTGCCGATCAGCGCGCGGATCGGCAAGGGCATCGCGCTGCTCGCCGGCGACCGCCTGCGCGAGAGCGCCCTCGGCGGCATGTCGCTGCGCGAGAACCTCTTCCCCAACATCCAGGCCATCTCGGGCGCGCTGTTCAAGCCGATCGATACGGGCCGGGAGGTGGAAGCGGTCAGGGAGACGCTCGAGCGCTTCGACGTTCGCCCCCGCAATGCGGCGGCCCTCATCGACTGGCTGAGCGGCGGCAACCAGCAGAAGATCTTCGTCGGCCGCTGGCTGGCGACGGGCGCCAGGCTCTTCATCATGGAGGAGCCGACCGCGGGGGTCGACATCGGCGCCAAGGGCACCATCCACCGCATGCTGCGCAGCATGGCAGGCGAGGGCGCGGCCGTGCTCGTCGTCTCCTCCGACTTCGAGGAGGTCGTCGGCCTGTGCGACCGGGCGCTCGTCATCGGACGCGGGGCCATCACATCCGATCTGGCGGGCCCGGCCCTGACGCTGGAGGGGCTCCTCACCCGGTCCTCGCTGCCGGACGGGCAGGGCGAGCAGGTGCATTGATGGCGGAGAAGGACATGTCCGAGACCACGTTCCGGCGCGGCGGCGCCTCTCCCATGCGCCAGACGCCGGCGGCCGCCTTGTCCAACCTCGTGGCCGTCTACGGCCTCGTCTTCGTCTTCCTGCTGATCATGCTGGTCTTCGGCCTGCTGAGGCCGTCGAGCTTCTTCAGCGCCATCAACATCAACACGATCCTGGTCAGCCAGTCGGTGACGGCGATGCTGGCGCTGGCGGAAATGGTGCCGCTCGCCACCAAGCAGTTCGACCTGTCCATCGGCTATCACCTGGGCATGGCGCAGGTGCTGATCGTCGGCCTGCAGGTGAGCCAGGGCCTGGGCTGGCCGGAAGCCGCGGCGCTGATCCTCCTGCTGTCGATCCTCATCGGCCTTGCCAACGGCCTGCTCGTCACCGTCTTCCATATCGATTCCTTCATCGCGACGATGGGGACCGGGACGCTGCTCTACGGCGTCACCAACTGGTATTCCAACGGCGAGCAGATCAGCGGCATGGGGCTGCCGGACAGCTTCACCAACCTGACCCAGATCGTCCATGGCGTGCCGCTGCCGGCGGTCTATGTCGCGGTCATCTCGGTCGTGCTGTGGATCGTGACGGAGCGCCTGCCCGTCGGACGCAACCTCTATGTGATCGGCGCCAACGTCCGGGCGGCCGAGCTCACCGGCATCAAGGTCCGCCGCCACATCATCGGCGCCTTCGTCGTCTCCGGCCTGTTCAGCGGCTTCGCCGGCATCGTGCTCGGCAGCATCCTGCAGACGGGCACGCCCAGCGTCGGGCCGGAATATCTGCTGCCGGCCTTCGCGGCGACGCTGCTTGGCGCGACCTCCATCAAACCCGGTCGCGTGAACGTGATCGGCACGCTGCTGTCGGTCCTGGTGCTGGCCTTCTCCTTCTCCGGCGTCCAGCAGCTCGGCGCCCCGTTCTACGTCCAGTACTTCTTCAATGGCGGCATCCTGATCGTGGCGGTCGGTCTGTCCGTCTACGCCGCGCGGCGACGCCAGCGCGCCGCCATCGCCGCCCGTTCGTCCAAGGCCTGAGAGGAGGACGCCCATGGACCCGTTCGAGGTCTACGACAAGCGCTTCGCGCAATACACGATCCCGATCGTCTTCCTGGAGAAGCTGCATACGGGCCTGCGCTGGGCGGAGGGGCCGGTCTACTTCGCCGACCACCGCTGCCTCCTGTTCAGCGACCTGCCGAACAACCGCATCCTGCGCTATGACGAGGAGACCGGGCAGGTCTCGGTGTTCCGTGCCGATTCCAACTTCTCCAATGGCAACACCCGCGACCGCGAAGGCCGGCTGGTGACCTGCGAGCATCGCGGCCGGCGGGTGACGCGCACCGAGCATGACGGCGCCATCACGGTGCTGGCCGACCGCTACGAGGGCAAGCGCCTGAACTCGCCCAACGACATCGTGGTGAAGTCGGACGGCACCGTGTGGTTCACCGATCCGACTTACGGCATCAGCGCCGAATACGAGGGCAACAAGGCCGATAGCGAGATCGGCAGCTGCAATGTCTACCGCTTCGATCCGCGCGACGGCAGCCTCAGGGTCGTGGTCGACGACTTCAAGCGGCCGAACGGCCTCGCCTTCTCGCCGGACGAAAACACCCTTTACGTCGCCGACTCCGGCTTCTGGCCGAATCCCGACTGGCCCCACCACATCCGGGCCTTCGACGTGGTGGACGGGCGGCTGAGCAACAGCCGCGTTCTCGCCGACATCGCACCGGGCATTCCCGACGGCTTCCGCGTCGATGTCGACGGGAATGTGTGGACCAGCTCCGGCGATGGCGTGTGCTGCGTGACGCCGGGCGGCGACGTCATCGGCAAGGTCCCCGTGCCGGAGAAGGTCGCCAACGTCTGCTTCGGCGGGCCGAAGCGCAACCGCCTCTACATCTGCGGCCACACCTCGCTCTATGCCATTCACCTGAACACCCGCGGCGCGCAGACGCCCTGAGCGCTTCTCACCAGGATCAGTCCATGACACGGGTTGCATTGATCGGAGCCGGCGTCGTCGGCTCCGCGTGGTCCCTCGTCTTCGCGAGGGCCGGCTTCGAGGTGGCGATCCACGATGCCGATCCCGCCGCCGCCGCACGGGCGCCGGATTTCGTGCGGACCGCGCTGGCCGCTCTCGAAGCGCAGGGGCTCGCCTTGCCCGAGCCGGCGGAGTCGATCGCCGCGCGGGTCCGGCCGGCCGCCAGCATTGAGGAGGCGCTGGCCGGCGTCGACTACGTCCAGGAGAGCGTGCCCGAGCGGCTGGCCGTCAAGATCGATCTCTACGCGATGCTCGACACGCTGGCCGGGCCGCAGGTCGTCCTGGCGAGCTCGACCTCGGGCCTGCCCGCTTCCGCCTTCACCGAGGGAATGGCGACGCGCCGGCGCTGCCTCGTCGTCCACCCGATCAATCCGCCCCACCTCATCCCCCTGGTGGAGATCGTGCCGGCACCGTGGACGGACCCCGACATCGTCGAGCGCGCCACCGCGCTGATGCGGCGCATCGGCCAGTCGCCGATCCAGCTGCGGCGCGAGATCAACGGGTTCGTGGTCAACCGCCTGCAGGGCGCGCTGCTCGGCGAGGCCTTCCGCCTGGTGGAGGACGGGATCGTGGACGCCGACGAGGTCGACCGTGCCATCGCGGACGGCCTGGGCCTGCGCTGGTGCTTCATGGGGCCGTTCCAGACCATCGACCTCAACGCCCGGACGGGCATCGCCGAATATTGCCGCAACCTCGGCCCGATGTATCACGGCCTCGCTAAGGAGCAGGCTGATCCGCGCCCCTGGCCGGACACGCTGGTCGCTGCGATCGAAGGCACGCTGCGCAAGCGCACGCCGACAGAGGACATTCCGGCACGGCAGGGGTGGCGCGACAATTTCCTGGCGAGGCTGGTCGACTTCAAGCGACGTCAGCCGTGAGGTGAGGGCGGTCGGAAAGAGGTCCGCCACGCGGGCGCACGGACCTGCGACGGCCTCGGACGCGGGCGAGCCGGCTTCAACCATCTGCAGGATGGCCGCACGCAGGTGAGGCGGCTCAGCCCTCCGCGGGCATGAGACGCCCGGACGATGGCAGCGCTCGGGCAAATGCGGCAGTATCGCGGAGAACAGGCGCGGTAACAGTCCGTCGATTTGCGGCAGCGCTCGCCGAACGAAGGTGGCCATGACCCCTCAAGCGATCCTCGATGCCGTCGACGGCCTCGACCACAGCCGCCGCTGGCGGCACATGATCGCCTTGGGCCGGCGCTCGCTCACCGACCGGAGCCTTGCCGACGCCATCGCCAGCCTGGCGGCGTCCGAGCAGCACTATCGCCGGTATCTCGCCCTGATGGCCGCGGCGGGATCGGGCGACGCGACGTCGATTGCGGGCTTTCTCGCCGACGCATCCGGCAGCCTCGCCGCCGGCGCGATCCGTCTCGCCGTGCTGTTCGTGCCGGACGCGGCGCTGGCCGCTGCGATGCCCGGCATGCCGCGACAGCGGCGCGACCGGCTGGCGCGGGCTTGCGCCAAGGCCGGCCGCAGCCGCGTCAACGATGCCGCCTATGCTCTGCTCGATGCGCGGGAGCAGCCACGACTGCTGCCCGCGACCACAGAGAGCTTCGTGCGGGCGTGCCTCGACGCCGGGATGGCCGATAGGCTCACGCCTGTCGACTGGTCGCGGCTGACGCGACGTTTCCCCGGCATCGTCCGTGATGGGCTCACCCGGCAATTGGACGCGCCGGGCGAGCCGTCGCATCAGGTGCGGTGGGCCGTCGTCGCCGCGCTGCAGCAGATGGGCAAGCGCACCCCGGCGGTCGGCCTGCCGCTGCTGGCGACGGCCGCCACGCGGCTGCCGGCGTACCTGCTGCCCTGCGCCGCGTTTGCCGCCCACGACCCCGAGGGCGTTGCGGCGATCGTCCGGGCGAACCCCGGACCGCTGCGCGGCGCCCTGCCGCTCCCGGCGCTGCGGCGCCTCGACGACGCGTCGCTCTGCGCTCTGGCGGACATCGGCGCCGTGCCCGAGCTGCCGCACCTCTTCGCCAGGCTGCGACCCGGCCAGCGGGCGGCGCTCTATCGCGCCGGCGGCCAGGCCTGGCGCGACAGGACCGGCGCGCTGCCGCTTGCCCTCGTCAGCGCCTTGCCGGCCGGCCCGCGCGAGGCCGAGGCGCGGCACGCCTTCACCCTGCCGCTGCTGCAGGCCAATCCGTCGGTCCGGCTGCCCTATCTTGCCTGCCTTCCGTTCGACGAGGCGCTCGCCCTGGCCCGGCCGTTCCTGTCGCAGCCCGAGGGCGACCTCAGGGCGTCCGCGGTCTCGGCCGTGGTCGGCAGCGGGCGCTATCAGCCGTCGCGGCTCGGCGACATCCTGGAATTTTGCCTCGCCCGGGAGAACGAGCAGGATCCGGTGCGCCTCGCCATGATGTCCGCTCTGGCAGGGCTGCCGCCGACGCGCTGGACGGCCGCCAACCTGCCGAAGGTCGCCGCCGTCATCGCCGCAGCCCTGCGGGCGCGCGACTGCTCTGCCGGCACCATGGCGACCGCCGCCCGGCTGCTGCTCGGCCTGATCGTCACGCATACCGGCTTCGTCGTCGACGAGCTGCCGGTGCTGGTCGAACGCCTGGGCAGCCTCAACCTCATGCCGCTGGAGCAGCGCATGAGCGACGCGCAGGCGGCGCGGCTGGCGCCGAGGCTGCTGCCGCTGCTGGAGAGCTGGACCGCGCGCAACCGCCACGCCGTCGCGGTAGGGCTGGTCCTGAGCTTCGGTCGTCGCGCGCTGGCGGTGCCGGCGTTCGGCCGGCTGCTGGCCGCGATCGCCGTCGACAGCCGCGGCCCGGTCGCGCGGCTGGGGCTGGAAGGGCTGGCGCGCATCCGCCACACCGCCATGGTCGCCGACCTTGTCCCTAAGCTGGTTGCCGATGACCCGAGCTGGATCCAGGTGCCTGAGGTCGCGCAGCACCTTCACCGCCACCGCCAGGACCTGCTGACGCCGTTCCTCACGGCGCGTGTCTTGTCCGGGCGCTTTCCCAGCGGCCGCGCCGGCGTCCTGCCGGGCTTCGACCGCGGCTTCTCCGCCTGGACCGCCGGCCAGCAGGCGCTGTATGCGGCTGCGCTCGCCGGCTTTCTCGCGGGCGAGAAGCGCAATGCCTGGGAGCTTGCCGCCGCGGTGGCGCGCATCGGCGCCATGCCGTCGGCCGACCTCTCGCCTCTGATCGGCCTCGCCCGCCTCGACGCCGCCGATGTCGCCTTGCGCGACAAGGCGCTGGAAGCGCTGGGCCGGGCCGATGCCGGTCGAGGCATTTCGGTCGTGATCGAGGCTCTCGACGACGCGCGCGGCCGCGTCGCGGTGTACGCGCTTCGCCGGGCCCTGATGCTGATGCCGGCGGACCGGGCGCTCGCCATTCTCGGCCGGGCGCCGAGGACCAAGGTCACGGTGGCCAAGGAAATCGTCCGGCTGGCCGGCGAGCTCGGCGGCGAGCCCGCCTTCGCCTTCCTGCTGCGGGTTGCAGACGAACCGATCCTGCATCCCGATGTCCGGATCGCGCTGCTGCGCGCCTTCTGGGACCATCTCGACCGCCCCGAGGTCTGGCCGCATTTCGAAGCCGCGGCCACCGGCGAGCGCGCCGCCCTGGCGCGTGCGACCATCCGCATCCCGCAGGACCGCCTGTCGCCCGACCTGCGCGCCCGTCTCGGCCGGCATCTCGCCCTGCTGCTGCGCCATCCCGACCCCCAGGTGCGGCGCGAGACCCTGCAACGCCTCGTGGACATGCCGCTCGGCGGCCACATCCCGGCCCTGCGCGCTGCGATGGCCGCGCTGCTCGCCGATGCGGACAGCGACGTCGTGCAACTGGCGGCACGCGCCCTGCTCGGCGCCCACGCCCGCGACGACGCCGAAGCGCTCGCCGCCACCTTCGCCGCCGTGACACGGCCGCCGGCGCTGGCCGCGATCGTCGCCGCCTACGGGCAAAGCCGGCAGCGAGGCGCCGCCGGCCTCGAAGCATCGGCGCAGGCGCTGATCGCCATCTTGTTCGACCGCCGCTGGCACGCACCGCTGGCGCTGCGCCTCGCCCTGTCGATCCTGGAGCCGGACGCCGCGCTCGCGACCCTGAAGACCTGCGCCGAGGCCGGCCTGCTGCATCCCGGCGCCGTCGGCGCTGCCCTCGACGCCATGCCCGGCATGACCGCCAACCGCCCCTCGGAGGCCCTCCCGGCGATCGAGCGCACGTTGCGCTTAGCGCTGCAGCCGGGTCTGCGCCGCATCGGCCTCGGCCTGCTCGGCGCCCTCGCGACCAAGCGCGGCTGGACGGAAGAGGAGAGGGCGGGGCTGATGGCCTATCGCGCCGATGCGGACGCGTGGGTTTCCGACGCGGCCGACCTTGTGGAGCCGCCTGAGAGCTTGGGATAGGGGCGGACGAGACGGGCTTCGCGAGGGCGGCTGCGGGAAGTTCAGTCCAGCCAGTTCTCGACTCGGAGGGCGCCGATGCGGGCAAACTCCCCGCACTTGGCCGTCACCAGCACCGCGCCCAGCGCATTGGCATGGGCGGCAATGAACAGGTCGTTGGGGCCGATAGGCTTGCCAGCGGCCTCCAGCTCGGCGCGGATGCCGCCGTATTCGGCATCGGCAGGCACATCGAGCGCGAGCACCGCCACACTTCCCAGGATGGCTTCGATCTGCGCCAGCAGCTTCGCCGACTTCTTCTTGGCGCACCCGTAACGCAACTCGGCAGCCGTGATGATGCTGACGCAGATTGCGTCCGGTCCAACCGCTGCAATGCGCCTGGCGACGACGCCCTGTGGATTGCGCGCAAGCTCGGACACGATATTGGTGTCCAGCATGTAGAGCCTGCTCACAGGTCGATATCCTTCACCGGCAGCAGGGTATCGTCGATCTCAGGGAACTGATCGTCCGGTTCGAGCGGCTTCAAGCCGGCTAGCACCTCCAGCAGGTTCTTGCGGCGCACCGGCTCGATGATCAGCCGATCTCCGTCGCGATGGATCATCACCCGATCGCCGGGCATCTCAAAATCGGCCGGGATACGCACGGCCTGACTCTTGTTGTTTCGGAAGAGCTTGGCCTCCCGTGGAGGCGCAGGCTCTTGATGTCGGAATCGCGGTATGTCGGCCTCCCGTGCATATGCAAAAACATATGCACGTTGGCGAGGTCGATTTCAAGCTGCCTCGGTCATGGCGCCTTGCTCCGTGCCGGATGGAATGCTGAATGACACAACGATCAGTCACGCCCAAAACATGCGCTCAAGACCGCTTTCGGCCTCTGATTCAGGGGTGAAACAGACTTCCGCGCGATCTGGCCACCCTGTCGGGCACCGCTCGGCTTCGGACCCATGGCCCCTCAGCTGCAGCCCGTCATACTCCCATATGGGTCGCACGTCAGAAGCGTCCTATTCCGGCTCCGCCGTCGTCGCTACGGAGCTTGGCTCCTTGCGCTACTTCGAGGCGAGCTTGGCCGCCGCCCGCCCCCGGGGGGCGATGCGCTGGCACTCCACTCGATTGGATGAGAGATAGCCCTTGCCGGCCAGGGGGATGCCACCCGTCGGGAGGGCGGGGGGCGACATTGACGATCGCTGAATAAAGTCGAGTGCCGCCGCATTCTCGAGGTTGACGAGAACCGGTGCTCACGCTACCTCTGCGGTACCGCGACGCAGAGGTGCGTGCAGACCACCCCGCATTTGTTGTTTGGGGGAGGCAACGCGGGGCAACGGACATGATCCGGTCGCCTCGTACGTCTTGGGAATGTGCATCATCGCTGTTGCCGCCTTCGGTGACGCCGGGACGACCCGGTAAGCGGAAGGAGGATGCGCCAGGATGTATGACGTCCCAGCCCACCTCGGAAATCCCGCAACCCTGCGACGGACGCTCTCCTGAGCTTCGAGCGGACGGTCGCACATTCGAGGTGTAGAATCATGTCTTCCGATACCCAGCCCGAAACCCGTGTCGTCCCGCGGCCTGTTGAGCGGTTGCCCGACTATGCCCACGCGAAGTCGCGTCAAGCGCTTTCCGCAAAATTGGTGGAAGCCTTCAACATGTCGGCCGCGTCAGCGGATGCGGTCGCCAATGCCGTCGTCGATCCGTCTGAGGTCAGAAAGCTGATCGGCGACCCTGCCGATCCTGGCGCCGAGCATATTGCGGTTCCTGGCGGAACTCTTCAGGGATTCCGCACCCAAGTCTGGGCACGGCGTGTAATGCCGGATCCCCGCAATCCCCGGACGTTGCCGTCACGTCGTCATCCCTTCGCTGTTGACCCCGGTACCGGAGCTGAGGCATCGCGCTTCCGCCCGGTTGCCGAACCACACTCTCCTGAGGAAGGGCACCCGAACGCCGCGGAACTCGTTGTCGATGTCGAGAGCCGTGATCATCTGGATTGGGCCTCGCAGCAAGCCGCCACCTTCATCTTGACGAACAATGACTGGCGGGAATCCATTCAATCGCAAGGGGTGATGGAAGCCGTCTATCTGGTGGCAACTACGTACCGCCATGCGAATGGTGACCCTGACGCTACGGCGCTAACATCAATCGATGGATCTTCACGCCTTACGGCCTCACATAGCAACCTTGAGGTGCGCTCCTCCGATGTGCCTTACGATGATGCCGATTCCAAACTCCGGAACTACATCCGCCGACTAAACGAGATGTTTGCGAAGGGGCCGGAGGAAAGTGACCTGATTGCCCTTCGTGGTGAACGAGTGCCAGCGCTCGTCATCGTCGGTTTTGTGCCGCATGAAGGCGGCTCCACCTGCTTCCCTACGGCAGTCCGCTCTCTCGTCGCACTTAAGCACGTTGATCCGCCGACCCCGTGGGGCGAAGGCCCGGAGAATGAGGCTCTCGCGGACGAGGTGTTGGACGAGCTTTATCGGCGCGGCCTGATTTCTGCGACCGAGCGTGACTATTATGCGGGGGCCTGCACGAAGGCCGAAGCCAGATCCGCGCACCTTTCCGATGATCCAGCGGTCAGGTCAGCATCGATCGTTGCGTTGCTCACCAAACAGGACGAGCGCTATCGCAATGCGATCCGTATTGCAGTGACTAGTCAGTCAACTCGCAAGCGGATTGGACCAAAGTTGTTGAACTCACTCGCCACAGCGTTAGTGTTGCGGGCCGTTGATGAGCCGTCGACGGCGGATTTGGACCAGGTTCGTCGATATCTTCGTCACGCCTTCGGGAAATCGGTACACCAGCGCCCATGGGAAGGTACGAACCGCGATACTGAGACGCTCGCGGCCACTGCCATGATGGAAGTGCGCCAGGCGATTGCGAGCGGCACTCTTGACGATCCTGGCCCGGCATCCCTGGAGCTTGCTGTTCGTGCCGCCTATCCGCTGATCGTGTCGGGACGCCTTTCTGGCGACCGGGGCACCGCCAATAACGAGCAGCCAGATCGCCGCCGCCCTGGTGAGGTTTTGGAAGTTTTGCGGCAGACGCCGCAAGGCATTCACCAGTTGGCGCAAGCACTCCGTGACTTTGCCGCCGGTGAAAATATTCGCGCCGTCGATGAGGAAGGGGTTGTGCTCTCGCTTTCTGGCGGCGAAGGCGAGCGAACGGTGAGCGACATCTATCTGCGGGGAGAGTTCCCGCCGCTCGGCAAAGCCCGTGCTCGCCGCCCAGGTCAGAGCGTAACCGATAGGTATCACAACGCGGTCAATGTGCTTGCCGGTGCGATGGATGAGCTGAGCCGCGCGTTCGAGGCGCTCAAGGTGGTTGATGGGGACGACGGTCGGCCTATCGTCGAGGTGAATGGCGTTGATCACCGCGCCTGTGCCACGTGGCGCGAACTGATCGGCTCAATCGACGACGAACTTGTCTTCTGGAGTAAGATTCATCAGCGGACCAAGGGGGTAAGCACTCGCCGCCGTGACGAAGGCGAGGACGAATCCAGCGCTGAAGCCGAAAGTGATCTGGCGAGCGAATGGGATCGTGCAGACGACGCAGAGGCGGTCTAGCCTTTGCTATGTCGACCTCCGGGCGGCGTGGGCGTTCGCCCGGAGGTATTCGATCAGTGTGCTGAGACGGCCTGCCCGTCGCGGCGATCCTTTCAAATTGATCGGTGCTCCACCAGCTCATTCACGAAAGGCCACCGCCTTCCGGCGGTGGCTTTGATATTTCCGAGGGCCGATCCGTCAGCCGCGAATCTCCAGCCCCGCCTCAGCTGCACCCCGTCGTGCTGCCACACGTGTCGCACTTCAAACACGTCCCGTTGCGCACCATCGTGAAATTGGCGCATTCCGGGCAGGCTTCGCCCTCATACCCCCTGAGCTTGGCTTCCTTGCGCCGCTCGGAAGCGGGCTTGGCCGGGGCCTGCCAGGGCAGGGCGTCGATCGCGGGCTCGGCCTTCAGCGCCGTGGCGCCGAGAGTGGCGCCCACCGCTGCGCCCGGTCCGGCCACCACGCTGCCGCGGGCGGTCGTCACCGCCGAGGTAAGGGCGGTGATGGCGCTCTTGGCCTCGGGCGCCACCGGCGCCAGGGTCGTCGAGGTCACCCCGCCCGGCATCACCATGAAGCGCTCGGTCTTGGAGCGCACCAGGCCCTTCGACACCGGCACGGCCATCGCCGCAGCCTTCTTCTCCGGCTCGCCCAGGCCCGTGCGGTCGCCGTCCTCCGGCACGACATGCGCCAGGTCGTAGCGGCCGAGATAGGAGATGGCGAGCTCGCGGAAGATGTAGTCGAGGATCGAGGTCGCGTTCTTGATCGAGTCGTTGCCCTGCACGAAGCCCGCCGGCTCGAAGCGGGTGAAGGTGAAGGCCTCGACATATTCCTCCAGCGGCACGCCATATTGCAGGCCGAGCGAGATGGCGATGGCGAAATTGTTCATCATCGCCCGGAAGGCCGCGCCCTCCTTGTGCATGTCGATGAAGATCTCGCCCAGGCTGCCGTCGTCGTACTCGCCGGTTCGCAGATACACCTTGTGGCCGCCGACGATCGCCTTCTGGGTATAGCCCTTGCGGCGGTCGGGGAGCTTGGCCCGCTCGCGCGAGACTTCCACCCGCTCGATGATGCGTTCGACGATGCGCTCGGCCACCTGCGCGGCGCGGGCGGGCAGGGGACGCTCCAGGAGGTCGTCCACGGCCTCCTCGGCGTCCTCGTCGGCGATCAGCTGCGAGTTGAGCGGCTGCGACAGCTTCGAGCCGTCGCGATAGAGCGCGTTGGCCTTCAGCGCCAGGCGCCAGGACAGGAGGTAGGAGGCCTTGCAGTCCTCGACCGTCGCCTCGTTCGGCATGTTGATGGTCTTGGAGATGGCGCCTGATATGAAGGGCTGCGCCGCCGCCATCATGCGGATATGGCTCTCCACCGAGAGGTAGCGCTTGCCGAGCCGGCCGCAGGGATTGGCGCAGTCGAACACCGGATAGTGCTCGGCCTTGAGGAAGGGCGCGCCTTCCAGCGTCATGGCGCCGCAGACATGCACGTTCGCCTTCTCGATGTCCGACTTGGAGAAGCCGAGATGCACGAGCAGATCGAAGCTCGGGTCGTTCAGCTTCTCGGCCGGCACCTTCAGCGTGCCGGTGAGGAAGTCCTCGCCCAGCGTCCACTTGTTGAACACGAACTTGATGTCGAAGGCCGCGGCCAGCGCCTTCTCCAGGGCCTCGAGCTTCTCGTCGGTGAAGCCGCGCGCCTTGAGCGAGGTGTGGTTGATGACGGGCGCCTGGCGCAGCGAGGCATGGCCGACCGCATAGGCCTCCATCTCGGCGATCTCGTGCTCGCGATAGCCGAGCGTGCGCAGCGCCTCGGGCACGGCGCGGTTGATGATCTTGAAATAGCCCCCGCCCGCGAGCTTCTTGAACTTCACCAGGGCGAAGTCGGGCTCGATGCCGGTCGTGTCGCAGTCCATCACCAGGCCGATCGTGCCGGTGGGCGCGATGACAGTCGCCTGGGCGTTGCGATAGCCATGGGCCTCGCCCAGCGCCAGGGCGTTGTCCCAGGCCAGCCGCGCATGGTCGGCGAGGCGCGCGCCGTCCTCGCCCATAGCCGCGAGGCTGGCATGGTCGAGCGCCACCGGGTTGGTGGCGAGCGCTTCGTAGCCGGCGGTCTCGCCATGGGCGGCGCGGCGATGGTTGCGGATGACGCGCAGCATCGACTCGCGGTTCGGCTCGTAGCCCGGGAAGGGGCCGAGCTGCCTGGCCATCTCGGCCGAGGTGGCATAGGCGACGCCGGTCATGATCGCGCTCAGCGCGCCGGCCAGGGCCCTGCCGGCATCGCTGTCATAGGGGATGCCGGAGGTCATCAGGAGGCCGCCGATATTGGCATAGCCCAGGCCGAGGGTCCGGTAGCGGTAGGAGAGCTCGGCGATCGCCTTGGAGGGGAACTGCGCCATCGCCACCGAGATTTCCAGCACCACGGTCCACAGCTTGACCGCATGCTCGTAGGAGGCGATGTCGAAGGTCCGGTCCGCCTTGTGGAAGGCGAGCAGGTTCAGCGAGGCCAGGTTGCAGGCCGTGTCGTCCAGGAACATGTATTCCGAGCACGGGTTCGAGGCGCGGATCGGCCCCGAGACCGGGCAGGTGTGCCAGTCGTTGATGGTGGTGTGGAACTGGATGCCGGGGTCGGCCGAGGCCCAGGCGGCGTGGCCGATCTTCTCCCACAGGTCCTTGGCCTTCAGCGTCTTCACCGTCTTGCCGGTGATGCGGGCCTTCAGCTCCCAGTCGCCGTCGGCCTCCACCGCGTTGAGGAAGGCATCGTCGACGCGCACCGAGTTGTTCGAGTTCTGGCCGGAGACGGTGAGATAGGCCTCCGAATCCCAGTCCGTGTCATAGGTGTCGAACTGGATGTCCTGGTAGCCCTGCTTGGCGAACTGGATGACGCGCTTGATGTAGTTGTCCGACACCAGGGCGCGGCGGGCGGCCTTGATCTCGCGCTTCAAGGCCGGGTTGCGCTCGGGGTCGAAGCAGTCCTCGCCCGGGCCCTCGCAATTGACGCAGGCACGCATGACCGCCTTGAGGTGCTTCTGCACGATCCTGGAGCCGGTGACGAGGGCGGCGACCTTCTGCTCCTCGCGCACCTTCCAGTCGATATAGGTCTCGATATCGGGATGGTCGGCATCGACCACCACCATCTTGGCGGCGCGCCGCGTGGTGCCGCCGGACTTGATCGCCCCGGCGGCACGGTCGCCGATCTTCAGGAACGACATCAGGCCCGAGGAGCGCCCGCCGCCCGAGAGCCGCTCGCCCTCGCCGCGCAGGGCGGAGAAGTTGGAGCCGGTGCCCGAGCCGTACTTGAACAGGCGCGCCTCGCGCACCCACAGGTCCATGATGCCGCCCTCGTTGACGAGGTCGTCGGCCACCGACTGGATGAAGCAGGCATGCGGCTGGGGATGCTCGTAGGCCGAGCCCGAGAGCGTCAGCTCGCCGGTCTTGAAGTCGACATAGAAATGGCCCTGGCCCGGCCCGTCGATGCCGTAGGCCCAGTGCAGGCCGGTGTTGAACCATTGCGGCGAGTTGGGCGCCACCATCTGCATGGCGAGCATGTAGCGGTGCTCGTCGAAGAAGGCCTGGGCGTCCGCCTCGGTGTCGAAATAGCCGCCCTTCCAGCCCCAATAGGTCCAGGTGCCGGCGAGACGGTCGAACACTTGGCGCGAATCCGTCTCGCCGATGGTGCGCTCCTTCTCCGGCAGCTTGGCGAGCGCCTTCTGGTCGGGCACCGAGCGCCAGAGCCAGGAGGGGACGGAATTCTCCTCTATTCTTTTCAGGCGCGCGGGCACGCCGGCCTTGCGGAAATATTTCTGGGCGAGCACGTCGGTCGCCACCTGGCTCCAGGCCTCCGGCACGGCGATGCCGTCGAGGCGGAACACCACCGAGCCGTCGGGATTGCGAATCTCGCTGGTCGCCGACCGGAAGGCGATCGGTGCATAGGGTGACTGGCCGTGCTGGGTGTAGTGCCGTTCGATCCGCATTGTCATCGCCCTGAAAATTAAGACGCAGAGAGCCGCGCCGTGCCAACGCCCGGCTCGGTCCGAAACTCTGCTTGTGTTCCCTGCATACGCGCCGCGGGAGCTCGTTACCCCCCGGGTTTACGAACGGACGCCAGGCTTTGTTCCCTGGGTGGCGCCCTCGGTGTCGCCACCGCCGCAACCGCTTTCGACCATAGGAGGAATGTAGGCACGGGCCCACCTGCCGTCAAGATTTGGTGTCGGAAAAAGGGCGTCAACACCACATATTGTGGGACATGTGGATTGTGGGCGCAATGTGAGGGGACAGGAGCAAACCTCCGGAATTGCTTCGAGATTCGCAAGGCCGGGGTTGTGGAGAAGCTGTCATTCTTTGGTCACGATTTGTTAACCATGTCGCCACAAGTGCGGCGGCCGCGGCGCAAGCCGGATCGGGCCGGGATCTCGTCCGATGTGTCGGCAGTGCCGGCAAACCATCGGAGCCGACAGGCCTTTCCGCCGCGCGTCGCGCCGTGCGGCGAGGGCTCGAATCGGTCCTGCGCTTGCGCGCGAATCGGGGGCGGTCCAAGGTCGCCCCATCCCCAACGAGTCGCCGCCTCATGCCCCGTCCCATCATCATCGACACCGATCCCGGCCAGGACGACGCCCTCGCGCTGCTCCTCGCCCTCGCCAGCCCGGAGCTGGAGGTGCTGGGCATCACCGCCGTTGCCGGCAACGTGCCGCTGGCGCTGACCAGCCGCAACGTGCGCATCGTCTGCGAGCTCGCCGGGCGCACCGGTGTCACGGTCTGCGCCGGCGCCGACCGGCCGCTGCTGCGCACGCTGGTCACGGCCGAGCAGGTGCACGGCAAGACTGGCCTCGACGGCCCGGTCCTGCCCGAGCCGACCATGCCGCTCGACAAGCGCCACGCCGTCGACTTCATCATCGAGACCCTGATGACGCGCGAGGCCGGCACGGTGACGCTGTGCCCGCTCGGGCCGCTCACCAACATCGCGCTGGCGCTCGCCCGCGAGCCGCGCATCGCCCCGCGCATCCGCGAGATCGTGCTGATGGGCGGCGGCTTCTTCGAGGGCGGCAACACCACGCCCGCCGCCGAGTTCAACATCTATGTCGACCCGCAGGCGGCGCAGATCGTGTTCGGCTGCGGCGCGCCGATCACCATGATCCCGCTCGACTGCACCCACAAGGCGCTGACCACCGCCCCGCGCATCGCGGCCCTGCGCGCCGTCGGCACGAAAGTCGCAAGCGCTGCAGCCGAGTGGCTCGATTTCTTCGAGCGCTTCGACGTGCAGAAATACGGCAGCGAGGGCGGGCCGCTGCACGACCCCTGCGTCATCGCTTGGCTGCTGAAGCCCGAGCTCTTCGCCGGCCGGGGCGTCAATGTCGAGATCGAGACTGCCTCCAGCCTGACCATGGGCATGACGGTGGTGGACTGGTGGGGCGTCACCGACCGGCCGAAGAACGCCATGGTGCTGCGCGACGTCGACGCCGACGGGTTCTACAGGCTGCTGACCGAGCGCATCGCCACGCTGTGAGGGCCGGGCTCGACCCGGCGCTATCGACAACCATTTCTCAGGGACCTCGACCCTCGTTGCCTTCTGTGCGCCATCGGCAGGCGCCTCTCCATGCATTCGTCGTGTTCGCTACGAAATCGAACGATTTCGTCGGGATGGCCGGGTCAAGCCCGGCCATGACGGAACGGTTGCGGGAAGGGCGGCAACGGTTGCACCATTCTCAGCCGTCATGGGCGGACTTGATCCGCCCATCCACGCGAACGCAACGATCGCCGTGTTCTCGCGACCGCGGCCGGTGCTCCTGGTGACGGAGCCGGGACGCGGCGAGCAAGCACGGCCCACCTCCACGCTCGATCCCGCCAGCCCGCACTTGTCGCCACGGGCGCCGGCCTGTAGAGAAACGGGACGCGGCGCCGGTCCCGGCGGCGCGGGAAGGACGTCGGCCATGAGAAACTTCCTCGCCAAGATCTTCACCTGGTGGAACAGCGCGACGATCGGCACGCGCTTCTACACCTCGCGCTTCGGCGAGCGGGTCGGCGAGGACGAGTTCGGCAACGTCTATTACCGCACCCGCGGCGGCGCGGTGGACCCGACCATCGGCGTGCAGCGGCGCTGGGTCATCTATGCCGGCTATGCCGAGGCCTCCGCCATCCCGCCGGGCTGGTGGGGCTGGATGCATCACCAGATCGACGTGCCGCCGAGCGAGGCCCAATACACCCCGCGCGATTGGCAGAAGCCGCACCGCCCGAATCTGACCGGCACGGCCAAGGCCTACCGCCCCAGGGGCTCGACGCTCGCCAGCGGTCATCGCCCCTCCGCCACCGGCGATTATCAGGCCTGGACGCCGGGGAACTGAGGCGGGCGCCCTTTTTCCGCCCCCCTCCTCATGTTAAGCGTCCCGCCGGCCTCGCGGCGGGACTGCCCCGCCCGATTCTCCATTGACGGCGGCACGATGCAGCTTCTGCGGCGTATTCTGGTTCCGGGTCTTTCCGTGCTGGCCGTGGCCGCGCTGGCGGCCCCGGCCCATGCCGAGCGGATCAAGAACCCGGTCGCCGTGTTCAGCGGCCTCGACAAGATCTCCGGCAAGATCATCTCCTTCGACGTCGCCATCGACGAGACCGTGCAGTTCGGCGCCCTGCAGGTGACGCCGCGGGTGTGCTACAGCCGCTCGGCCACCGAGAACCCGCAGACCACCTCCTTCATCGAGGTCGACGAGATCACGCTGCAGAAGCAGACCAAGCGCATCTTCACCGGCTGGATGTTCGCGGACAGCCCCGGCCTGCACGCGGTGGAGCATCCCGTCTACGACGTCTGGCTGACCGACTGCAAAGGCGGGAAGCCGACGGAGGAAGTCCCGACGCCGGTCGCGGCCGACACCAAGAAGCCGGCCAAGCCACGCAAGGGGCAGGCGCAGCCGGCGCCGGCCGACCAGCCCGCGCCCGACATGGGCGAGCCGGGCGACCTGTTCAACGCACCCGCCGATCCCAACGCGCCGGTCGACTGACCGAGCGCGGCGTTTACGCCGGATTCACCCGATTGCGGCAGTGTCGCGCTTCGAACGCGCCGGCTACGGCTGCCTGCGCGCGCCCCTGGAGCCTCCCCATGGCGGACGTGCTGTCGAGCGATCCCTCCGTGCTTCTCGACACGGCGAGCGAGGCGGCGGCGGGCATGGCGGTCACGGTCGCGGCCGGGATCGACGCGGTCGCCGAAGACTGGCGCGCGCTGGAGCGCCGCGCGGCGATCAGCCCCTACCAGCGCTTCGACTTCATCGCCGCCTGGGTGCGCCACGCCGCCGCCGAGGCGGGCCTGGAGGCACGGATCGGCGTGGTGCGCGACGGCGCCGGCCGGGTGGTGGCGATCCTGCCCTTCGGCGTCAAGGCCGGCCGCCTGGCGGCGAGCGCCCATTATCTCGGCGGCAGCCACGTCAACATCAACATGCCGCTCGTCGACCCGTCTTTCGCCCGCACGCTGACACCGGCGGCGGTCGAGACGCTGCTGGACGACTATTGCGCGGCTGCCGGCGCGGACCTCCTGATCCTGGCCTACCAGCCCGAGAGCTGGTTCGGCGCGCCGCACCCCTTCGCCACGCTGCCCCGCCAGCCTTCGCCCGACAATGTCCGCTTCATCCGCATCGAGAGCGGCTATGCCGGCTTCATGGAGGCCCAGCTCTCCGCCGACGGCCGCCGCAAGCTGCGCAGCAAGGCCAAGCGCTTCGCCGAGGCCGGCGCCAACCTGGCCTTGCACGCCGGCTCGCCCGCCTGCGTCGACCGGCTGACCGAGGCCTTCTTCGCGCAGAAGGCCAAGCGCCTGCAGGCGATGGGCGCCGACGATCCGTTTTCCTCACCGGGCACGGCAGCCTTCCTGCGCGAGGCGGCGCTTGCCGGCCTGGGGGGCGAGGGCGGCCTCGAATTCCACGGAGTCGAGGTCGGTGGCGCCGTCATCGCGGTGCGCGGCGGCCTGCGCCATCGCGACCAGTTCTCGCTGATGGTCCAGTCCTTCGACCAGGAGCACCCGCTGGCCCGCTACAGCCCGGGCGAGATGCTGCTGATGGGCCTCATCGAGGAGTGCTGCGCCCGAGGCGTGCACCAGATCGATTTCGGCGTCGGCGACGCCCGCTACAAGGACACCTGGTCCAATGCCGAGGTGGCGATGTTCGACGTCACCCATCCCGTCACGGCCCGCGGCGTCGCCGTGGCGCTCGGCGCCCGGCTGCGCACCGCCCTGGTGCGCTCGATCAAGCAGAACAAGCCGCTCTACGAGAGCCTGAAGGCCTGGCGCGCCCGCCTCACCCGGGGGTGAGGCGGGACGCATCCCGGCAGGCCTCGGCGGCCGGACCGACCGCGGTGGTTGTCGTGCGTAGGGAAAGCCGCTAGCTGTCCGCAACGATCCGGCCGCTGGGTTCGACAGTCCGATGAACGCCATCAACATCATCGCACCCTACCGCTATCTCGGCATGTGGGTCTTCGACGACCCGCGCGTCGGCCTGTCGGCCGAACCCTTCGTCGGCGGCGCCGACACGATGATCGACCGCGTCACGGAGCGGATATCGGACGCCGGCAACGGCTTCGTGCTGGTCTTTTCCGCCAGTCCGTTCCCGGGACACCAGTTCCGCCTGGACTGGCGGCGCGCGGAGGGCAGCGGAAATATCTACTATTCGCACGAGCTCGATGCCGAAGGCTGGCTGTGCCCGGCACTGTTTCGCTATTTCGCCGAGCGTCCGGACGCCATTTATGTCCAGGTAAAACCACGCCCGTCGATCGGCGAGGCGGTGGCCGGGGCGTGACGGGCCCGCAACGGCGGAGATTCCGAGGCGGCCCTCGGCCGACGGCTCTTCAATCCCGCGGGCCGTTTCGATCGGGCTTCAGCGCCGCCAGGGCCTCGACCCCCGTCACCCGCTGGTCGCGCGGCCAGGTGAAGAAATCGCCGTCCAGGGTGAGCGCCCGTTCCAGCAGGCGGTGATAGTCGCGCCGCGGCACTTCGACGGCGCCGAGGCTGGTGAGGTGGTCGGTGACGAACTGGGTGTCGAGCAGGCTGTAGCCGCCGCGGCGCAGCCGCGCCACCAGGTGCACCAGCGCGATCTTCGAGGCGTCGCTCGCCCGATGGAACATGCTCTCGCCGAAGAAGGCGCCGGCGAGGTCGACGCCGTAGAGGCCGCCGACGAGATCCGGCCCGTCATAGACCTCGACGGTATGGCAATGGCCGGCCGCGAAGAGGTCGCCGTAGAGCTTGCGGATGCGCCGGTTGATCCAGGTGGTGCGCCGGCCCGGCGCCGGCGCGGCGCAGGCGGCGACCACCGCCTCGAAATCGCGGTCGACGCAGACCTCGTAGCGGTCGGCCCGCACCGTGCGCGCCAGACGCTTCGACACGACCAGCCCGCCGAGCGGGATGACGCCGCGCCGCTCCGGCTCGATCCAGTAGAGGCCGGGGTCGTCGGCGCTCTCCGCCATCGGGAAGATGCCGCAGGCATAGGCCTTCAGCAGCACCTGCGGCGTGATCTCGACGAGGAGGTTGGCGACCTTCGACATGGCGCGATCAGGATATCGCCGGCACCGGCCGTCCGCCAGCCGGAGAAAGGCCCGGCCGGGCCGTCACGCCACCCCGTCCATGCCGCCGGCTTCGAGAAAGCCCTCCAGCCAGTGGATGTCGTAGAGGCCGTTCTGCATGTCGGGGTTGCGCACCAGGGTGCGGAACAGCGGCAGCGTCGTCTCCACGCCGTCGACCACGAACTCGTCGATGGCCCGGCGCAGGCGCATCAGGCATTCCGTGCGGTTGCGCCCGTGCACGATCAGCTTGCCGATCAGCGAATCGTAATAGGGCGGGATGCGGTAGCCCTGGTAGACCGCCGAATCCACGCGCACGCCGAGGCCGCCAGGCGGATGGAAATAGGTGATGGTGCCGGGCGAGGGGCGGAAGGTGGCGGCGTTCTCGGCGTTGATGCGGCACTCGATGGCATGGCCTTCGAGCTGGATGTCGGACTGCCTGATCGACAGGGGCGAGCCGGCCGCGATCTTGATCTGCTCGTTGACCAGATCGATGCCGGTGATCATCTCCGTCACCGGATGCTCCACCTGGATGCGGGTGTTCATCTCGATGAAGTAGAACTCGCCGTTCTCATAGAGGAACTCGACGGTGCCGACCCCGACATAGCCGAGATCGATCATGGCCTTGGCCACGGTCTCGCCGATCCTGGCGCGCTGGGAGGCGTTGAGGGCGGGCGAGGGGCCTTCCTCCCAGACCTTCTGGTGGCGGCGCTGCAGCGAGCAGTCGCGCTCGCCGAGATGGATGGCATGGCCCTGGCCGTCGCCGAGGATCTGCAGCTCGATATGGCGCGGCTTGGCCAGGTATTTTTCCAGATAGACCGCGTCGTCCCCGAAGGCGGCGCGAGCCTCCGCCCTCGCCGTCGCCAGGGCGTCGGACAGATCCTCGGGCGTCTTCGCGACCTTCATGCCGCGCCCGCCGCCGCCGGCGGCGGCCTTGATCAGCACGGGATAGCCGATCTCCTCGGCGATGCGGGCCGCGTCCTCGTCATTGTCGACGCCGCCGTCCGAGCCGGGCACGCAGGGGATGCCGAGGCGCCTGGCCGTGCGCTTGGCCTCGATCTTGTCGCCCATCATCCGGATATGCTCGGCCTTGGGGCCGATGAAGGCGATGCCGTGCTGGTCGAGGATGTCGGCGAAGCGGGCGTTCTCCGAGAGGAAGCCGTAGCCGGGATGGACCGCCTCGGCGCCGGTGATCTCGCAGGCGGCGATCAGCGCGGGAATGTTGAGGTAGCTCTCGCGCGCTGGCGGCGGCCCGATGCACACGCTCTCGTCGGCGAGCTTGACGTGCATGGCCTCGGCATCGGCGGTCGAATGCACCGCGACCGTGGCGATGCCGAGCTCCTTGCAGGCGCGCAGCACGCGGAGGGCGATCTCACCTCGATTGGCGATGAGGATCTTCTCGAACATCCGCATCGCCCGTTATTCGACGATCATCAGGGGCTGGCCGTATTCCACCGGCTGCTTGTCCTCGATCAGCAGCGCCGTGACCGTGCCCGAGCGGGTGGCGACGATGTCGTTGAAGGTCTTCATCGCCTCGACGATCAGCACGCGGTCGCCCTGGCTCACCTTGGAGCCGACCTCGACGAAAGGCTTGGCACCGGGCGCGGCGCCGCGATAGGCGGTGCCGACCATCGGCGATTTCAGCACGCCGGGATGATTGGCCGGGTCGAGCTCCGCCGGCGCCGCAGCCGGGGCGGGCACCGCCGCCACAACCGGAACGGCCGCCGGCGCGGCCACAGGCACCGTCGCCGTGACGGCGAACTGGCGCGCCACGCGGATGCGCAGGTCCGCCTGCTGCACCTCGATCTCGGACAGATCCGTCTCGGTCAGGAGATTGGCGAGCTCTCGGATCAGCTCGGGATCGATTCCGGACTTGGTGGTTCGCGACATCGTCATGCCTTGCCTTCTTGGTCGGGCTGGACCGCCCATCGTCGTTGTCTCGAGCCGGCGGTCCGCCGGGACGCGGGCAAGCCCGTCTGCCCGCCATGGGCGGACGAGAGATGCCGCTGCCGGCGGACCGAGGGTCCGCGCGCGGCCGGCATCAACCGGGGGCCGTTGAGAAGGTCGACGAGCGCCATGCCTCGATGTCACGCCAGGGGAAACCGGCCGCGCCGTGCCTCGGCGCGTCCGGTCGGATCCCGGCCCTTATAGGCTGTGGCGCCGAGAAGGCAAAGCCGCGCGCACGGCCATCCCCAATTCCGGGAGCGATCTCAGCACAGGGTCTTGCCGCACTGGCGCACGGCGTCGATCTTGGCCTTGAGCGCGTCGTAGCCGATGGCGCCGCTCACCACCTCGCCGGCGAGGATGTAGGAGGGCGTGCCGGAGACGCCGAGGGTGTCGCCGAGGCGCAGATTCTCGCCGATGGCGGTACGCACGCCCTGCTCGGCCATGTCGGCCTGCAGCTTCTTCATGTCGATGCCGACATCCTTGGCCACTTCCAGGGCGCGGTCCTTGCCGACCTGGCCGCGGCTCGCCAGGAGCTCCTTGTGGAACTCCAGGAACTTGTCGCCCTGGATCTGCTTCTTCACCGCGATCGCCACGCTTGCCGCCTCGATCGAGCCCGGGCTCAGGATCGGATAGTCCTTCAGGACCACCTTGAGCTTCTTGTCGTCGTTGATGAGGCCCAGCATGTCGGGCAGCGCCCGCTTGCAGTAGCCGCAATTGTAGTCGAAGAACTCGACCAGCGTGACGTCGCCCTTGGGGTTGCCGAGCACCGCGTTCTGCGGCGCCGACAGGATCGCGTCGCTGTTGGCGCTCACCGCCTGACGCTGCTTCTCCGCCTCGGCCGTGGCGCGGCGCTCCTGCAGCACGTTGATCGCGTCCTCGATCACTTCCGGGTGCTGCAGCAGGTAGTCCTTGACGATCGCCTCGATCGCCGGACGGTCGAGCTTGGCCGCGTCCTCGGCTCGAGCGGCGGGCACGGCCACCGCCGCGGCGAGGGCACAGGCCGCCGCGCCGCAGACGAGCGCGCGTCGCCAGGCCGCAGCGGACCGCACGCGCGCTTCGCCATGGAACTCGGACATCCTGCGGGCCAGGGAACGCATCATCATCTCCGGGTGACGGGAACGGGACGGACCATAGAAATCGCGAATCGCCGGGTCAAATCATCCCGCATCACGGTTGCGCGACGACGATGGCTGCCGATCATGGCGTGAGCGCGGCCGCAGCATCGGACCACCGGGTGCAGGCAGGTTCGGCGAACCTGCCTGGCGGTCAATCCTCCCCGCGCAGCGCCTTCAGCGCGGCGAAGGGCGAGGCGTCGGCCTCGGGCTCGGCGGCCTCGAACACCGCGCCGGGCTTGCGCGGATAGGGATCGAGCGCCAGCACCAGGAACTCCGCGATGATGGCGCCGAGGTCGATTCGCCCGTCGACCAGCAGGTCCGGCGGATCCTCGCCCTCCACGTCCACCAGCTCGGAAAGATCGATCTCGGCATTGGGGTCGACGCCGTCCGGGGAGAAGCGGATGTCGACCGGCGCCACCACGCTGCTCTCGAAATCCTCGAGCGTCGCCACGCAGGTCTGGGTCAGGCGCGCGGCGATCTCGCCGCTCACCGAGAGCCCGTCGCGGCCGAAGGGCGCCACCCGGAGGTCCGCCGCGAGCGACGCTATGGCGGGCACGCCGATGCGGGCGGCGAGGGCGGCGCGGGCCTCGGCGTCGGCGACGACCCGGAAGCTGCGGCCGCCGGCCGGCACGTCGCCGACCAGGACGGGAATCGAGAATTCGGTCATGGCGGGCTCCTTCTCGCTTGGGGCCGATAGGGTGGTGCCAGCGGCCGGTGCCGCTCAGGCCGAGGCAGCATGGCCGTCCGCGCTCTCGTGACGCGGACTGGGGAAGAGGATGCCCTTCTCGACGAGGTCGAGCGCCGGCACCCCCGCGAGCAGCGTGGCGGCGCGGCGGACATAGTCGGCCAACGCCGCGGCGCGCGGCTCCCGGTCCGCCGCGTCGCCGTAGACGTTGCGGGCGAGGGCGGCGGCGAGGGCGACCTCGCCCGGCTGGCCGAGCGCGGCGGCATAGGCCGAGGCGCAGCCGGCATAGACCTCTCCGATCTTTTTCATGCGCTTGGGGACGGCGAGGTCGCCGACCCCCATCTCGCGCAGGGCCCGGTCGGTCTCGGCAAAGAAACGGTCGCAGAGCTCCTGGGCAGCGTCCTTGGCGGCCACGTCCTCGCCACGCATGCGGTGCACGAAAAGGAAGACGTGCAGGATCATCATGTCGAGCCGGCCTTCGACTGTGTCCGGCACGCCATGGTCGAGAAAAAGCGCGGGATTGCGGGCCTGCGCCAGAATTTCGTCGTAGAGGCGCGAAACGATCCGCTCGCGCTGCCGGTTGCGGAAAAGCCCGAACATGATGCAAGTCCTCGCGCCGGAGCAGCGCGGTTGAATTTCATTCGCCAGCGGGTTACGCCAGAACCCGAGCGGCGGCAAGGCGTGCGCCTTCGGCGCACCGGTGTTGATCGTCCCAGGAGGCTTTCGTGAGCGTCGAGTCGTCCCAAACCCCTGCCAAGTCGCGCGTCTTCGCGGCGGCGGCATGCCTGGCCGTGGCCCTCGCGGCGTCGGGCTGCGCGCAGATCGGCGAGACCAACGTGCAGGGAATCGTCGTCACGGAGAAGATGCTCGCCCAGGTCAAGCCCGGCACCACCTCCGACCAGGTCGTCGCCGCGCTCGGCACGCCCTCGACCACCTCGACCATCAACGGCGAAGCCTTCTACTACGTCTCCCAGACCAGTTCGCGCCCGGTCGCCTTCCTTGCTCCGCACGTGGTCGACCGCACCGTGCTGGTGGTCTATTTCGACAAGGGCAAGGTGACGCGCGTCGCCAATTACGGCCTGCAGGACGGTATCGCCTTCGACTATATCTCGCGCACCACGCCGACCGCCGGCGCCGAGCAGAACTTCATCACCCAGCTGATCCGCGGCCTCGGAGCCGGCATCCCTGGCTTCAGCCGCTGAGCGCGGCCGCGGCGGCGCACCGCCGCTGGGCGAGCGGATCTCAGCAGCACTCGTCTGCGGGCGGCGCCTTCCTCGGCTGCTCCACGATGCCGACGATGCGGCGGTTCAGCCGGCTGGGGCGGGATGTGGCGTCGCCGAACACGGCGGCGATGTCGTCGCGCCGAACCTGCGCGGTGCCGTCCCTGGCGAGCGCTCTTTGCGCGAGCCGGCGCACCATCTCCTTCATGAAGGCCGCGCTCACCCCTTCGGAGAGGGCCACGGCGTCGGCCTCGGCGCCGTCCTCGAAGGTCAGCGCGCGCCCGTAGAGCGCCATGAGGCGCTGCCGGCAAGCCGCATCGGGCAGGGGGAGCTCGATCGCTTCGTCGACGCGCCCCGGGCGTGAGGCGAGCGCCTCCTCGATGTCTTCCGGCCGGTTGGTGGTGAGGATGAAGAGAATGTCCGCATCGGCGCGCAGGCCGTCCATCTCGTTCAGCAGGCGATTGAGCAGGACTTCGGTGTTCGGGCTGTTCATGCTGTCCCGCGACCGGCCGACGAGGTCGACATCCTCCAGCACGACGATGCTCGGCTGAAGCGTGCGCGCCAGCGTCATGTATCGGGTGAGGTTCGTCACCTGCTCGGCGGTGATCAGCACCGTCGTATGGTCGGCGAGCGTGGACGAGATATAGCGGATGACGTGTGTCTTGCCCGTGCCGGGCGGCCCGTAGAGGAGGATGCCCTTGCGGGTCGACTGCCCCAGCCCCTTCAGGGCGGCGCGATGGCGGTCGAACTCGAAGACGTGCTGGTCGAGGCGCGCCATCGTCTCCTCGGCCAGGATGACGTCGTCCCGCGCGACCTTCGGCAGCTTGTGGACCAGCATCTCGGCCCGCATGCCGGAATAGTCGGAGCCGGCTTCGAACGACAGGACCTTGCCGCGGTACAGGCGGGACACTTCGCCGGCCGCCTGGACGCGCTGGAGGAAGTCGCGCGCGAAGGCCGAGGAGGCATCGCCCGGCACGTAGGCGATCTCGACCTGCGTCAACTGGCTGTTGCTGAAAAAGTCGTTGTAACGGGAAAGCAGGATCGCGACGGGCACATCCTGAACGCGGAAGAGCCATAGCCCGTCCTTGAGCGCGGCGAACGGCTCCTCCTCCCCGACATCCAGGTCCTGATATTGAAGAGGCGCTATCGCAACGACGGAATGCCCGTCGCGGAGCAACAGCCCGGACATGGTCGGCGCTTCGTGATCGTAGGGCTGGTGGAAGCCCAGCAACGCGGCGTCGAACGGGGCGACCTCGGCCACGATCGCGGCCTGCAGGTCCGGCAGCAGGTGGGACGCGAAACGTCGCCTCGAGCTCGCGATGCCGTTCACGCGCTCGGGCCCGAAATGGCTCACGAGCGTCTGCCAGACGAACTGGTCACCTTGCGGCGTCATGGCTGTCTTCCGACGGTTGGGCCTTCGACGATTGATACGTTTTCGACGGGCAGATCAAGTCCAGGTTGCAAAGAGGGCAGGCGACGTGCGGTGAAAAGGGCGATCATCGCGTCCGGTGCAACCCGTTGCACGACGCGGCGGCCGACGACCGCTAACGCCGCCGCGGGGCCGACGCCCCCTATCGGGGGCGCGGCGAGAAAACCAGCTTCAGGTAGCTCAGGAAGTTGACGGTCATCGACAGGGCGGTGGCGATGGCCACGGCCAGCACCGGCCAGGTCCGGAACGCGCCGCCCCAGGTGACCAGGCCCATATAGACGCCGAGATTGATCAGGGCGGCGAGGCCGCTGGCCATGGCGTAGCGCAGGAACTCGGCGACCGTCGCCGGACCGGCCCGGTCGCCGAAGGTGGTGACGCGGTTGATCTGCCAGGTCAACGTCATCGCCGCCAGGAAGGAGACGAGCCGGGCGGGCCTCGGATCGGCGCCGCACCACACCAGCGCGCTGAGCACGCCGACGTCGACGACGAAGCCGGCCGCGCCCGCGACCAGGAACCGGGCGATGCGCGCCGAGAGCCGCATCGCTCACCACACCGGCGCGAAGGCGAGATAGCGCAGGCGCTTCAGTTCGCGCCGCCCGCGCGTCACGGTCGAGAGGATCAGGCCTGAGAAGAAGGAGATGATCGCCGACAGCATCAGGCCGACCGACAGCACCGCCGAAGGCAGGCGGGGCACCAGGCCGGTCTCGACGAAGTCGATGAAGACCGGGATGGCGACGCCGATCGAGAGCAGCGCCAGCACCGTGGCCATCGCCGAGAAGAACAGCAGCGGCCGCTCCGCCTTCACCATGCGGGTGATCAGCCGCAGGATGCGCAGGCCGTCCTGCACCGTGCGCAGCTTGCTCTCCGAGCCCGCCGGCCGCTCCTTGTAGGGCGTGTCGACCTCGGAGGCGGGGATGTTGAGCTCCAGCGCGTGCACGAGCAGCTCGGTCTCGATCTCGAAGCCGGTGGAGAGGGCCGGGAAGGATTTGACGAAGCGGCGCGACAGCGCCTTGTAGCCCGACAGCATGTCGCGCGAGGCGATGCCGAAGATGTTGGAGACGAGCCCGGTCAGGAGGCGGTTGCCGAAGCGGTGGCCCGGCCGGTAGGCCGCCTTGCCGGTGTCGATGCGGGCGCCGTTGACGAGGTCGTAGGGGCCTTCGCGCAGGCGGGCGACCAGCAGCGGCGCGCTGGCGGCGTCATAGGTGTCGTCGCCGTCGACCATGACATAGATGTCGGCATCGATGTCGGCGAACATGCGCCGCATTACATGGCCCTTGCCCTGGCGCGTCTCGCGCCGCACCACCGCCCCGGCCGCCGCGGCGATCTCGGCCGTGCCGTCCCGGGAATTGTTGTCGTAGACGTAGACGGTCGCGCCCGGCAGGTGGCCGAGGAAGTCGCGCACCACCGTCGCGATGGTGGTGGCCTCGTTGTAGCAGGGCACCAGCACGGCGATGCGCGGCGCGGCGCTGCGCTGTGCGGCGGGCTCGACGCGGGGCTGGGCGGTCTCGGACATCGGCGGCTCGGGGCTCAGGGGACCGTCCGCCGGTCGCACTCCCATTTCGCCAGCACGACGATCCCGGCGCAGAGCGAGGAGAGGGCGGTCCAGTAGACGTAGCGGTACTCCGCCGCAACACCGAACACCAGATAGGTTAAGGTGTAGACAACCCCCGAGCTCGACAGCGCGAGGACGGCGGCCTTCGCCCGCCCCTGCTCGAAGCGCAGCGCCGCCAGCCCGGCGGCGAGGGCGAGGGCCAGCCAGAGGCCGCCGCGGAACAGCGGCGTCTCGCGATTCAGCCAGATCACCGCGGTCTCCAGCCGCCAATAGTCCGCGTTCTTGAACAGGAGGAAGCGGTACTGGCCGGAGCGATACTGGTCGAACATCACCATCAGCTCGCCCGTCAGCAGCACCCGGAAATGGTTGAGACGATGCTCGGCATAGGCGAGGGGATGGGCGAGGACCGCCTCGATCCACGCCTGGCGCAGGCGCGGCGAGCCGAACAGCTTGCTGCCGGGCGGCACGTCGTAGTCGATCTTGTGCATGGCGAAGGTGCATCCGCGCCACCAGATCGCGTCCCAATAGGCCGGATTGTAGCACTTGGCCTTCAGCGTCTCGAGCTCCTGGGGCGTCCACGCGATCGGGAAGACGTTCTCGCCGCTGAAATGGGTGATGCCGGCAAGGTCGAAGACGAAGATCGAATAGAGCCCGTGGTCCTGCCTCGCCTTGAGCCAGAGATAGTTGACCGCATAGGTCGAGCCGACCAGCACGGCCGAGATCGGCAGGGCGAAGACAAGCAGGCGCCGCCAGCGCCAGTCGCGCGGCCACGCGAGGTAGACCAGCAGCGGCGCGGCGGCAAAGAGCGCGTTCGGCCGCAAGAGGAAGCCGGTCAGCACGATGGCGCCGGCCGGCACGAGCGCGGCGGTGCGCCAGACGCGGCCGCGGTCGGCGCTCGCCAGCACCAGCCCGAAGCCGACGAGCCAGAGGATCGAGAAGATGACGTCCCGCCAGATCGTGCCGGTCAGCGCGAAGACCGGCGGCAGCAATGCCACCGGCAGCGCCAGCCAGGCGACCCGTGCCCCGGAGCGGCGCAGTCCCAGGAACAGCAGAAGGAAGCCGAGCCAGTAGAGCGCCGCGCTCGGCAGGAAGATGGCGCGCGGGCCGTAGCCGAGGACCTGCTCCAGGGCGATCCAGATCACCCCCAGCAGCGGCGGCTGCCAGTCGCCGAACCGGCCGGCATAGGCCTGGTCGTAGACGGCCAGGGCGTCGTGCGTCGCCATGCCGGGGTAGAACAGGTGGAGCGACAGCGCGAAGCCGGCGATGCAGGTGAGCAGCGCCAGCAGGAGCTCGGGAACTCGGACGGGCGCCGCGGCACGCACGGACATGACGCACTCGAACACGAACAGGGATGGGATCCGCTCATAGCAGCCGTCCGTCTCCTTGTCGTGTCAGGAACTGGGCAGGATGAAATCCTGTGCAATGCGCGACCATCCGGCGCACCCGCCCGGCCTCCACGGGCGGCGGCGGTGCAGCCGGTTCCCATGCCGCATAAGGGCGCGGAGCACCCGGGCGAGGGCGGCGCGCGCCCGTGGAAGCGGCGACATTGGACAGGTCCGCTCCCGCTCGCCGGGCGGTCCGAAGAACGGGCGGTCAGGCATTCAGCCTTTCCACGGCGCGGCGGTAGTCGCTCGTGGCAAAGCCCTCCGGCATGCGGTTCACGATGTCGCGCAGAACGTCTCGGGCGCCGGCGCTGTCCTCGATCTCCACGAGAGCCGATGCCAGCCTCAGCTCCCAGGCGAGCGCGCCTTGCCTGCGCGCGACGACAAGGCCGTTCGCCAGGACGTCGACGGCGTCCTTGGAGCGGCCCGACGCCGCGAGAGCCAGGGCGCGGATGCGCATGAGCTCGGCGAGGCACCAGGCTTCTCCGGTGTCATGGCATCGACCGATGGCAGTCTCCGCCACGTCCTGCGCCTCGCGGCTCCGGCCGCACGCCAGGAGCCCGATCGCCAGAACGCCGGCGAACGCCGTGTTGTAGAGGACGAATCCTCCCGACTGGAGCGATCGAACGGCCTGCTTCAGGCGCTCCACGCCTTCCGGCGCGCGCCCCTCCCGGATCAGGATTTCGCCTTCGAAGGCATCCGCATAGGTACGCCAGACGTCGAGCGCGTGCAGCGTCGTGTGCGCTCGCAGCATGCCGACGTAGCGGGCGGCGAGCGCCAGATCGCCCACCCAGAGGGCGATGAAGCAGGCCGCATCGGACAGAACATGGGCCAGCGTCAGCGTATGGTCGAGCGCCTGCGCCTCCGCGACCATGTCGTCGAGGCGCGCCACCGCCTGCTCGGCACGGCCCTGGATCCACAGTCCGCGGGCCAGGACGATCTCGGCGACCAGCCTCTGATCGTACTGGAAGCGGACCAGATGCGATCCTCGTGGCGCTCGCGCGTAATGGGCCAGCATGGTCTCGGTTTCCTCGCGCGAGCTTGTGAAGTCTCCCAGGAAGTGGAGCGAGTGACCGCGCAGGCGGCGAGCGATCATGCGATCCTGCGGCTCCCCTGCCGCCTCGGCGAGGCCGGCGAAGCGGTTGGCCAGCACGAGAGCCTCCGCCGCAGCGCCGCGATTGCCACAGTCGACCCAGAGCGCCCAGAGCGCGCGGAGCTGGTAGTCGACGTCGCCGAGCTCGACGGCGAGGGCCAGGGTTTCCTCCCAGGCCGCCGATCCGCTCGGAATTCCCTTGATGGCTCGCAGCTGCGGCCAACCCGAAACGGCATAGAGCTGCATCAGGAGCCGCCGGTCCGGATGGGGGCGGGCCTTGAGCCGGGTTATCGCCCGCTCCACCCGCGTGAGGCCCTCGTCGAGCAGCGACAGGTGGAACCACAGGGGCGCTGCCGCGGCGGTCAGCGCGGCGCCGATGCCGCCGTCGTCCTCGTGGGCGAAGGCCCAGTCCAGCGCGGTCCTGAGGTTGCCGAGCTGATCCGAATAGGCCTGCAGCCACTCGAGCGTCGGCCGTCGGCCCCACTCCGCGTGGGCCCGGTCGAAGACGGCTCGGACATGGTCGGCGTGGCGGCGGCGATACAAGTCCGCCTCTCCGGCCTCGGCCAGCTTCTCCCGGGCATGGGCCCGGGTGGTTTCCAGCAGGCCGTATCGAGGGATGCCGTCCCTGGGGGCGGCGGCGATGAGGGACTTGTCGAGGAGGCTGGCCAAGGCGTCGCCGACCTCCATCAGCCGTCGATCCCGTCCGATCACGGCCTTCGCATCGTCGAGAGTGAAGGGACCGCTGAACACGGAGAGCCGTCTCAGGGCCGCCTGGTCCTCGGGTGACAGGAGCCGATAGCTCCAGTCGAGCGTGGCGCGCAGCGTCTGGTGCCGCGGAAGCGCCGTGCGCCGTCCACGCGTGAGCACCTGGAAGCCGTCCTCCAGGGAGCTGGCGAGCCGCTGGACCCCCAGGTCGGCCAGGCGGCCCGCGGCGAGCTCGATGGCCAACGCGATACCGTCCAGCCGTTGGCAGATTTCGGCGACATGGGGCGCGTCTGCGTCGCTGAGTTCATACCCTCCCAGGGCGAAGGCGGCGCGATCTTCGAACATTTCCACCGCCGAATAGCCGAGGGCGGCTCGCGCAGAGAGCGCGGCCGTGTTCGGAGGGACATCCAGCGGGGAGAGCTGATGGACCCACTCGCCGGCCGCGCGCAGCAGCTCGCGCGTGGTGGCCAGTATCGACATGCCGGGAACCCGCCCCAGCAGCTCCTCGGCGAAGGCCGCGGCCGGATCCACGAGATGCTCGCAATTGTCGAGAAGGAGCAGGGCCCGCCGTCCCGCGATGGCGGTTGCAATCTCCTCGAGGGGGTCTTGCCGCGGGCGGAGGTTCAGCCCCAACGCCGCGGCCACGCCGGCCGACATCTGGTGCCTGTCCTCGATCGGCGCGAGATCGACGAAGGCGACGGCGTCGAACGCATCGCGCAGGCGCGCCGCGACTGCCAGGGCGACCGTCGTCTTGCCGATGCCGCCCGGCCCCACCAGCGACAGGAGACGGCGGCGCGCCACCTCATGGACCAGGGTCTCGATGACCGCGTCGCGGCCGACGACACGGGCGATCTGCTGGGGAAGCCGCTGGGGCTTGAGGACCTCGCCGTCCGTCGATCCGCGCGATGGAAGGCCCGGCGTCGTCGCGACCTCCCGGACGAAGCAATAGCCGCGTCCCGGCACGGTGGTGATGCAATCCTGGCCGCCTTCGCCAAGCGCCTTCCGCACGGCGGAGACGCCGACCCGGAGCGCCGTCTCGTCGACGAAGGCATCGCCCCAGACGAGCCGTGTGAGCTCATTCTTGGAGAGAATCTCGCCGGGCCGCGACGCCAGGGCGATCAGGATGTCGAGCGCTCGGCTGCCGAGCTTCACAGGCGTGCCCGAACGCCAAAGGGCCCGCGCCGCCGGCGCAAGCTCGAACTCGCCAAAAGCGAGATGCTCTCCCACCGCCGCATTCGATGTGAGTGTCATGGCCGCACCGGCACATTCCGACCGTGCCCCCTCTTTACCCCAACACCTCGACGAACTTGAGTCGTTCGTCGGCGCTCCGCAGGCAGGGTTCCGCCACGCCACGTCACAAACAATCACATCCCTTCACTGGCGGATCGCCCGAGGTAGAATGAGACTGCGGATCGGGTCCTCGTCGAAAGCGTCCGCGAGAGGCGAACATCGCCGGCGAGGGGCCGCATGCCCCGCTTCATGGCGCCCCGCAGCGGTCGGTCCCGTCGCAATGCTCTGCCCGGCGCCGTCGGTTCCGGGGTCTGGCCGCCGCAATCCCTGCGGTGGCCGCAGAAGGTTCACGGAGGGAGAAGATCATGGCTAAGCCGAGTATCGTCTTCGCGCACGGAATCTGGGCCGATGGCTCATGCTTCCAGAAGCTGATCCCGACGCTGCGGGCGGAGGGCCACGAGGTGATGGCCGCCCAGTACGGCCTGGACACGCTGAAGGGCGATGTCGACGCGACCATCCGAACGATCGCGCGCGTCGAAGGCCCGGTCGTTCTCGTCGGCCATTCCTACGGCGGCACCGTCATCACGCACGCCGGTCTGGACCCCAAAGTGGCCGCCCTGGTCTATATCGCGGCCCTGGGCCCGGACGAGACCGAGACGTCGCAGGGCCAGCAGGAAAAGTTCCCCAGGACCGACATCTTCAAGCACATCGACGTCGCCGACGGCCGCGTCTGGCTGAAGCCGGAGGGCACGGTCTGCTTCGCCGGAGACCTCACTCCCGAGGAGCAGGAGATCGCCTACGCGACCCATTTCGCGCCGGCGATGGACCTGTTCACCCAGAAGCATGACGGCGTCGCCTGGCGGACCAAGCCGAGCTGGTCGATCGTCGCCACCCAGGATCGCACCGTCAATCCGGAGCTGGAGCGCTTCGCCGCCAAGCGCATGGGCGCCACGACCGTCGAGCTCGCGAGCAGCCACGTCCCCATGCTCTCGCAACCGCGGGCCGTGCTCGAGGTGATCCGCAATGCCTCCGCCGCGGTCGCCAGGACCGCGCACGCGGCCTGACCTGCCGATCCGGCCGATCGAGCGGGGCCGCGCCGGCGCATCATTCCCGCGCCGGCGCACCCGCGACCGGCCGGCGCCCGTTCGCGCCCAGTCATCCAGGAAAGCCCCATGAGCAATCATCTTGCGATCCGCGCCCCCGACGGCGCCTTCGGTGCCTATGTCGCACGGCCGGCCGCGCTGCCCGCGCCTGCCGTCGTGGTTCTGCACGAGGTCTTCGGGGTCAATGCCGACATCCGCAAGACATGCGATGAACTCGCCCAGCAGGGCTTCATCGCGGTCGCGCCGGACCTCTACTGGCGCCAGGAGCCGGGCGTCGATCTGGGCGTGAGCTCGGAGCCGGACTGGCAGCGGGGTCTGCAGCTCTATGCCGCCTTCGACCGCGATCGGGGCGCGGAGGACATCAGCCACGTCCTGAGCAGCGTGGCTCACCTGCCCGACTGCACGGGCAAGGTGGCGGTGATGGGCTTCTGCCTCGGTGGCCTGATGGCGTTCCTGACTGCCGCGCGTTTCGGCGCCGACGCGGCGGTGGCCTACCATGGCGGAGACACCGAAAAATATCTCGACGAGGTCGATGGCCTCAGGGCTCCGCTGCTGATGCACCTGGCGGAGGAAGACGAATTCATCTCCAAGGCCGCTCAGGCCGCCATCAAGTCCGCGCTCGCCTCGAAGGACAACGCGATCGTCTTCAGCTACCCCGGCCAGAACCACGCCTTCGCGCGCCACAACGGCGCTCACTACAACGCCGAGGCGGCCGCGCTCGCGAACGGGCGGACAGGTGCGTTCCTGAGCGAGCAGCTTCGATGAACTCAAGCAGGTTCTCCCGAACCTGCTTAGCGGCGGAGGAGCGTTTCTCGACGGACTCCCGCCGGAAGTCGCGGGATCCGGTCGGCTCTCGTGCCGGACGGATGGCGAGGCCTCCAGTCCGCCTCAACGCCCTGGTCCCAGCTCCGCCTCGCGCCGTGCCTCGATCCGTGCCGGCGCTGCGCCGCGCCCGCCCTCGAGCCAGGTGATCCCGACAGTCCACAGGCTGCGGGCGCCGAGCAGCGGCCTGCCGTCGGGATGGGCGAGGACGGTCCAGGGCGAAGGTGGCTCGATCGCCGGTGGCGCGGCGTCGCGCTGCGAGGGGGCTTGCGTGGTCAGCATGGCGTTCCTCCGGTCGTCCAGGCCGGGCGCGCCCAGCCTGGACATGTCTAGACAGCTTCAGCCGGCAATGGCGGCTTCGCGGATGGTCGGGATCATCTGGTCGCCCCAGTTGCCGCGCCCGTCGTGATAGCGCGAGGTGCGGACCAGCTCGACCGAGACGCCGGCTTCCACGGCGCGGATGATGGCCTCGTTGACGCGGTGCACCGCATCGGCGACGCGGCGCACCGCCTTGTCGCGCTCGGTCTCGTCGGAACCGGGGAGGGGGCGGAACTCGCCCCGGACGATGGCGTTCATGGCGTCTCTCCTCTCGTTTACTCGGCGGCGATGGCGTGCGGCTTGGCGAACTGGGCCGCCTCGGTGGAATCGCGCATGGCTGTCGTCGACGAGGCGCCGCCGCCGATGGCGAGACTCACCGCGTCGAAATAGCCGGTGCCGACCTCGCGCTGGTGCTTGGTCGCGGTATAGCCGTGCGCCTCGGCGGCGAACTCGGCCTGCTGCAGCTCCGAATAGGCCGCCATGCCGCGGTCGCGATAGCCGCGCGCCAGCTCGAACATGCCGTGGTTGAGGGCGTGGAAGCCCGCCAGGGTGACGAACTGGAACTTGTAGCCCATGGCGCCGAGCTCGCGCTGGAATTTGGCGATGGTCTCGGGCGAGAGCTTCGCCTTCCAGTTGAAGGAGGGCGAGCAATTGTACGCCATCAGCTTGCCGGGATGCTGCTTCTGGATCGCCTCGGCGAAGGCCCGAGCATCGTCGAGGTCGGGATGCGAGGTCTCCCACCACAGCAGGTCGGCGCAGGAGGCATAGGCGAGCCCCCTGGCGATGCAATGGTCGAGCCCGGTGCCCTCCTTCAGGCGGTAGAAGCCCTCCGGCGTGCGCTCGTCCGGCTCGATGAAGGGCCGGTCGCGCTCGTCGATGTCGGAGGTGATCAGCCGGGCGCTCTCGGCATCGGTGCGGGCGACGACCAGGGTCGGCACGCCGCAGACGTCGGCGGCGAGGCGCGCGGCGTTGAGATTGCGCTCGTGCGCCGCGGTCGGGATCAGCACCTTGCCGCCGAGATGGCCGCATTTCTTCTCCGAGGCGAGCTGATCCTCGAAATGCACGCCCGCGGCGCCGGCCTCGATATAGGCCTTCATGATCTCGAAGGCGTTGAGCGGCCCACCGAAGCCGGCCTCGGCGTCGGCGACGATGGGGGCGAACCAGTCGCGCCCGGCGCCGCCCTCGGCATGCTCGATCTGGTCGGCGCGCTGCAGCGCCTTGTTGATGCGCCGGCACAGCTCCGGCCCGGAATTGGCGGGATAGAGGCTCTGGTCCGGATACATCGCCCCGGCGAGGTTGGCGTCGGCCGCCACCTGCCAGCCGGAGAGGTAGATCGCCTGCAGGCCGGCGCGGACCATCTGCATGGCCTGGTTGCCGGTGACGGCCCCGAGCGCGTTGACATAGGGCGTCTCGTGCAGCGAGCGCCACAGCCGGTTGGCCCCGCGCTCGGACAGCGTGTGCGCAACGGCGACCGAGCCGCGCAGGCGCTCGACATCGGCGGCGCCGTAGCTGCGCGCGATGCCGTCGAAGCGGCCGGCAGGGGCGCCGGGCACGAGGCTCTGGAAGGTGGACTCGGTCATGATGCGTCTCGCTGTCTCGCGACGGCGTGGCCGCCGCCCGTGTGATTGACAACGGCAACCCTAACGGAAAAGTTCGACAGCGCAGAGTGTTAAGAGCCAGTTCGGCAAGGCGAAAGTGTCATGTGATGAAATGTATCGACATGACATGAGTGAAATTGTAAAAAGACATACATGAGCACGGGGTTCGATGATCGCAAGCTGTTTGCCGGAGCGCGCCTGCGCCGCATCCGCCAGGAGCACGGCCTGACGCAGACCGAGATGGCCGAGCGGCTCGGTGTCTCGATCTCCTATCTCAACCTGATCGAGCGCAATCAGCGCCCGCTCACCGCCAATGTGCTGCTGCGCCTCGCCTCGGCCTTCGACATCGACCTGCGCTCGCTGATGGAGAGCGAGAAGCGCGTCACCGAGGAAGGCATTGCCGAAATCCTCGCCGATCCCGCCCTCGCCGCCGTTTCCGTCAGCCGGGGCGAGATCCAGGACCTGATCGCCAATGCGCCCAATGCGGCGCAACTGATCGAAATGCTCTACGGCCTCTATCGCGAGCATCGGCGCAGCGTCGAGGCGGGGCAGGGGCCGCCCGCCGAGGCCGGCGCCGACATCGCCGTCGAGCGGGTGCGCGACCTGCTGGCCGAGCGGCGCAATCATTTCCCCGAGCTCGACGCCGCGGCCGAGCGCCTGCACGAGGACATGGCCCCGCTCCCCGGCCAGTTCCACACGGCGCTCGCCGAGCGCCTGTCGGGCCGGCACCGCATCCGGGTGCGCGTGCTGCCGGGCGCGGTGATGGGCGCGCTGGCGCGCAGCTTCGACGCCCATCGCCGCAACCTCAACCTGTCCGAACTGCTGGAGCCGTCCTCGCGGCTGTTCCAGATGGCGTTCCAGCTCGCGACGCTGGAGGCCGAGGCGGCGGTGGCTCCGCTGGTGGCGAGCGCCGGCCTCCTCGACGAGCGGGCGAAGCGGCTGTTCCGCCTGACCCTCCTCAACTATGTCGCCGCCGCGGTGCTGATGCCCTATGCCCGGGTGTTCAAGGCGGCGGAGGAGACCGGCTACGACATCGACCTGATCGGCCAGCGCTTCGAGATGAGCTTCGAGCAGGTCTGCCATCGGCTGACCACGCTGCAGCGCCCGAAGAGCCGCGGCGTCTCCTTCTTCATGATCCGCCTGGATGCTGCCGGCAACGTCTCCAAGCGCCTGTCCTCGGGCGGCTTTCCCTTCTCGCGCTTCGGGGGCACCTGCCCCTTGTGGAACGTGCACAAGGCCTTCGAGGCCTCGGGGCGGATCCTGACCCAGGTGGTCGAGATGCCGGACGGCGAGCGCTATTTCTCGATCGCGCGCACCGTGCGCCGCGGCCTGACCCCCTGGGGCCGGCCGGAGCCGGCCTTCGCCGTCGGCCTCGCCTGCGACCTCAAATCAGCGGAGCGGCTGGTCTACAGCCGCGGCATCGACCTCAAGACCATCGAGCCGACCCCGATCGGCGTCAATTGCCGGCTCTGCCCCCGCCCCGACTGCGGCCAGCGCGCCGCCCCGCCGATCGGCAAGGAGCCGCGCGATTCGGAGTTCGTGAAGACGCTGTCGCCGTTCGGGTTCGCGGGGTAGGGGAGGCCTGCTCGAAGAGGCGTCGTGAAACCTTCGCAAGGCAACGGGCCGGCACAAGGGCTTCCGATAGCCCCGTCGGCAAGAGGTCTCCCACGCCGATCAGCCTTCCCTGCGTAGACGGCCTCGACGCCGATGATCAGGACGGCGCCGAGCCGTCATCTTCAAAGAGGTCACGGTGGTTATCGAGGATCCGTCGGCAGAACGGGGCTACGGTCCATGCCAATGCGAGATCGTCAGTTTCGAGGCACGACCAATAGAGGACGGTCGAGGCGTGGAGACGAATGTGAGTCTCGAGGTTCTCGAGCGCCATCGCCCAGAGCGAATCGGACTCAGGTTGACGACCGGACTCTTCGAGCGACTCAAGGATCGTCTCCATGAGCGTGAACCGTTCGTCGTCGCCGAGGTCTCCGCTCGCATATGCGTCGAGAAACTCTTCGATCCGATCCGGATCCGAGACCTCCCATTCCCAATCCTGCATGCAGTCGTGAATTTCGAAGCCGAACCGAGCGGCGAGGTTGTTGATTACCGCCCGCGTCGGTTGCCGTGCCAAATCCTTCCGCACCTGGAGCAAAGCCGGGCCATTCCTGACGTGAAACGCGATAGCGCTGTCCTATCATGGCGAATGGCCCTGCCACCCCGCAAGTCTCGCAGGCCGAGCGCTGCGGCGATGACGACATGGTCGGGCATCGTCCCGGCATCGCCGCGACGATGCCCTTGATCGCGTCCCGCACCACGCTGTCGAGGAAGCCGTCGATCCAGTACGACGAGCGCGGCGCGGCGATGACATTGTCCATGACGAGAAGGAGATCGGCGGGGTCGACCGGCTTGTGCTCGAATACGTCGAGGCCAGAGCCGACGATCGGGCCCGCCTGCGGCGTGGCGGTCAGCGCCGCCTCGCCGATGCTCGGGCCGCGCGCGCCTGTTCAGACATGATACGATGGCAGGAAGCTGCGGATTGGGGGGACGAATGCGCTTTCAGCTACGGGTCTGTTTGCCTGCCATCGTCGTCGCCATCGTGCATTCCGGTAGCTCGGCTTCAGCAGGGGCGGCAGTTTCCAGCGAGGAAGCGCGGTGCCGGGACGGCTATTCGAGGCTGAAGGCGGACATCGCTGCGGTGATCAGGGACGGAAATCGGCTGAGCGCCCAGATCCAGAGGGCTCGCACCCTACCGCAAGCCACAGCCTACCGGGCGAGAGTGGTCGAGCAACGCAATCGTGAGATTGCTGCCGCGCGTCGGCTCGATAAGGATGGACCACGCCTCTTCGCTTGCAGCGGGAAGCCGGGAGGGCCTGCTGAGGCAGCGAAGCTCGATGCCGCGGGGACGGCTCTGCGTGACCGAATTGGCGGGCTCGATCGTGTCCTCAAGCTGATGGGGAACTAGCGCCGCGGCCCAGGGATCGTGATTTGTCGGCGGGCGGAGTGTGGCTGAACTCCAGGCGCCGCGGCACGCGCCCGGCCTCGGATCGGCGAAGTGCAGCCCTCGCGAAAAGCGTGCGGGGAAACTTCAAACCGAGGCACGACCGGCTTGCCGCCCCCTTTCGCGCGGGCCGGTGCGGCGTGCTATCAGGGCGGGACACGCTGTCGCCGGTGGGGGCCGGCAGGCCTCCACCGCGGGAACGATCCTCCATGCTCGGCAATGCCTGCCTGTTCCACCGGATCGACGACATCTACCGCTGCTACGACGAGCTGATGGGCGTTCTCGACCAGTTCGTGGAGAGGGGCATGCACTGCCTTCTGGCGGTGATTCCGGGCAAGCTCACGCCCGAGATGGCGTCCTATATCCGTCGCAACGGCAATTTCAGCGTGTTCCAGCACGGCGTCCTTCATGCCAACCGCGGCACGCCGGCGCGGCGGGACGAGTTTCCCGCCGACATTGCGCGCGAGACGATGACGGCGGAGCTGCAGGGCGGCAAGCTTCGCCTCGAGGACATGCTGGGCTCGCGCGTCGAGGGCTATGTCCCGCCCTGGAACTTCACGTCCGGGCCGGCGCTGCAGGTGCTGGAGGGGCTCGGCTTCCGCTATCTCTCGGCTGGCAATGCCGTGTTGCCGACCGCCCTGAGGACGCTGCCGGCGCGCGTCGACACGCTGGCGAGCTACCGGCCGGTGCGCGTCGCCCCGGTCGAGCATGTCGAAAAGCACCTCAGGAAGGAGGTCGCGGCGCGCGGCACGGCCGGTCTGCTCTATCACGTCAAGGATATCCCGCCGGACGAGATGCCCTGGCTCGGCAACGTCATCCGGCGCGCGGCTCCGTTGACCGTGCCGCCCGGCCTGTGGCCGGTGTTCCTGGAGAGCCGCTCCGCCGCCTGACGGCGGCAGGTCTCACGCCGGGCCCGCGGACTTTCCCAGCCATTGCCCGACCCTGCCATGGCCGATCGCGTCGGGGTTGACGACATGGTCCGGCAGCCGCCCCTGCATCGCCGCGACGATGCCCTTGATCGCGTCCCGCGCCACGCCGTCGACAAAGCCGTCGGTCCAGCACAGCGAGTGGGGTGTGGCGATGACGGTGTCCATGGCGAGCAGGGGATTGGCGGGGTCGGCCGGCTCGCGCTCGAACACGTCGAGGCCGGCGCCGGCGATCGAGCCCGCCTGCAGCGCGGCGATCAGCGCGGCCTCGTCGACGATCGGGCCGCGCGCCACGTTGATCAGGAAGGCGGTCGGCTTCATGAGCGCCAGGCGCGGCGCGTCGATCAGCTTGCGGGTGGTCTCGTTCAGCAGGCAGGCGATCACCACGAAATCCGCCTGCGCCAGCGCTGCCTCGAGCGGCATGAGCTCGACCGGCAGGCCGGCGAGCTGCGCGGGCGCGACGAAGGGATCGGCCGCCAGGATGCGCATGCCGAAGGGCTGGACCAGCCGGACCAGCTCGCGGCCGATGCCGCCGACGCCGACGATGGCGAGCGTGCGGCCGGGCAGGCCCGTGCCGGGAAAGTCGCCGCGCTCGGCCCAGCGTGCCTCGCGGGCGAGGCGCGCCTTCAGCGGCAGGCGCATGCCGAGCGCCAGCATGAAGGCGAGCGCCATGGCGGCGACGGGATGGCGCACCGCCACCGGCGAATTGGTCAGGAGGATGCCACGCCGGGCCAGGGCGGCGCCGTCGACCGCGTCATGGCCGACGCCGTTGCGGGCCACGATGCGCAGCCGGCCGCCGTCGCGGGCCAGCGAGGCCTCGCCCAGGCGCGAGCCGCCGATCAGCAGGGCGTCGAAATCAGCCACGGCGGCCGGATCGATGGCGCCGCCGTCCGGCGGCAGCCTCGTCCAGGTCAGGCCCGCCTGGGCGAGGAGGTCGAGCGGGCCGGTGCCGAACATCGGCCGTCCACGGCTGTCGAAGAGGTCGGCGGTGAGGCCGATGCGGGGGGCGGTCATGCCAGCGTCCGTGGTTGCGGCGAGGGAGGAGAGATCACCGCTGGTCGAGCGGCGTCACCGCCTGGCCGCTGCGGGTGGACTCATAGGCGCCCCAGACCAGGCCGTAGGTCTTCAGGCTGTCGGTGCCCGACGTCTCCGGCTCGATGCCTTGGCGCAGGCACTTGACCCAGTGCTCCTGGGTGCGCACCACGCTCTCCTGCGTGCCGTGCCAGGGCGGCGTTGACCACGGGAACAGGGCCGGCGAGACGTCGACCTCCCGCACGGCACCCTCGGCGGCGACGGTCATGCGGTAGCCGGGATCGACGCGCAGGCTGCCGCGCATGCCCTCGATCTGCAGCACCAGCTGCGGGAACGGATCGGGATGGATCGGGCTGGCATAGCTGCACTCGACCACGCTGGTCGCCCCGGCCTGGTGGCGCAGCACCGTGGTCGCCATGTCCTCGCCGGCAATGCCCGGCTTGATGCTCTCGCTCTGGCAATAGAGCCGCGCGACGTCGCCGAGGAGGTAGCGCGCCACGTCGAGCATGTGCACGCCGAGGTCGAGCAGCACGAAGTGCTCCTCCTTCGCCAGATAGGGCTGCTTGCCATAGATGTCGTGGCCGGTGCGGAAGGCGATGCGGGCCCAGGTCGGGGTGCCGATCTCGCCCCCGTCGATCACCGCGCGTGCCGCGCGTACGGGGGTGAGGAAGCGGGTGTTCTCGTGCACCATCATCGGGATGCCGGCGGCCCGGCAGGTCTCGACGATGCCGACCGCCGCCTCCCATGTCGGCGCCAGCGGCTTCTGCACGATCATCGGCAGGCGCCGCTGCGCCGCCAGGCCGACCAGCGCGGCGTGCGAGCCCATGGTGGTGACGATGTCGACGAAGTCGAGCTGCTCCTTGGCCAGCATCTCGGCTGCATCGCGATAGGCTGCGGCCGCGCCGAACTTCTGCGCCGCGGCGCGGGCCTTGGCTTCGTCGAGGTCGCACACCGCGGCCAGGACGATGCCCTCCATGCCGGCCCAGGCGGCCAGGTGGTTCTCGGCGAAGAAGCCGCAGCCGATCACGCCGACGCGGAGCAAGGGGCCTGCCATGTCTGCTCTCCCTCCCGCTCGTCAGTGGATCTCGCCGGCGCGCTTCAGCGCCTCGCGCATGTCGGCGCTGGTGAAGCCGGGCGCGCGGGCCCGGTCGAGGATCACCTTCTCGCGCCGCGAGACCAGGTCGATCGCCTCCGGCAGCCGGCGCACGGCCTCGGCGGGGATCACCACTGCGCCGTGGAAATCGGCATGGATGACGTCGTCGTGCCGGGCAAGCATGCCGAACACGTTCACGTCGCAGCGCATCTGCACCATGTGGACATGGGCATGGCTCGGCCCGATGCGCCCGCCGACGATCTGGAAGCCCGGCGCCAGCATGTCGAGGTCGCGGAACGAGCCGTTGGTGACGCAGCCGGCGACCCCGAGCCCGGCATGCACGGTGGTCTGCACCTCGCCCCAGAACGCGCCGTAGCCCGGCCGGTCGTCGATGTCCTGGATCAGGGCGATCGTCGGCAGGTCGGTGGCGGCGACATAGTCGTACCAGTCCTCGCGCGGCGGGATCGGCCCGCGCGGCGGCTCCTTGGCGCGGATCAGGCCGGTGCGCGCCAGGCCGACGATCGGCGGCAGCTTGCGGTCGACCGCGACCATCGGCTCGACGGTGAAGCCGACGGCGCGCCGCTCGGGCACGACCAGCTCCAGGCCGTTGCAGATGGTCGGCGTGTCCCAGCGCTTGAGGATCTCGAGGTCGGCGGCGGCGAAGGGCCGGTCTGTCATGGTCGCGTCCTGTGGGGAGGGGGATCAGGTGGGTTCGATGCGGATCTTGCGCTGCTCGAGCCGCTCGGTGATCGCGGTGCGCCGGCCGTCGACCCAGGCGGCGAGAAAGATGATGGCGCTGTTGACCAGGGGATAGAGATACGGGTCGGCGTTGAGCATCACGAGGCCGTTCTCGGTGGTCTGCACCAGCACGGCGCCGAAGATGCTGCCGGCGACGCCGCCGCGCCCGCCGAACAGGCTGGTGCCCCCCAGCACCGCGGCGGCGATCACCGGGAATTCCTTCTGGTAGCCGAAGGTCGCGGCCGCGGCGCCCACCTGCGACACCGAGATCAGCGCGCCGATGGCGGCGCAGACGCCGCAGATGCAGAACACGGAGAACACGATCGGCTTGACGCGGATGCCGGCCTTGGCCGCCGCCTCCGGGTCGGCGCCGACGGCGTAGATCTGGCGGCCGTAGGGGGTCTGGGTCAGGACGATCCAGGCGAGGGCGGCCACGACCGCCAGGATCCAGATCGCCCAGGGCACGTCCAGCGCCGAGGAACGCCCGAGCGTCTGCACCACGTCGCTTTGGAACACCATCCTGGTCTCGGAGAGGTAGAGGGCGAAGCCACGCCCGATGAACAGCGTCGCCAGCGTGGTGATGAAGGCGGCGATCTTCAGATAGGTGGTGAACCAGGCGTTGACCGCGCCGAAGGCGAGCCCGATCGCCAGGATGGCCGGGATCGAGACGATCAGCGGCAGGTCGTGGAGATAGAGGCCGAGCACCACCACGACGAGATACATGGTCGAGCCGACGGAGAGGTCGACCCCGCGCACCAGCAGCACGAAGGTCATGCCGATCGCCATGACCGCCACATGGGTGGCCTGGGTCAGGATGTTGCGGAAATTGGCGAAGGTCAGGAAGCGGTCGGACTGGCTGCCGAAGGCGAGCAGCAGGGCAGCGAACAGGATCAGCGGCGCGAAGCGCAGCGCGAGGAGGGCGAGCTTGTGACGGTTCGGCATGGCGCTCAATCCCACAGGGCCGCGCGCAGCAGCGTCTCGCGCCGGTATTGCGCCCGGTCGTAGAAGCCGCGAACCTCGCCGCGCGCCATCACCATGATCCGGTCGGTCATGCCGATCAGCTCCTCGATCTCCGAGGAGATCAGCAGCACCGCCGCGCCCTCGCCGACCAGCTGGTTGATGATCTTGTACACTTCGTACTTGGCGCCGACGTCGATGCCGCGCGTCGGCTCGTCCAGGATGAACACCGAAGGCCGGCGCAGCAGCCATTTGGCGATCACCACCTTCTGCTGGTTGCCGCCGGAGAGCGTGCGCACCGCGGTGCGGTCGAGCGTGCGGGCGTTGACCTTGACCCGTTCCGCCATGGTCTGCGCCATCTCGCCCAGCTCGGCCGGGTTGAGGAGCCGCAGGAACGGGCCGGCATGGTCGGGCAGGGAGGGCAGCACGATGTTGTCGCGGATCGAGGCCTCCATCATCAGGCCCTCGCCGCGCCGGTCCTCGGTGAGGAAGGCCAGGCCCTGCTCCATCGCCTGGCGCGGCGAGCGCGGCGGCAGCCGGCGCCCGTGCACCAGGATCTCGCCGGCGGCGTAGCCGTCGAGCCCGAACAGGATCCGCGCCAGCTCCGAGCGCCCGGCGCCCATCAGCCCGGAGACGCCCAGCACCTCGCCGGGGTGGAGGTCGAAGGCGATGTCCTTGACCACGCCGGGCTGGGAGAGGCCGCGCACCGCGAGCGCGGCGCGGCTGCGGTCGGGCTCGGTCGTCCGCTCCGGGAACAGGTGGTCGATGGTGCGCCCGACCATCAGCGTGATCATGCGCTCGACGGCGAAGGCGGCGCGCGGCTCGGCCGCCATCACCTGGCCGTCGCGCAGCACCACGATGTCGTCGCACAGCCGCAGCACGTCGCCGAGGATGTGGCTGATATAGATCACCGACAGGCCCTGGCCGCGCAGGCGCTCGATGATGCCGAACAGGCGCTCGGATTCGCGGGCGGTGAGCGAGGTGGTCGGCTCGTCGAAGATGATCAGCTTCGCCTCGCGGCTCAGCGCCTTGACGATCTCGACCAGCTGCCGCTCGCCCTGGGGCAGGCGGCTCACCGGCGTTCCCGGCGCCACTTTCAGGTCGACGAGGTCGAGGGCGGCGCGGGCGCGCTCGCGCATGCGCCGCCGGTCGATGAAGGGCAGGCCTCCGAGCCGCGGGAAATGATCGAGGAAGATATTCTCCTCGATCGAGAGGTTGGGGAAGAGGCTGAGCTCCTGGTGGATGAAGGCGATGCCGCGCGCCTGCGCTTCGCGAGAGCTCTCCGGCGCATAGTCGCGCCCCTCCAGCTCGATACGGCCGCCGTCGCGGCGATGGATGCCGCCGAGGATGTTCATGGTCGTGGACTTGCCCGAGCCGTTCTCGCCGACGAGGCCGAGCACATGACCGCGCTTCAGCTCGAAGCCGACGTCGCGCAGCACCGGCACGCCGAAGAAGCTCTTGTCGAGGTTCTCGATGCGCAGCAGCACCTCCGCCATCGCCTCATCCTCCCCGGGCAGCGACGCGGTGGCGCACGGCGTCCGTCACCGCCGCGAACAGGATGACCCCGCCCTTGATGGCGTAGACCGCCGAGAGCGACAGGCCGAGGAGCTGCAGGCCGTTGTCGACGACGCTGAGGAACAGCACGCCGAAGAACACGCCGCTGACCTTGCCGCTGCCGCCGAACAGGCTGACGCCGCCGATGACAGCCGCGCCGATGACGTCGAGCAGGATGCGCTGGCCGAGGATCGGCGTGCCCGCCTCCAGGCGGCCGGTATAGACGATGGCGGCGACGGCGGAGAGCAGGCCGGAGAGCACGAAGGTGGCGATCACCACGCGCCGGACCGGCACGCCGGAGATGGCCGCCGCCTGCGGGTTGAGGCCGACCGCGAACAGCCAGCGGCCGAAGAGGGAGCGCGACAGCATGAGATGCACGCCGACGGCGATGGCGGCCGTGGCGATGGCGGCATAGGGAATGCCGAGGACGCCGCCATAGCCGAGCGCCAGGAAGGCCGGCGGCAGGGCGCCGATGCTCGATCCCGAGCTGGTGTGGCCGGCGGTGTACCAGATGGCCGCGCCGCTGAAGAACATCATCGTCGTCAGCGTCACCAGGAAGGAGGGCATGCCGAACAGGGCGGTGCAGGCGCCGTTGAGCGCGCCGATCGCCAGGCCGACCGCCAGGAAGGCGGCGACCGCGGCGAGCGGCGCCCAGGCGCTGCCGGCGAGATAGCCGTCCTGGCTGGTCATGATCGAGGCGCCGACGACGCTCGCCGTCGCCATGATCGAGGTGGCGGAGAGGTCGATCTGCGCCACCATCAGCACCAGCATCAGGCCGATGGCGGCGATGAACAGGGGCAGGACCTGAAGGAAGATATCCGTCAGATTGCTCGGATTGAGGATCTCGGGCACGAACGGCCAGATCGCCGCGACATAGAGCAGGGTCAGGCAGAGCACGAGATAGTCGGAAAACAGGACCCTGCGCACGAGCCGCATCGGGCGGGAACGGGTCCCGCCCGATGCGTCCGCGAGGGCGCTGCTCAGCTCCGCCATGGGGGCAGCCCGCGGGGCCACGCGGGCGGCAGGGCCTTGCCGCGGCTCACGGATTCTTCTCCTTCCAGACATGGTAGCCCCACATGTCCTCGCGCTTGGCCTCCAGCGTCGCCTGGCTGATGGCGAAGCCCGGGTCGATCAGCATCTGCGCGGGCTGCTTGCCGGCCCAGATGTCCTTGAAGGCGCCGTAGGCGAGGTCGACCTCGTAGAACAGGTTCTGCACGCCGTTGACGTCCATGTAGCCGGTGCTGAGCAGGCGGTAGCCGTTCTGGTCGCCGTCGAAGCCGGAGAACAGCACATGGCCCTCCTCGCCGGTCTTGTGCCACTTGCCGGCGGTCTTCAGCACCTGCTCGATCACCGCGTCCTGGGAGTCCGAGGGCGAGACCAGGAGATTGATGTCGGGGTTGGCCTGCAGGGCGTTGGTCAGGCCGGCGAAGGCCTTGTCGGTGTTCCACTCGGTGGCGACGCGGGCGACGACCTCGACGAGGTCCTTGTTCTGGTCGAGGATGTCGAGCGCGCCGTCGCGGCGCTGCACGGCGTTGTTGTCGCCGAGGTCGCCCATCAGCACGCAGGCCTTGTACTTGCCGCCCTGCTTCTTGGCGATGTCGACCAGCGCCTGCACCGTGATCTGCATGATCTTGCGGTTGTCGGCCTGGATGGCGATGTATTTGTTGTCGTTGGGCGCCGGCGGCCGGTTGAAGAACACGATCGGCACATTGGCCGCATTGGCGGTGCGGATGGCGGGAATCGCCGCGTTGTTGTCGGTCGGGATGAAGATGATCCCGTCGACCTTGCGCTCCACCATCGCCTTGACCTGGTCGTTCTGCTTGTTCTGGTCGCGGTTGGAGATCGATTCCAGCGTGGTCCAGCCATTCGCCTTGGCCTTGGCCTTGAGGATCGTATTGCCGGTGATCCAGAAGTCGGAATCGAAGGCGTCGAACATCAGCGCGATGGTCTTCTCCCCCTCGGCGCGGGCGGCGCCCGGCAGCGCCCCGGCGGCGGCCGCCGCGAACAGGCTCAGGGAAAACTGGCGTCGATCAAGGCTCATTGGTTTTTCCTCCCGTGTCCAGGCCGTGCGAACGCCCGAGGCCGGAATGGCCGGCGGGCGCAGTCCAGCGCGTCCTGCCGGCGCCGCGGCCACACGGGTCGCGCGGCGTGGCGCCGGCAAAGGCGCGTGATCGGTTCCGGCGGGTCACTTCGACGGTTCGCGCGGCAGAGCCCGGCGCGTCGGCCGTCGCAAGGGATTGGCGCCTCCTCCTCGAGCCGTCTCGCCGGGCTGACGCCCGCCGGCGGCTTCTTATGGACTAGGCATATCAGACCATTCTATTGTAGGACAAGTACCGGATGAAAATTCTGAGAACGGGCATGGTCGTGTCGGGCTGGCGCTATTCCTGGCGGGGCGAGGGGGCCATGGTCAGGGCAGGGCTGGCCGTATCGCGGCCGTCACGAGGACCTGCGGCCGAGCCATGACGCCTGATGCAACCCCGATGCGGATCGGCGCCCTCGGGCGGATGCCGCAGCTGCCCTCGCGGGTCGCCGCCGCCATCACCCAGGAGATCGCTGCCGGCCGCTTGAAGCAGGGCGACCGCCTGCCGCCGGAACAGGCGCTGGCCGACCGCTTCGGCGTCAGCCGCAACGTGGTGCGCGAGGCGATCGCCCGGCTGCGCTCCGACGGGGTGGTGCAGTCGCGCCAGGGCGTCGGCGCCTTCGTGGTCGGCAGCGAGGCGACGGCGATGCTGCGCATCGACGCCGAGCTGATGAACGACCGCCTGGTGTTCCAGAACGTCTTCGAGCTGCGCGCCATCCTCGAGATCCGCGCCGCGGGCCTGGCGGCGCGCCGCGCCGACGGCGAGCAGCGCGCCGCCGTCTCCGAAGCGCTGGAGCGCATGCGCAACGCCGCGGACTGGGCCGTGGACGGCGTGGCCGCGGACCTCGACTTCCACCGCGTCGTCGCCCAGGCCACGGGCAATCCCTATATCGCCACCGTGGTCGGCTTCCTCTCCGGCCAGATGCGCCAGAGCATCAGCTTCATGCGCCACAACCGCGCCGACCCCGACGGCAGCCTGGCGCGGATGAACATCGCCGAGCATTCCGCCATCCACGACGCCATCCTGGCGCGCGATCCGGCCGCGGCGCGCGAGGCGATGCACCGCCACATCACCAGCGCCGCCCGCCGCCTCGGCTACGATCTCTCCGACGGCGCCGAGCTGTCGAAGGATGCGGCGGGGCTGTGAGGGGCTTGGTCGCCGCGACGCGGCGGCGCGGTGGAGCAATTGGTCACGCGTTCGCGAGTAACTGAATCAAAGTAGCGCGCAGAACCCCTCTCCCGACTGGGAGAGGGGCAGGGGTGAGGGACTAGACTTTTCCGGAAAAGGCGAGATTTTTGACGCTCGTCGTATGGGTCAATACTTCTCTGGTGAGACGTTTAGACCCTCACCCCTGCCCCTCTCCCAGTCGGGAGAGGGGATTGCGCGCGTCGCGACTGGAGCAATATCGCGAAAAACACCTAACCCGCAGCATCCGCATCGGCCCGGTGCAGCGCGAAGCCGCTCGCGCCGGGGGCGCCCAGGCCGGGGCGCAGCTCCATGCTCGGGATCAGATAGTCGCCGCCGTTCTGCGGCCGATAGGGAATGGGCGGCGTGGTGGCGAGCGTCCGCATCCTCTCGCGCAGCCCTTCGGCCACGCGCTCGAACCCAGCCTCGTCGAGGCGGTCGACCCGGTAGGCGACGAAGGGCGGCAGCACGTCGTAGCCGGGATAGTAGAGGATGCCGTGCTGGATCGGGAACAAGAGGTCGTCGATCGGCCCGTTGATCCCGCGGGGCGCATAGTGCTCCTCCCAGCCGCCGGCCGTGACGATCAGCATGGCGCGCTTGCCGGCCAGGGTGCCCTCGCCGTAGCGGTCGCCCCAGCGCCTGTCGCTGTGCTCGCCGACGCCATAGGCGAAGCCGTAGGCGAACACCCGGTCGACCCAGCCCTTGAGGATCGCCGGCATGGCGAACCACCAGAGCGGGAACTGCAGGATCAGGACGTCCGCCCAGAGGAGCTTGTCGATCTCGGCCTTGACGTCGTCGGTCAGGGTGCCGGCCTCGAAGGCCTGCTTGGAGGCCGCAACGGGGATGAGCCGTCCGTCCGGCGCCAGCGCGGGGAAGTCGGCGCGGTCGACCTCGGAGGTCCAGCCCTCGGCATAGAGGTCGGACTGGCGCACCGCGTGGCCCTCGGCCTCGAGCGTGCGGATGGCGATGTCGCGCAGCGCGCCGTTGAGCGAGCGCGGCTCGGGATGGGCGAAGACGAGCAGGATGTTCATGGGGCAGATCCGATGCGATGAAACCGGCCCCTGACATGGACGGTCCGGCATTGATCCGATAGATCTTGGAAATGCATAGGATCATGCCGGAAAATGGATAGGCCGGATGTCACGCTGGAACGCATGCGCAGCTTTGTCCGCGTGGCCGAGCGCGGCAGCCTCTCGGCCGTGGCGCGCGAGCTCGGCATCGGCCAGTCGACGGTGACGCGGCACCTGCGCGAGCTCGAGGACGCCGTGGGCATGCCGCTGCTCAGCCGCACCACGAGGCGCGTTGCCATGACCGAGGAGGGCGGCCGCTACTATGCGCACTGCATCCAGATCCTGCGCCTGGTCGAGCAGGCCGGCGACGAGGCGCGGGACCGGCGCGGCGCGCCGGCCGGCACGATCCGCATCTCCTGCACCGCGGCGATCGGGGTCCTGCATGTCAGCCGGCTGATCTTCGCCTTCCAGGACCTCTATCCCCACATCGGCATCGACCTCAGCCTCACCGACGAGCGCATCGACCTGGTGCGCGAGGGCGTCGACGTGGCGCTGCGCCTCGGCCCGCTCGCCGACAGCGCGATGAAGCTCCGCGCCCTCGGCCGCAGCCGGCGCCTGCTGGTGGCCGCGCCGGCCTATCTGGCCGTGCGCGGCCGGCCGACCTACCCCCGCGACCTCACCGGCCACGAAGGCATCCGCATGTCGAACGTGGCCGGGAGCGACACCCTGCATCTGGAGGGGCCGGACGGCGCGGAGCATGCGGTGCCCTTTGCCGGACGGCTGCGGGTCGATCACGGGCTCGCGGCGCGCGAGGCCATGATCGCCGGGCGCGGCATCGCGCCGGCCCATCGCTGGCTGGTCGACGACCTGCTGGCCGACGGCCGCCTCGAGGCGATCCTGCCCGACCACACGCTGCCCTCGGTGCCGCTGAGCCTGCTCATCGTGCCGGAGCGGGCCGGCATCGCCCGCGTCCGGCTGCTGATCGATTTCCTCGTCGAGGCGATCGTCGGCATCCCGGGCATCGAGCGGCCGCAGCGCTGACCGGCGCGCCGCCTCAGACGTCCAGGCTCTGCGGCAGGATGACGAGGTCGCGGATGGTGATGGTCCGTGGCCGGCTCAGCATGAACAGCACGGCCTCGGCTACGGCCTCAGGCGGCATCAGGCTGCCGGCGGCGAGCGCCTCCTCCATCTTGGCCTTGGGCCAGTCGTCGAGCAGCGCCGTGACCACCGGCCCGGGCGCCACCGCGCCGACGCGGATGCCGTGCGGGGCGACCTGCCGGCGCAGCGTGTGCACGAAGGCCTGCACCGCGTGCTTGGAGGCGGTGTAGATCGGCTCCCAGACCACCGGCACCAGGCCGGCGATGGAGCTGGTGAGGATGATGTCGCCGGTCCGGCGCTCCACCATATGCGGCAGCACGGCGTGCACGCTGCGGAACGCCGCATTGATGTTGAGGTTCAGCATGCGATCCCAGGCATCGGGATCGCCCGCGACCACCTCGCCGCCGACATAGGCGCCGGCATTGGCGTGGAAGATGTCGAGCCGGCCGGCGCTCGCCAGGATGCGCGGCATCATGCCGGCGACGCCGGCGGGATCGACGAGGTCGACCACCGCCGGGATCGCCCGCTCGCCAAGCTCGGCGTGGAGCGCCGCCAGCCGGTCCGCCGCCCGGTCGATCAGCACGACCGTCGCCCCGGCGGCCAGCATCGCCCGGGCGCAGGCGAGCCCGATGCCGGAGGCGGCGCCGGTGACGGCCGCGACTTTGCCTGCAAACTCTTGGCTCATTCTGCCCTCTTGTCTGCGCCGCCCGTCAGGCGCGGCCGTGGGAAACGCGCGAGCGGCGGGCGAGAGAGTCGACGATGACGGCGATGGCCAGGACGCCTCCGGTGATCATGTAGCGGAGCGACGAGGACAGATCGAGCAGCGTCAGCCCGCTGGCGATGGACTGGATGACGATGATGCCGAGCAGGGCGGAATAGGCGCTGCCCCGCCCGCCGAACAGGCTGGTGCCGCCGATCACCGCCGCGGCGATGGCGTTGAGGTTGACGTCGCCGGTGCCGGCCTGCTGGCTGGCGCTGGCGAGGCGCGCGGCCGAGAGCACGCCGCCGGCGGCTGCGAGCGTGGCGCAGAGCGCGAAGGCGCTGAGATGGATCGCCCCGACCTTGATGCCGGCCCGGCGCGCCGCCTCGCGGTTGCCGCCGACCGCGGTCATCGAGCGGCCCCATTGTGTGCGCCTCAGCGCATAGTTCATCGCCATGACGAGGACGACGAAGAGGCCGAACATCCAGGGCACGCCGCGGTCGAGGTTGAGGTAGCCCGCGACGAGCTCCAGCGCCGCGGTGACGGCGACGGCCTGCAGGAGGAGGCCGCCGGGCGAGCGCGCGGACAGGCCCGCCGCCCGCCGGCGCCGCGCCGTCCGCCAGCCGGCCAGCAGCTCCGCGAGGCCGGGCAGGGCGGCGAGGGCGTAGGACACGGCGTCCGGCATCACCAGGAGCTGGCCGAAATTCACCAGCGCGGATTCATAGGGCAGGTTGATCGAGCCGGTCGGTCCCAGGATGGTGAGCTGCAGCCCGAGGACGGCGAGCAGGCCCGACAGGGTCGACACGAAGCTCGGCATGCCGAGCCTGTTGTAGAGCACCGCATAGAGGCAGCCGATCGCGCAGCCGGCGGCGAGCGCCGCTGCGATGGCCAGCGCGACCGGCCAGTCCTGCTGCACCCAGAGCACGCCGAGCAGCGCGGAGGCGAGGCCGCTGACCGAGCCGACGGACAGGTCGATCTCGCCGACCATCAGCACGCAGACGATGCCGAGCGCGATGACGCCCACGGTCGAGCAGTCGAACAGCAGGTTGACCAGGTTGTTCGGCGACAGGAACACCGGGTTGAGCCACTGGAAGATGGTCCAGATGATCGCGAGCCCGACCACGACCGGCAGCGAGCCGAGATCGCCGGCGCGCACGCGATCGATGAAGGCGCGCAGCGCGCCTGTGACGCCGCTGCGGTCCTGCAGGCGCTCGTCGCGGCGGTCGAGCAGGTGCTTGGCGCCCGTCTCGCGGTCGGATGCGGAGGTCATGGCCGCCCCTCCAGGTTCGGCACGCTGCCCTCCTCGCGCGCCGCGCGCCGGCCGGCGCGGCGGCTGGCGGCATTGTCGGCGGCGCCGGTGATGGCGCTGACCAGCTCCTGGTTGGAGGCGTCCGGCGAGAACTCGCCATTGTTGCGCCCGAGCCGGAGCACGACGATGCGGTCGGCGACCGCGCGCACGTCCTCCATGTTGTGGCTGATCATCACCACGCCGAGGCCGCGGTCGCGCACCCGCTCGATCAGGTTGAGCACCTCGGCGGTCTGGGCGACGCCGAGGGCCGCGGTCGGCTCGTCGAGCAGGATCACCTTCGGCTGCATCAGGAGGGAGCGGGCGATCGCCACGGTCTGGCGCTGCCCGCCCGAGAGCGCCGCCACCGGCTCGCGCACGCTCGGGATGCGCGCCGAGAGCTCGTTCAGCAGCGTCCAGGCGCGGACCTCCATCGCCACCTCGTCGAGCTGCCAGGGCGCGAGCTCGCGGCCGAGGAAGATGTTGGCGACGACGTCGAGATTCTCGCACAGGGCGAGGTCCTGGAACACGGTGGCGATGCCGAGCCGCAGCGCCGCGCCGGGATCGGCGAGCGTCACGGTCCGGCCCTCGAAGGCGATGGTGCCGGCGCTCGGCTGGTGGGCGCCCGCCAGGATCTTGACCAGGGTCGACTTGCCCGCGCCGTTGTCGCCGACCAGCGCCACGATCTCCCCGGGATGGATGTCCATGTCGATGTCGGCGAGGGCGTGGATGGCGCCATAATTCTTGGAGATGCCCTGAAGGCTGAGCACGGGCCGGTGGGCGGGCGCGGAGATGGTGGCGGGATCAGTCATCGAATCCATTCCGATCTGGCGGCTGTCCGGCCGCCGGGAGACGAGCGGCCGGACGCCTTCGGGAATAGCCGTGTCGAGCGCGACGCCGGCCTCTCCCCTCCCCACCCATCTCGGGTGTTCCCGAGATGGGCTCATCAGTGAGCAAGTCGGAAACATCCGACTTGCGGCGGGGAGGGGTACGGGGTGGGGGTCGTACAGAATGAGGTGGATCGGCCTGCAAAGGGCACCTTGTGACGCACGTTGCGCTCAATTCTGATGGACCCCCAACCCCTTACCCCCCCGCAAGGGGGAGGGGATTGGCAAGCGTTGCGCGTTCATCGACAATCGTCACGTCCTCCCCGGCCATATTGGGCCAGCGCCCCGCGTCGATTCATGTATTTCCGGCCGGACCTCAGTCGATGATGCCGAGCTTCTTGCAGCCCTCGGCATAGCGTCCCGTGCACAGCTGCTCGGGCGTCTGGATCTTCTTGTCGATGATCTCCGCCTTGAGGTTCTCCGCCGTCACCACCGCCGGCACGAAGAGCTGGGATGGCGTATCGTAGAGCGTCGTCTCGGCTTTCGGCGTCTCCCCTTTGAGCAATTGCACCGCGACGTTGGCCGCGGCGGCGGCGACGATCTCGCTCGGCTTGGAGATGGTGTTGTACTGGTCGCCGGCGATGATCAGCTGCAGCGCCGCGATGGTCGCGTCGTTGCCGGTGACCGGCGGCACCGGGTTGACGCCCGCCGCCTTGAAGGCGGCGATGGCGCCGCCGGCCGTGCCGTCGTTGGCCGCCACGACGCCGATCACCTTCTTGCCGAAGCGGGAGATCTGGCCCGCCGCCCATTGCTGGGCATTGGTCGGCAGCCAGTTGGGCGTGTCGAACTCGGCGAGGGTCTTGTAGGAACCCCCGGCGAGGCCGTCATGGCTGCCCGCCTTGATCAGGCCGGCGGCGGCATCGGTCGGCGAGCCGTTGATCTGCAGCACGCCGACATCCTCCACCGCGACGTTGCGCGCCTTGAGATGGTCCACCAGCGAGGCGGCAATGGCCTTGCCGATCGCCTTGTTGTCGAAGGAGACGTAGAAGTCCGCCTTGGCCTTCGGGATCGGCCGGTCATAGGCCACCACCTTGACGCCCTGGCTCTGCGCCACGTGCACCAGCGAGGCGGCCGCCGCGGAATCGACGGGGTCGAGCACGATCACCTTGGCGCCCTGGGCGATCACCGAATTGAACTGCTGCTGCTGCTTGGAGACGTCGCCGTCCGCGTTGAGGTACAGCACCTTGCAACTGGCGCACAGCTTGCCCATCTCGGCCACGAAGCCGGGATGGTCGTGCTCCTCGTAGCGGGTCGAGCCCTGGTCCGGCATCAGGAAGGCGACGGTCGCGCCGGAGACGTCGCCGGCCATCGCCGACGAGGGCTGGCCGCCGAGGATGGACAGGGCCAGCACCGCGGCGCCGGCCAGCTTCATGGAAAATTCGTGCATCGGGCTTCCTCCTTCTGGTTGTTGCGGTCGTCCGACATTGGCGTCGGGCGCCGTTCTCTCGGTTCGAGCGAAAGGCAGGCGTCGTCGGTCGCCGGCAGGGCCTGCCGGCGTCGTTCGAGCCGTTCGTGCCGGTGTGGTCCTCGGCGCTAAGCCGCTCTGGCTGTGGCGATATTGGCGGCCAGCAGCCGCCGGAACTGCGATGGCGGCATGCCTTTCTCCGCCAGGAACTGCCGGTTGAAGTTCGAAAGATTGTTGAAGCCGACCTCGAAGCAGATCTGCGAGATCGTCGCCTGCTCCTCGCTCATCAGGATCTGGCAGGCGAGGTTGATGCGCAGCCGCTTGACATATTGCAGCAGCGACATGCCGGTGTGCCGGCGGAACGCCCGCGAGAAGGCGCCGGTCGACTGGCCCGCGATCGCGGCGAGATCCCCCTCGTGGAAGGGCTGGGTGAGGTTCTCGCGGATATAGGCCAGCGCCTGGTTGATGCCGGCCGACATGTAGCCGGAGGGATCGGGCAGGTAGCTCTCGCTGGCGAGGACCCGCTTGGCCCGCTCCCGGCTGAGCAACCCGAGGATCATCATGAAGAGCTCGATGCGCCTGACGCCGTGTGCCTGCATGATCTCCTCCATCAGCGGCGCGACGCCCCGGCTCGTCTCCTTGCCGAACAGCACGCCCCGGCGCGACAGATCCAGCAGGGGCGAGAGGCCCTCCAGCTCGGGAAAGGCCTGCACCGCGCCGGCGATGAAGCCTTCGCCGAACTGGATGATGCGGCAGCGCAGCGGCACCCTCTGGCCGGCCGGCACGTCGCTGATCCAGTTGTGCGGCAGGTTGGGGCCGGTCAGGACCAGGTTGCCGGGCTCGAACTCGCCGATGAAGTCGCCGACGAAATAGCGGCCGGAGGTCGCTGCCACGAGGTGGAGCTCGAACTCGGGGTGAAAATGCCAGCGCACCGTGTGATAGGGATAGCCATGGGAGCTGGTGGCAAAGGACTCGCCCGGCCTGATCTGAATGACCTCCAAGTCGGGTCCCATGATCGATCCTCCCGCGGGCCCGCCGCGCACGACGTCGCCCAAGGTGCTGTTCGGCCGCGTTTTTCGGGCTCGCTTCCATGAACGATAGCGGCGCTCGCCGGCGCGCGCCACCACAGGACGCCGCCCCGACTGATACGTTTTTGACCAAAACGGGGGTCGAACCCGACCGGAGGCGGCAAAAGGCCGGCCGGATCGGGCGCCCCCGGAAAGGACGATGGCCGGAGCGGGTGCCGCGATCCGAGGCGCCTGCCGCCGGGACCCGTCGCCTGCGGCGAAGTCACGCCGTGCCGCCGGATGGCGAAGGCGCCCGTTCCCGCCTGGTCGGTCTTGACTTCACCCGAACGCCGTCCATGGTCCCTGTCGGCCTCCGGGGCGGAGGGACCGGCAGAAGAGGACGAACGGACCATGGTGGCATGACGGTCTGCGTTTCACGGCGGGCGGCCCTGGCCCTGGCACCCCTGGCCATGGCGTTTCTGGCTGGCGGAGCCGCGCCACGCTCGCCCGACCTGCGCGGCTCGCGCGTCCGCTACATGCCGATCGACGGCCAGAGCAATGCCTACAACCCGCCCAGCGGCGCGATCAGCCCGTTTGCCGGCCTGCCGCCCGCCGCCGACGCCTTCGGCTTCGCCAATTACTTCGCCCAGCGCGGACCCAAGCCGGCCGACGTGTCCCGTATGGACCGCCTCAGCGTGCTGCAGGACCATGCCCGGGCGAACGCCTCCCTGGCGGTGCTCCTGGCCCATGCTCTCGCCGGAGGCGGGCCGGCTCGCCTCTGGAACACGACGGGGCAGGGCGCGCGGCCGCTCGGCACCTTCCTGCCCGGCGGCACCTGCTGGGACAATGCCCTCACCGCAGCGCGCCAGGCTCGCCAGGTCATCGAGCAGTCCGGCGGGCAGGCCGAGCTCGGACCCTATGTGTTCGTGCACGGCGAGACCGGCCCGCACAGCCCCGTCTATGAGACGCTGCTCCGCCAGTTCGCCGCCGCCATCCGCCCGGCCATCGCCCAGGCCTTCGGCGCGCCATCGATGCCGCCGCTGATGCTGGTGCAGATCAACGAGGCGGAAGATGCCGGCGATCACACCTGGCCGGCCCAGTCGCAATACAAGGTGGCCCGCGATACGCCCGGTGTTCATCTGGCATGCCCGCTCTACTACGCGCCGCTGCACGATCTCAGCCACACCACCCTTCCGGGGCGCGTGATGTTCGCGGCGGCGCTGGCGGATGCGATCGCGACGCTGGAGCAGACCGGGCAGTGGCAGCCCCTGTGGCCGACCTCCGTGAAGCGTCAGGGAGCCGTCATCCGCGTCCGATTCCATGTCCCCTATGGCGGCGCCTTGGCCATCGACCAGGACTGGGTCCGCCCGACGCCAAATTACGGATTCCAGTTCACGGATGATTCCGGCGCTCCCCCGCCGATCTCCGCGGCGGCGATCAGCGGACGTGACGAGGTGACGGTCACGCTTGCCGCCGAACCGCGCGGCGGCAATCCTCGCCTTCGCTATGCCTGGTTGAACGATCTCGACCATGACGGCTGGTCGGGAGGTCGAGGGCAGGTGATGACAGTGACCAGCAAGCGGAGCCCCTTCCTGGAGCTCGGCCTCGGCGTCCCCGAGCAGCTTCGTCACTATGCGGTCCGGTTCGAGGAGCCGTGCAGCTAGCCGCCGACGACGACGGCGGCAAGGCACCCGGCGCGGCATGCCGTGCCCTCGTGCCTCGCGCCTCATCATTCGGACTTGCGCCACGCCCCGAAACTTTCTAATGGATCGGCGCCCAATGGATGTCGGAGCGTAGCGCAGCCCGGTTAGCGCACTAGTCTGGGGGACTAGGGGTCGGAGGTTCGAATCCTCTCGCTCCGACCATTGGGGCCTTCTCGCCAAGCATTACGGACTTGTCCCGGCCGCCCTTCGCGGCGGCGGGCAAGGCGGTGGACGTGAGCCATTCCGTCCGATCCCGGCGCCGTTTCGGCCGGGCGACGCACCGATATTGCTCAAGAGTGGACGAGAGGGCGGGGCCTGTCAGGGCTCGAGGCCTCGCCGCGACTCAGGGATCGCCGGATCGGATGCGCGGCGATTCGCGCGAGCGCAGCGCCGGCTGCGATTCGAGCGGATCCGCGGAGCCGAGCGGGCAATCGCCTGACAGGTCCGCTCTCCGGTGGATCAGGCAGCGTGCTTGCGATGTGGCGGCTGGCCGGGCTCGGCATGGGCCGCGAGGGATAGCCTGTGCTGGAGGGAGATGCCGGCATCATCGCATTATCCTGAAAGTCATATCGAATTATTCGATGGTCGTCATCGACCCGTCGCAGTGGCGCGGTCTGTACTCCTCAAGATCAATGAGCCATCTCGGCGGCATGGGCGGTCTCATGGCCGTGTCGCACAAACGTTCCACGCCGACCTGAAGGTAAAAGCGATGGCACCTGTCTCGATCCAAGGCAGCAACAAGGTCGGATCGTCAGAGCCCTGACCGATGGAATGCGGTCGGCAATCGTCGAGCGGACCGACAGCGACATGTCGCTCGCCGCGGTGGTCTTCGGGGTCCGCGCCCCGCTGCCGCACCGCGACGAAACCTTTGCAATCCGAGAGAAAGGAGGCGGACCATGCTCGCGCCGCTCACGACCCAGATCGTCGGCAGCTATTCCAAGCCGGAATGGCTGTTCGATCGAACCAGGCGGTCAAGCGTCGACGGCAGCGCGTGGCGGGTCCTGCCACCCCACCTCGACGAGGCTCGCCGCGACGCGGCCCGCCTGGCGCTCTACGATCTGGAACGCGCCGGCCTCGACCTCGTGACCGACGGCGAGGCGCAGCGGCCGGCATATGATCACTATTTCTACGGCCGCCTCGCCGGCGTCGACGTCGACACGCTCGGCGTGCTTCCGCGACACAGCGAGATCGATCACGTCTCGCAGACCCGCGCCGACCGGGCCCAGGACGGCGACTGGCAGCACAGCCGCGTGCCGCGCATCGTCGGCGAGATCCGCTGGCCCGGCCCGCTCAGCGTCGACGAGGTGGTCTTCGCCAAGCGCCATGCGCGCCGGCCGTTGAAGGCGACGGTCGTCGGCCCGCTCACCTCGTACACCAAGCTCGTCGACGATTTCTATCGCGACGAGGAAGCGGCCATCATGGCCTTGGCGGAGGCGCTCAATGCCGAGATGCGCGCGCTGGAGGCCGCCGGCGCCGACGTGCTGCAGATCGACGAGCCCGCCTTCCACTCCCGCTTCTCCCTGGCCAAGCAGCTCGGCCCGGCGGCGATCGAGCGCGTCACCCGCGGCCTCGCCGTGCCGGTGGCGGTGCACGTGTGCTACGGCTATGCCTATTACCGCACGGCCAAGCGGCCGAGCGAGAGCTATGCCGACGTGCTGGAACTGATCGCGGGCTGCGACCGCGTCGACGCCATCAGCCTCGAATACGAGCAGCCCGGCCATCAGCCCGACATCCTGCGCCATTGCGGCGCCAAGCACGTCGTCCTCGGCCTCCTCAACCTCGGCAGCGAGGCGGTCGAGACGCCGGAGCACGTCGCCGAGCGCCTGGGCGCCGCCGTCGACGTCGTGCCGCCCGAGCGGCTGCATCCGGCCTCGGACTGCGGCATGTGGCACCTGCCGCGCGACGTCGCCTTCGGCAAGGTCAGCGCCCTGGTCGAGGGCACCGACATCGTCCGCCGGCGCCTCGGCCTGCCGCCGCGCAAGGCCTGATACGCGCCACGCCGGGCGAGCCCGGCCGCGGCAGAACCGAACGGATTGCTTGCGCTCGCCAGCTCCTCCAGCAGGACGTCACCGATGAAGAGTTCGATTGCTGCCCTGGCCGTCATCTCCGGCCTTCTCGCGGCAGGCCTGGGACTTGCCGCGACGATGTCGGCGACGGCCGCGCGTGCCGGCGGCGCCCTCACCGTCTCGTTTTCCAATCCGGCCTACAAGGCGTTCCTCGAGGAGGCGGGGCGCCGCTTCGAGAGCGACCATCCGGGCGTGAGCGTCGCGTACATGGCCCCCGTCGCGACCCATGGCGAGCATCTGGCGCGAACCCTCAGGCTGGCGGTCACCGGCGAGCTCCAGGATGTTTCCTTCCAGAGCTACGACCAGATTGCCATCCTCGCCCGTCGCGGCCTCGGCGTGCCGCTGAACGGCCTCATCGCGGCGGAGAAGGACTGGAACGCCGTCGGCCTCACGCCCGCGTCCGTCGATGCCTGCAAGGTCGGCGACAGGATCTATGCGCTGCCATTCGAGAGCGCGACCCCGACGCTGTTCTTCAACCTGGATCTCGTCCGCCGCGCCGGCGGAGATCCGGACCATCTGCCGACCGACTGGGACGGCATCCTCGCGCTCGCCGGCAAGATCCACGCGCTCGGCGACAAGATCACCGGCGGCTTCTTCGACTACAACGCCAGCGGCAACTGGACCTTCCAGGCGATGATCACCAGCCAGGGCGGCCGGCTGATGAGCGAGGACGACGGCAAGATCGCCTTCGACGGGCCGGAAGGCCGCCGCGCGCTCGACATCATTCGCCGCTTCGGCCAGACCGGCATGGTCGACATGAGCCAGGATCAGGCCTTTCAGGCGTTCGCCGCCGGTCAGATCGGCGTGATCACGCAAGCGAACACCTATCTCAGCTCCTTCGAGGAGAAGGCCAGGGGCCATTTCGAGATCCGGACCATGCGCTGGCCGCTCCTGTCCGACAGGGGACGCATCCCCATCGGCGGCCGCAGCATGATGATGCTCACGACCGATCCGAAAAAGCAGGCGATCGCCTGGGACTACATGAAGTTCGTGGCGAGCGCTCCGATGCAGACGCTGCTGGCGAAGATGACGAGCACGACACCGGTCAACATGATCGCGATCCGCGGCCCGGACTATCTCGGGGCGTTCTATGCGCAGCCGAACCAGCGCGCCGCCGTGGAGGCGCTGCAGTCCGTGACCGGCTGGTACACGTTTCCAGGCGGCAACGCCGCCCGGATCGTCGAGACATTGCGCACCCATCTGCGCAACGTCGCCATCGAGCAGACCGACGTCGACAAGGCCCTCGCCGCCATGACGAGCGACGTCAAGGCCCTGCTCCCCTGACGCCGCGGACCGCAGTCGTTTCGTCACGAAGCGTCGTTAGGCTTGATGTCCGCCGCCGCGATCCCGAGCCGGCGTCCCAGCCGGCAGCATCGGCGGGAGCGGCGGCAGACGGCCTTGGATCGTGGTGAACGGGCGGAGACGGCGAGATGAGCAGCGAAGGCCTGCCGAAGCTGGCGCTCTGGCGGCGCGTCCAGCAGGACATCGAGCAGCAGATCCGCAGCGGCAGCCTGCAGCCGGGGGCGTGGCTGCCCAGCGAGGGGCAGCTCGCGGCGTCCTTCGACGTGCATCGCCATACGGTCCGGCGTGCCATTGCGCGGCTCAGGGAGAAGGAGCTCGTCACCGTCGTCCACGGCAAGGGCGCCTATGTCACGGATCGCCAGATCTGCTACCGCATCGGCCGGGCCACGCGCATGACGGCCGCGATCCTGCGTACCGGACGGACCGCACAGCGCCGCGTGCTGTCGAGCAGCGAAATACGGGCCGACAAGCGGCTGGCCGCGCTGCTCTCCCTGCCCACGGGACACCCGGTCTGCCGGGTGCGGACATTGCGGATGATCGACGAGCAGCCGGTCTCGTTGACGACCTATTTCTATCCGCTGCCGCGGTTCGCCGGCATCGGCCGCTCGATCGCCGAGACCGGATCGGTGTCCGAGGCGCTCGGCCGGTATGGCGTCACCAGGATGCAGCGCAACGACATGCACATCCGCGCCTCGCTGCCGTCGGTGCAGGAAGCCCGGACCTTGCAGATCGGGCGCAGCAAGCCGCTCGTCGAGCTGCTCAGCGTCAATCTGGACGCCAGCGGCGTGCCGATCCAGCACGTGCACGGCAAGATCGTGTCGGAATGCCTCGACGTCGTGGTCTCGCTGAACGACTGAGGGGCGCCGCGCGATGGAGTGCCCCTCGAAGGCGAGTCGCCGCCGGTCTCACGCCATGGTGACGACGACCGGATAGTGGTCCGAGCCCTCGGCGTCGTAGCGAACCTCGATCGCCTCGACGCGATCGGCCAGGCTTTCGCCGACGAAGCAATAGTCGATGCGGCGCGTCCGATCGCCGCTGGTCGCCCCGTCGATCTCTCCCTGGCCGATGCCGATCTGTTCGTCACGGCCCGCGGCGACCCAGGCATCGACGAAGCCGCCGAGCCGCGGCACGCGGGTCCAGCGATTGCCGGTGGCGCCGGCGAGGAGGTCATAGGCCTGTCCGCTCGGCAGCAGGTTGAGATCGCCCAGCAGCACGGCATTGTCCGGCACGGGGGCCAGCACCGGCTCGGACGCGAAGCTGGCGTCCTTGGGATGCGTGCCGCTGAGCGGCGCGCCCTCCAAGCGGGCCCGCCGGTGGATGTCGAGCAAGAATGCCAGCTGCAGCGCCCGCTGCTCCTCGGAGAGATGGCAGAGATGGGTGTTGTAGACGCGGAGCGGCCCGAGCGGCGTGTCGACACTCACTTCGATGAGCGCCTTCTGGATGTCGAGCTTGGGACCCGCGGCGCCGTATTTCGGCAAGGGGAAATTGCGTGCCGTCAGGATCGGATAGCGCGACAGGACGACATTGCCGGAGCGGCGGCGCCTGCCGCGCACGACGTCGCCGGTCGCAGCGTCACGCTTGACCACCTCGACGCCGGGGCCGTAGGCGAGATCGTGCTCGGGCATCAGCTCGCGGATCAGCTCGACCTGGTCGACATTGCCCGAGCGGTCCCAATGGCTGTCCACCTCCTGCAGGCCGATGATGTCGACGTCCCGCACCGCATCGAGGGCGCGGGCCAGATCGCAGCGGCCGTCGCGGCCGACGCCGAAATGAATGTTGTAGGTCGCCAGCTTCATCGGCCCGGCTCCTCCTTGATGCGACGGCTGGAAAAAGCGTCAACGATCGGCGGCTTCGGTGTCCGGCATCCCCGGAAAGCGCCGGCGGCCGGTAAAGGCTTCGTAGTGACGGATGCCGCCGCAGCGCATCCAGCCCGATATGTCGGTGATGAGAAGCTCGTCGGGCTCGTGGCGGACGATCTCGATCGTCTCTGCCAGCCCCAGTCCCAGCCGCATCCGCAGCCAGCCCACGCGCCGCCGGCCGCGCAGATCGGGCCGCCACTCGCCCTGCATGTCCGTGACGAAGGCGAGGGAGGGTATCCAGACATGGCGCGTCGGGCCGACGGTCTCGTCGCGCCCCTCGTGCGTGTGCCCGGACAGGACCAGGCGCACATGTCCGCTCGCCAGGTACGGACGGATCAGGCCGCGCGCCCGCGGATACCAGACGCTCTGAAAGATGTCGGTCTCGCCGATGTCGTCGCGGAACACCGGCTTGTGGAAGAACAGCGACACCGGCCGCGCGCCGGCCCCCGCCATGGCGTCTTTCAGGAAAGCGGCCTGCTCCGCCTCGGCGGGGAGGCCCGAGCCGCACAGCAGGCCGTCGAGGCCGATGATCCGCCACCCGTCGATGTCGCGCGTCCAGAAATCCGGGCCCATGACATTGCGATAATGGTCGAGCAGCGCCTGCGAGATCGTGATCTCACCTCTCGTGTCGATCGTCTCGGGCGGCGGCGGGTTGTTGCCCACGTCGTGGTTGCCCGGCACCATCAGCCAGGGGCAGGGCAGGCGGTCGAGCTGCTCGCGCGCATAGGCGAGGTCGTCGGGATGGCTCGGCGCGTTGAGCGCGACATCGCCGCCCGCCAGCACGAGATCGGGCGGGTCCGCTCGCATTGCCTGCAGGAAGATTTCCCAGTTGAACTGGAAGAACGGACGCGCCCGCGACAGATGCATGTCGGAGACGAGGATGATCGTCGAAGCCATTGCGCGTTGTCCCTGATGAGGTTGATCGGGGGCCTGTCCTCAGAATACCGGGCGTCCCTCCACCCAGACGTTCCGCAGCGCCGGCTCGCCGTCGATCACCGCGACGTGGAGCAGGTCCGCCCGTCGCCCGGGCGCGATGGCGCCGCGATCATCGAGGCCGAAGGTCTGCGCCGGCCGGGCGCTGACCAGCGCCGTCGCCGCTTCGAGCGGCATGCCGCCATCGGCGAGGAGGAAGACCGCCCGAAGGAGGCTTGAAGGGATGTAGTCGGAGCACAGGATCTGCACCGCGCCGGCCGCCGTCCGCTCGCGCATCGACAGGAAGCCCTTGTGCGACCGGCCGAACACCACGTTCGGCGCCCCGGCGATCACCGTCATGCCGGCGGCGCCCGCCGCATCCATGGCCTCCGGCGTCACCGGGAACTCGCAGATGGTCATGCCGAGATCGCGCGCTTCCTCGATGTGCCAGCCGCGCGTGTCGTCATGGCTGGCGCAAGCGATGCCGCGTGCGGAGAAGGCCTCGACCAGCGCCCGGCGGCGCGCTCCGAGATTGGCGGCGCCGTCGGCGTTGCTCTCTTCTTCGAGGGTGGCGAGGCAAGCCTCGTCCGTGATCCCGCGGGTGCCCATCACGAAGCGGAAGCGGTCGCGATCGCGCGGCGCGCTGTCCTCCATCAGGGTAGCGAAGACGAGCCGGGGATCGCGGAGGAAGGGCGAAGCCAGCTCGACGATGTCGGCGCGCGGCACCTCGCAACGCAGGTGCAGCCGATGGTCCGCGCGCAGCAGGCCGCGCCGGCGCGCGGCGTCGAGACCCTCGACCATCATCGGCAGCGCCTTCAGCCGGTCCGGCTTGCCCATCGCGCCGACCACCAGCGAGTCGAACACCGTGGTGATGCCCGCAGCGATGGTCAGCGCGTCATGCGCCAGAACGGCTGCGACCGGATTCCAGAACACGCCGGGACGGGCGACGATGTGCTTTTCCAGATTGTCGGTGTGGACGTCGATGAAGCCTGGCAGCAGATAGTCGCCGCCGAGGTCGAGGCCGGCGCCCGCCCGCCGCTCCGCGTCGATTGCCGCGATCCGCCCCTCCGCCACCGTGAGCGCACCGGCGACGACCCCTTCCGGCGTCACGATGCGGGCGTTGCGGATCGTCCACGCAGGAGCGGGAGCGGGTTGGGCGAGACGGTCGGCGATGGAGGCGGGGAGCATGATGCAGCAACCGGCGTGGAGGACGTGGATCGGGGCGCGGCTCAGCGGGTGCAGCCGGCAAGCAGCGGCCGGACCTGCCCGGCGAGGGCGGGGAGCGCCTCGGCCGCGCGCCGGCGGCCGGTGACGACCGCGTTGATCGCCTCCTGGATGACGTCGACGATCCTGACGCCGTTGGGGCCGCCCCAGTTGTACCAGCCGGTGCCGACGGCGAGCGCGGCGAGGCCGGCTCGATTGTTGGGCGCCTCGGCATAGGCCGGCCCGAGCAGCGCCGGATCGTCCAGCGCCTTCTGGTTGCCCGGCATGTAGCCCGTGTATGTCGCCACGTGCTTGGAGCTGACCGGGCCGGTCGCGAAGGTCAGGAATTCCCAGGCTGCCTTGCGCAGAGCGGGATCCCTGGTCGTGATCGCCGCGACCGAGCCGCCCGCCGGCAGGCGGCCGGCCTCGCCGGACAAGGGAAGGGGCAGGATGCGCAGGCTGAACTTGCCGGCGGCCACCGTCGCCATGCGGGCGATCTGCGAGGTGGAGCCGGCATAGATGCCCACCGTGCCGGCGGCAAAGGCGGCCCGAACCTGGTCCTGGCTGTAGGCGGGCATGCCCAGCGCGTGGAACGTCTCCAGCGTCTCGAAGGCGGATTGGCCCGGCCTTTCGTCGAAGCGCAACCGGCAGCCGTCGGGCGTGCCCATCTCGCCGCCGGCGCTGTTGACCAGCTGCTGCAGGCCCCAATTGCCGGAGGCGTCGTAGGCGAAGAAGAAGCCGACATAGCCCGGATCGAGCGCCGCGATCCTGCGCCCTGCCTCCGCGAGGCCGCGCCAGTCCTGCGGCAGACCCGCCACGGTCAGCCCGGCGCGCCGCACCAGATCCTCGTTCACATAGAGGACCGGCATGGAAATGGCGAAGGGCAGGGCGTAGACCTCGTCGCCGAGGCGGCCCAGGGCGAGCATCGAGTCGCGATAGCCCATCGCCTTCCACTGCGCCGGTCCCTGCACGAAGCCGTCGAGCGGCACCAGCAGGTCCCGGTCCTTCAGCACGCGCAGATAGTTGAGGCCGGTGAAGAACACGTCCGGGATCTGCCCGACGAGGGCGCCGCGCAGCATCTGCGGCGTCGCCGTGTCGTAGCTGCTGGCGGGGGGCCAGAAAGAGATCTTGATGTCGGGATGGGCCGCTTCGAACTCGCCGGCGATGCGTTCCAGCACCGGCTTGTAATTGTTCGGATAGGCATAGAACACCTGCAGCGTGGTCTGCGCCCATGCTGCCGTTCCCGATGCCATCCCGAACACGCATGCAGCGATGGCGGCCAACATCATGCTGAGAACCGGAATGCGCATGCGCCTTCTCCCCACCGCCGACGATCGGTGCGAGCTGGGTGCCTTGCGGACGTGACAATCGGGTGAAGACCTCGGTCGCCGCATGCGTATCACTGCGCCAGTGATTGGTGTTTGGTGCGCTTCGGCGCCATCCGCAGGCAATGCCGAAGCTCTCTGCGGCCCTGGCTGGCCCGGCTTCGTCGCACAAAGCTCATACGAGCCTTGGCCTTGTCTGCGGCCACGGCCTGCGTTCGCGCCTAGAACCATCGCAGCTGCGCCGCTGCGGATCGACCGCCGCTGTCGCCAGGCATCCCCGGGGAGATCGCCGAACGTGTCCGAGACGACCGCTTCTCCGCAGGCGCGCTGCAGACGGGACGCCGCCTTCCGTCCCGAGCGGCCCGACCGCCGCAGCCTGATCTCCACCCTGGCCCTGGCGCGCCTGGCCGATCTCGACGCGCTGTGGGACGCGATTGCCGACAAGCCGTCCTTCGCCTGGCTCAAGGAACCCCAGCGCGGCGCCGCCATGGTGCGGGCGCGCGCCGGCGGCACCGGCATGACGTTCAACCTCGGCGAAATGACCGTCACGCGCTGCGTGATCCAGCTCGAGACCGGCGAGATCGGCGTGGCCTACGTGGCCGGACGCAGCCGCCGTCACGCGACGCTCGCCGCGATCTTCGACGCGATGCTGCAGCGAGAGACCGGCGCCGGCCGGCCGATCCTGCACGGTGTCGAGCGGCTCGCCGGGGAGATCATCGAGCGCCGCCGCCGCGCCGCCGCCGAAGCCGCGGCGACCAAGGTCGATTTCAGCATGCTGGTGCAGGGAGCGGACACATGACGGCGCAGGCGTCCCGGCCAGCGGCCGCACTTTCGGAAGCGGCGCTGCGCGACCAGACGATTTTCCGCACCCTGTTGCGGGGCCTTTCCTTTCCCGGGCGCGTCGTTCCGCTCCCCGCCCTCGCGCAGGCGCCGGAGCCGCTTTGTCCGGCGCTGTCCGGGCTGATGCTCGGGCTTCTCGACCAGGATGCGGGCCTCTGGCTCTCGCCGGGTCTCGATTGCAGTCCGGTGCGCGCCTTTCTCATCCATCGCGCGTCGGTACGCTTCGTCACGACCCCGCGCGAAGCCGCGATCGCGGCGATCGGCGATCCCGCCGACCTGCCCGGACTGGACGACTTCCATCCCGGCGAGCCCGCTTGTCCCGAGCGTTCGACCACGGTGCTGCTGCGTGTGCCGGCACTGACGGGCGGACCCGCCATCGCCCTGCGCGGCCCCGGGATCGAGACCTCGGCGGTGCTGGCGCCGCGCGGCCTGTCGGCCGGCTTCTGGGGCGAGTGGGCCCGCAACCATGCCCGCTATCCCCTGGGCATCGACCTGATCATGACCGATGGCATCGGGCTCGCCGGCCTGCCGCGCAGCGTCGGGCAGGAGTAGCCATGCTCTCGACCGTCACCGGCGGCGAAGCCGCCATTGCCGCCGCGCATGAGCTGCTCGCCCGCAAGCGGCGCGGCGATCCCGCCGTGCCGGAGCTCGGCGTCGACCAGGTGCGCGAGCAGCTCTCGCTGGCCGTGGACCGGGTCATGAGCGAAGGCTCGCTCTACGATCCGACGCTGGCAGCACTCGCCATCAAGCAGGCGCAGGGCGATCTCGGCGAAGCGATCTGCCTGCTGCGCGCCTTCCGCACCACGCTGGAGCGTTTCGGCGAAAGCGAGGCGGTGGATACCCCATCCATGCTGATCCGCCGCCGCGTCGCGACCACCCACAAGAGCGTGCCCGGCGGCCAGCTGCTGGGGCCGACCTACGACTACACTCACCGCCTGCTCGATTTCGCGCTGATGGCGGAGGGCGGGGAGGGGCCCCCCGGTCCAGCCCCTGCGGCGACGGCGGAGGCCGAACCGGCGACGCTGGGCGCGCTCGAAGACCACGCCCTGCTGGAGGCCGCGCTGGCGGGGCCGGACGACACCGAGCCCGGCGACGTCACCCGCGACGCCATCAGCTTCCCGAGCCGCCGTGACGTGCGGTTGCAGGCCCTCGCACGCGGCGAGGAAGGCTTTCTGCAGGGTCTCGCCTACTCCTCCATGCGCGGTTTCGGCCGCAACCACCCCTTCATCGCCGACCTGCGCCATGGCGAGGTCGAGGTGGAGCTTCATGTGCCCGAGCTCGGCTTTTCCGTCTGCGTGGGCGAGATCGCGGTCACCGAATGCCAGACCGTGCATCGCTTCCCCGGGGATGCCGCGCGTCCACCCCAGCTCACGCGCGGCTACGGCCTCAGCTTCGGCCATTGCGAACGCCGCGCCATCGCCATGGCTCTGCTCGACCGGGCGATGCGGGGCGCCGAGTTCGCGGAAGAGGCGGAGTTTCCCGCGCAGGACGAGGAATTCGTGCTCGCCCATTCCGACGGGGTTGATGCCTCCGGCCTGCTCCAGCACCTCAAGCTTCCGCACTATGTCGATTTCCAGGCCGTGCAGCAGCTTCTGGAGACGCTGCGCGCCATCTGGCCGGCAAGGCCGCAGGAGTTGCCCGATGATTCCGGACGATGACGAGGACGCGGGCGGCCATACCTTCGCCTATCTCGACGAGCAGACCAAGCGCATGGTGCGCCGGGCCATCATCAAGGCGGTGTGCATTCCCGGCCACCAGGTCCCCTTCGGCAGCCGCGAGATGCCGCTTCCCGCCGGCTGGGGCACCGGCGGATTGCAGGTGACGGCGAGCCTCATCGGTCCGGACGACGTGCTGAAGGTCATCGACCAGGGCACCGACGCTGCGACCAACGCGCTCAGCATCCGCGCCTTCTTCCGCCGCGTGGCCGGCATCGCGACCACCGAGCGCACGCCCGAGGCGAGCATCGTCCAGACCCGCCACCGCATACCCGAGACCCCGCTGGAGGAGCATCAGATTCTCGTGCTGCAGGTCCCGCAGCCCGAGCCGCTGCGGCAGCTGGTTCCCCGCGAGCCGGCGGCGCGGCGCATGCACGCACTCGCCGATTACGGGGCGATGTATGTGAAGCTCTACGAGGACATCGCCCGCTTCGGCCGGGTGACGTTGGCCTACGACTACCCGGTGCGGGTCAACGGGCGATATCTGGCGTCGCCCTCGCCGATCCCCCGCTTCGACAATCCGAAGCTGCACCGCGGTCGCGCGCTGGCGCTGTTCGGCGCCGGGCGCGAGCGCCGACTCTACGCCATCCCGCCCTATACCCGCGTCGAGAGCCTCGATTTCGAGGACCATCCCTTCGAGGTGCAGCGTTGGAGCGTCGGCTGCGCGCTGTGCGGATCGCGCTCCAGCTATCTCGACGAGATCGCCGGCAGCACGCGCGGAGAGCGTGTGTTCGCATGCTCCGACACCGATTACTGCGGGGCGCGCCGCGCCTCCGGCTCCAACGACCTCGCTCCGGTCGAACCTAGCGCAGCCGGGCGTTCGCGCATCTCCGGGGAATGAGCGCGCGAAAATTTCTGGAGCGGCGCGTCGATTCCCACGCCCCTCCTTCGTCGTGAGGTCGAGAGGCTGATGACAGCCTCCGATCACAAAGGAGACGGATCATGCGCGTGGTGGTTTTCGTGAAGGCGACCGAGGACAGCGAAAAGGGTGTCATGCCCTCGACCGAGCTGCTCGCGGCGATGGGCAAGTTCAATGAAGAGCTGGTCAATGCCGGCATCATGCTGGGCGGTGACGGCCTGAAGCCTTCCACGCAGGGCAAGCGGATCGCCTTCGATGGCCCCGGCCGTACGGTCATCGACGGTCCCTTCGCCGAGACCCGTGAACTGGTCGCCGGCTATTGGATCTGGGAGGTCAAGGACATGGACGAGGCTATCGCCTGGGCCAGGCGCTGCCCCAATCCGATGCCCGGCCCGAGCGAGCTCGAAATCCGTCCCGTCTATGGGATGGAGGATTTCGCGGAGGCAATGACGCCGGAGGTCGCCGAGATCCACGACCGCGCCCGGGACAAGCTCGCCGGCCGCTGAGCCGCCCCTCCTGCTTGTCTCGCCGCTGCGTCTCGCCGACAATGCCTGCATGGCGGATGACGAGACGCGGCGGGCGATCGAAGCGGTTTTCCGGATCGAGCGGGCCAGGCTCATCGCCGGCCTGGCCCGCTTGACGTGCGATGTCGACCGCGCCGAGGAACTGGCGCAGGAGGCTCTGGTCATCGCCCTGTCCGATTGGCCGAAGACCGGCGTCCCCGACAATCCCGGCGCCTGGCTGACGGCCGCGGCCAAGCGCAGGGCGATCGACGGCATGCGGCGCGACGCGATGCGCGAGCGCAAGCACGCGGAGCTCGCGCGGGACCTGAGCGACGATGCCGAGATCGCGGTCGAGCGGATGGAAGCCGCCATCGACGACGATATCGGCGACGAGCTGCTGAGCCTGATCTTCACGGCCTGCCATCCCGTCCTGTCCGCGGATGCGCGCGCGGCGCTCACCCTGCGCCTCATCGGCGGGCTGACGGTCGAGGAGATCGCGCGCGCCTTCGTCTCCAGCGACGCCACCATCGCCCAGCGCATCGTTCGGGCCAAGCGCGTGATCGGCAAGGCCGGTCTCGCCTACGAGGTGCCGCGCGGCGCCGAACGCGCCACGCGCCTCGCCTCCGTGCTCGAGGTCATCTACCTCATCTTCAACGAAGGCTATGCCGCCACTGCCGGCGAGGAGCTGACCCGCCCGTCGCTCTGCGCCGAAGCCCAAAGGCTGGGGCGAATCCTCGCCGGATTGATGCCGGCGGAGCCGGAAGTGTTCGGCCTGCTCGCGCTGATGGAGATACAGGCATCGCGTCTCTCCGCGCGGGCCGGCCCGGACGGCACCCTCATACCCCTGACCGAGCAGAAGCGCGCACGCTGGGACCAGTTCCTGATCCGCCGGGGCTTCGCCGCGCTGAAGCAGGCGGAAGCCCTGGGCGGGGCCGAGGGTGCCTATGCGCTCCAGGCCGCGATTGCCGCCTGCCATGCCCGTGCCCGCAAGGCTGAGGAGACCGACTGGGCCGGCATCGCGGCACTCTACGATCGACTGCGCCGGGTCGTGCCTTCGCCCGTGGTCGATCTCAACCGTGCGATCGCCCACAGCATGGCCTTCGGGCCCGAGGCCGGGCTGCGGTTGATCGGCGAGATCGACGGCATCGCGGCGCTTCGCGACTATGCGCCGCTGCCTGCCGCCAGGGGGGACTTCCTCTTCCGGGCCGGCAGGCTGCGCGAGGCACGGATCCAGTTCGAGACGGCTGCGGGGCTCACCCGAAATGCCGTCGAGAGATCCTTCCTCCTCAGCCGGGCACGGTCCTGCATGATCGGATCGGCCGACTGGCCGGCTTCGACCGCCGGATAACGTGAATATCTTCCTCGGGCTGGTCGTCTCATCCCTGACGGCTGCGGATCGTCGCGACGGCGCTGGGATCAATCACCCGCCAAGCGAGGTGCCGTCGGGGCGTTCGCCGCCATGTCCCCTGCGCCTCGCGAGGTCACGACGACGAGCTCAAGGCTCCCCGCCGTTCCGGCGGCTTCCATCGCATGCTCGAGGTCGCAGAGCGCGAATACGTTCGGCCTGATCAGGCGCAGGTCGAGCTGGCCGGAGCGCACCAAGGCGAGCAGCGGCAGATAGGCGTTCTGCGCGTGCATGATCCGGGAGGCTGCCGGACCCTGATGCAGGCCTCGGCATGAACGACGATGACACGCCGCTGAGCTCGTCTCTCGCCTCCGCCGCGGCATCCCGGACAGGTCTCCGGTTGGGCCGCGCGGCCGCTCGCAGGGAGTGCCCGGCGCAATAGTCCAGTAGGCAATCGTTTCGATAGTTTGTAAATTAGTGCATGGGCCGTGGATACAGATTAACCTTTACCAGGCGTTGAGGATGTTGCTCGATTGCGTTTGCGTGCGACGTGCATTGGTGTTTCCCTCACGTTGCTCCGGCCCCGACGGGCCAAAAACGAAGCCGGTTCCTTCCTCGTACTGAAGGAGCCGGCTTTGCTTTTCTTGACACGTGCGTGCGCGTGCTTGCCGAATGTTTCTGCGTCTGACCTGAGGGAGGATCTGTCGCAGAGCGTTCGGCCCGGCGCATCGAAGATCCCGGTGCAGGATCGGTCACACCGTCACGACGATCTTGCCGAACTGCGCATTCGATTCGAGGAAGCGGTGTGCCTCGGCGATCTCGTCGAACGGGAAGGTCCGGGCGATGACCGGGCGGAGCGCGCCCGAGGCGAGACCGTCGAGGATGAACGCCTTGGCGCGTTCGAGCCGGACGGGATCGCCGGTGATCTCGTGGACGAGATAGCCGCGCAGCGTCAGGCTCCTGCTCAGCACCGTGAACAGCGGGAAAGGGCTCGGCTCTCGGGCGAGCCCGCCATATTCGATCAGGATGCCGCCCCGTGCCATCGCCGCGGTCAGCGGCTCGAAGATCGGTCCGCCGACGGGGTCGAGCACCACGCGCACGCCCTCGGGCCCGGCAATGCCTTTCAGCCGCGCCTCCAGGTCCTCTTCCGCTAACGCCACCACATGCCCGGCCCCGGCCGCCAGCAGGGCGTCCCTCTTGGCAGCGGTCCGGGTCACCGCGACCGGCACGGCGCCGACACGGTTGGCGATCTGGATCGCCGCGAGGCCGACGCTGCTCGAGGCCGCGGTGACGGCGACGACGTCACCCGCGCGCAGCCCGGCGATATCGACCAGCGCACCATAGGCGGTGAGGAAGGCCATCCAGGTCGCGGCCGCCGCCGCGAATCCGAGCTGCGGCGGGTGCCGGACCACGAGCGCGGCCGGAAAGGTCGCGACCTCGCCATAGGCCGGCCAGCGCGCCATCGACCGCGGCGGCACGACGCTGACCGCCTCGCCGGGCAAGAAGCCGGCGACGCCGGCGCCGACCGCCTCGACCAGCCCCGCCGCCTCCAGGCCGAGGCCGGAGGGCAGGGGGGGCGTCTCGATATAGGTCCCGGCCCGCAGCAGCGCCTCCGCGCGGTTGAGGCCGAGCGCCTTCACCCGGATCCGGACCTCGCCCGGGCCGGGTGCCGCCATCTCGATCTCCTCGATGCGCAGCACCTCGGGACCGCCGTGCTCATGAAAGCGAACCATGCGTGGCATCCGCGTCAACTCCAAAGCAATGGAACCGAATAGGCTTTGCCACCTGGGATCCTGCCGATAAATGATATCTCTGGCACGGCAGTCGGAATGCAGGATTTCGAATATGGATCGACTCGCGAGCATGGCGGTGTTCATCCGGGCCGTCGATCTCGGCTCCTTCGCGGCGGCGGCCGCCGCGCTCGGCCTGTCGGCGCCGATGGTGGGCAAGCATGTCCGCTTCCTGGAGGAGCGCCTCGGCGTGCGGCTCCTCAACCGCACCACGCGCCGCCAGAGCCTGACCGAGTTCGGACGCACCTATTACGAGCGCTGCCGCACGGTGCTGGCCGAGGCCGATGCGGCCGATGCGCTCGCCGCCGACCAGCTGGCCGCGCCGTGCGGCAGATTGCGGGTCGCCATGCCGGTGCATTTCGGCCGCCGTTGCGTCGTCCCGGTGCTGATGGCGCTGGCGCGGGAGCATCCGGGGTTGGAGCTCGACCTGTCGCTCGGCGACCCGATCGTGGATCTGGCGGAGAGCGGCCACGACCTGGCGGTCCGCACCGGCGTGCTGGAGGACCGGGGCGGGCTCGTCGCCCGCCGGCTGGCGCGCCAGCGCATGCTCGTGTGCGCCGCGCCGTCCTATCTCGATCGGCACGGCCGCCCGCGGACCCTTGACGATCTCACCCGGCACCAGGCCATCGTCTATCGCCGCTCGGGCCGCGTCCGCCCCTGGCTGTTCCCCCGCCAGGGCCAGTCCGCGGCCGAGATCATGCCCGTCGGCAGGCTGCGCCTCGACGACCTCGACGCCATCGCCGATGCCGCCGCCGACGGCATGGGGCTCGCCTGGCTTCCCGGCTGGCTCGTGCGCGAGCGCATCCGGGCCGGCACGCTGCTGGCGCTGCTGCCGGACCAGCCGCACTATCTCTACGACTGCCACGCGGTGTGGCTGCAAACGCCGCACCTGCCGCTGAAGGTCCGCCTCGCCGTCGATGCGTTGGCGGCCGCCTTGCCCGGGCTGATGATGGAAGGCGAGGGCAGCGGCTGATCCGGCGCCGCCGTCAGCCTCCGGCGGCGGCCGCCGCCGGCTTGGCCTTGGCCTGCTGCATGCGGGCGGTCTCGTCGGCGATCGCCCGGTCGACCGCTTCGATCAGGCGCTGCCAGTTCTCCACGCTGGTGGCGATGGATTTGGCGGCGACGCTGCCGCGCTTGGCCACGACTGCCCGGCGCTGTTCGACCAGATCGGCGCGCAAGGCCGTCAAACCCTGAATATGCCTCGTCATCTCGACCATGCCGGTTCGCTCTGCTCTCAGCCCCGCTCCGATGTAGCGGCTGGCGCAGTTGCTTACAATTGCAGGCAGGTCACGCTTGCGCGCGGGCGAGCGCCTCTTCGACGATCGCGGCCGCCTCGGCCGGCCTGGCTTCGGCCAGCGCCGCGCCGATCAGCATGATGCAGGGACCTTCCAGCGCCTCCTCGGCGAGCACGCCGGCCATGGTGCCGACGCTGGCGTGGAAGATCCGCTCCTCGGCGCGCGTGGCATATTCGACGATGATCGCCGGCGTCGCCGGATCGAGCCCGGCGGCGACGAGCTTCTGCGCGAGCTCGCCCAGCACGGCCTTGCCCATGTAGACGGCGGTGGTCGCCGCCGGATCGGCCAGCGCCTTCCAGTCGAGGTCGTCGGGCAGGCGACCCTGGCGGGAATGGGCGGTGACGAATTGCAGGCGCCTGGAATGGTCGCGATGGGTCAGCGACACCGCCAGGCGTGCCGCCGCGCCGAGCGCCGCGGTGACGCCGGGCACCACCTCGACCGGGATGCCGGCGGCGCGGCAGGCGGCGATCTCCTCGCCCGCCCGGCCGAACACCAGGGGGTCCCCGCCCTTGAGGCGGACGACGCGCTTGCCGCCGGCCGCGAGCGACACCATCAGGGCGTTGATGTCGTCCTGCTTGCAGGAGGGGCGGCGGCCGCGCTTGCCCACCACCATGCGCCGGGCCTCGCGCCGGGCGAAGTCCAGCACCGGCTCGGCGACGAGGTCGTCGTGCAGGATGACGTCGGCCGACTGCAGGGCGCGCACCGCCTTCAGCGTCAGGAGCTCGGGATCGCCCGGACCGGCACCGACCAGCACGACCGAGCCGACGGTGGAACGGTCCGCCGCCGCGGCGGCGACCAGCGCCCCGCGATCCGATTCGGTCGGCTCGTCCCCCGGGCGGGCCAGGGCCTCGCGGGCGAAGCGCTCCCAGATCCGGCGCCGGACGGCGAAGGAGGCGGAGAGCGACTGCACCAGCGGCCGCCAGGCCTTGGCCGCCTCGGCCCAGCGGCGGAAGCCGTCGGGGAGCAGCGTCTCGATGCGGGCACGAATTGCCTGGGCGAACACCGGGGATGCCCCGTCGGTGGAGATGCCGACCACCAGGGGCGAGCGGTTGACGATCGAGCCGAACTGGAAATCGCAGAAGGCCGGACGGTCGACGATGTTGACCGGCACGCCGGCGGCCTTGGCGGCGTCGCGGAAGGCCTGCGCCTCCGCCTCGTCAGCGGCATCCGCCACGGCGAGCGCCGCGCCGGCGAGGTCCGCCGGGCTCCAGCGCCGGGCGACATGGCGGATGCGGCCCTCGCTGCGGGCGAGCACCTCGGCGAGCTCGTCGAAGACGGCAGGAGCGTAGACCTCGACCGCGGCGCCGGCCGCGGCCAGCAGCTCGGCCTTCCAGGCCGTGCCGGCGCTCTCGCCGGCGACCAACGCACGCTTGCCGCCGAGGCGATAGAACACCGGCAGCACCGAAAGCGGCGCGATGCGCCCCGGCTCGGCTTCACTCGGCGTGCGGCTCATGACGATTCCCGGTCAACGGATCGAGGCTTCGGCTGGTGCCGGCGAGCTTGCGGCAGGCGGCCGCGGCACTCTATCCCGAAGGCGACGCCGGACAACTAGCCCATTCCACAGGCAATGACAACCGCGGCCGATTTCATACATTCCATTGGCGTGAAATTCGGGCCGGCGGCTACAGCATGCGCCGGCCCCGGCGCAGGGCTGGCGCCGCGGTTTCGGCGAGGCTGCGGGGATCGCCGCGCTGCAGCCGCGCCGTGGCGATGGCCAGGCCCCAGACCGCGCCGAACAGCAGCCAGACATGGCGCCAATGGTCGACGTCGATGATCCAGGCTTCCAGCACCACCACCTGGTAGGTCGCAGTCACGCAGATGAAGATGTGCCGCCAGGGCGCCGGCTTCAGGCAATATTTCCAGCCCACGAACAGCGTCGACACCACCATCGCCGGCCAGACGATGCCGCCGATCCATCCGTAGGACATGAAGGCATTGAGATAGGAGTTGTGGGTGTCCTCGCCGAACATCGGGCCGAATTGCAGCATGCCGATGCCGATCGGCTTGTCGAGCGCCAGCACGAAGCCGAGCCAGTGGCGGTTGAAGCGGCCGAACTGGCCGAGGTCGTAGTTCTGCTCCAGGCTGGCGCGCTCGGCGAACAGCTTGCTGACGGCATCGAAGGAGAGCAGCATCAGGATCAGCAGCGCCAGGGCGACCGCGCCCAGGATGCACAGCACCACCACGCGGGTGCGCAGCTGGCGCGAGCGTGCGCACCACAGCGTCATCAGCGTCATCAGCACCGCCGAGCCGACGAAATGGCCCCAGGCGCCGCGCGAGAACGACAGGAACAGGCCGGCCATGATGATGAGGAGCTTCAGGACGTTGCGGCCGGCCCCGTCCATGCCGTCGATATAGAGCCGCTGCACCAGAACGAGGGCTGGGAAGACCAGGAACGGGCCGAAGACGTTCGGGTCCTGGAACGTCGACTTGACGCGCGAATAGAGCAGCAGCGCGTCCGAGCCCGGCAGCAGCCGGGCATAGCCGAGCACGCCGATGAGCGAGCACATCACCGCCGTGGCGACATAGGCGCGCACCAGGATGTCGAGGCGCTCCACCGTGCGCTCGGACAGCACCATCATGAAGAACAGGCCGGTGAAGGCGAGGAACCAGCCGATGCAGGTCCACATCACCGTCTTGGGCAGGTGCATCACCGGAATCAGGGTGATGGTGGCGCCGATCATGTAGACGAGAACGAGCAGGATGACCGGGATCATCTCCCGCTTCAGCGTCAGGCCGCCGCAGGCCCAGGTCAGGATGGCGAGGACGCCGAGGAGCTCGTAGGGCGAGGGCTCGACCATGGTGATCGAGCCGCCGAACACCATCAGCCACAGCGTCGCCTGGCGCAGCCTTTCCGGGCTGACGGTGAAGCGCAGCCGCGCGGCGGCCGGCGCGCCGAGGGCCGCCGCGGTCGCCATCAATAGGCGTTCTCGGTGTTGACGAGAGCGAGCGGCGTGCGCACGAGGATCTGCAGGTCGAGCAGCGGCGACCAGTTCTCGATATAGTAGAGGTCGTGCTCGACGCGCCGGCGCAGCTTCTCGGAGGTGTCGACCTCGCCGCGCCAGCCGTTGATCTGGGCCCAGCCGGTGACGCCGGGCTTGACCTTGTGGCGGGCGAAGTAGCCGTCGACCACCGCCTCCCACAGCTTGTCCTGGGTGTTCGAGCCGACCGCGTGCGGACGCGGGCCGACCAGGGAGAGGTTGCCGATCAGCACGTTGATCAGCTGCGGCAGCTCGTCGATGGAGGTCTTGCGGATGAAGCGCCCGACGCGGGTGACGCGCGGGTCGCCCTTGGTCACCGCCACCTTGGCTTCGTAGTCGCATTTCTCCGCATACATCGAGCGGAACTTGAAGACGTCGATCACCTCGTTGTTGAAGCCGTAGCGCTTCTGGCGAAACAGCACCGGCCCCTTCGAATCGAGCTTGATGGCGATCGCCGTGGCCGCCAGCACCGGCGAGAGCAGCACCAGCGCCAGGCTGGCGAAGACGAGGTCGAAGCTGCGCTTGACGATCGAATCCCAGTCGGCGATCGGCTTGTCGAACACGTCCAGGAACGGCACGGCGCCGATATAGCTGTAGGAGCGCGGCCGGAAGCGCAGCTTGTTGGTGTGGGCGGAGAGGCGGATATCCACCGGCAGCACCCAGAGCTGGCGCAGGATCTGCAGCAGCCGGTTCTCCGCGGTGATCGGCAGCGACACGATCAGCATGTCGATCTTGGCGATGCGCGCGAAGGCGACCAGCTCGGCGATGGTGCCGAGCCTGGGGTAGCCCTGGACGATCGCCGGCGAGCGGTCGCCGGCGCGATCGTCGAAGATGCCGCAGATCTGCACGTCCTTGTCGGCCGAGGCCTCCATCGAGCGGATCAGCTCGGCGGCGGTCTCGCCGCCGCCGACGATCACGGCGCGGCGTTGCAGCCGGCCGTCGCGCATCCAGTGCCCGACGAGCACCGCCACGCCGGTGCGGAACACCAGGAAGAATGCGAAGCCGGCAATGTACCAGGCGGTGAACCAGAGGCGCGAATAGAACTCGCCGAGCTTGAGGAAGAAGATCGCCACCGCGAATCCGGCGAAGACCAGCGTCCAGGCCGCGGCAATTCGGCCGATCTGCCCGAAGATGGAGCGGAACGCGCCGGTGTTGTAGCCGTCGGCGGCCTGGATCAGGGCGATCGTGAACAGCGCGCCGAGCACGAGCGGGATGAGGTAGCGCGGATCGCTGCCGTCTTCGCGCACGATGGTGCCGAGATAGACGGCGAAGCCGATGGCCAGCACCGCCAGGAACTCGATGATCCGGACCCAGCCGCTCAGCATGCTGCGCGAGATCGGCCTGTCGGAGAAGCGGTCGGCGATGGCGCGAGCCTGGTCCGACAGCGCCGCCGGCGGCGCGTCGGCGACCGGCGCCGGCGCGCTCATCATCGCCCGGGTTCCGAATTTCGCACGGGCATTGAACTCGGTCATGGCACGCATTCCGTCCTGTCCCGGCCGCTGACGGCGGGCGCATCGCCGGCAGACAATGACGCGGAATGCTTGAGGATTGGTTCAGGCGACTGCGTAAACTTGAACCTGTCCGTCCCGATCAGGGGTGGCCGTCGCTGCCTTCAGAACCAGCGCTCGCTGACCTTGATCGTGTCGCCGGGCTGCAGGGGGTAGGTGATCGGCACGAAGCCGGTGACGGCCTGCCCGTCGACGAGCCGGGTGAGCTCGACGCTGCGCTCCTGGGCGCGGGGGGTGAAGCCGCCGGCGATCGCCACCGCGGTCTGGGCGGTCAGCCCGTTCACGTAGGGGAACTGTCCGGCCTGGTTGACCTCGCCGAGCACGAAGAACGGCCGATACTGCTCCACCTCGATCGAGACGTGCGGCTCGCGCACATAGCCGTTCTGCAGCCGCGTGGCGATGTCGCCCTCGAGCTGGGCGGTGGTGCGGCCGGAGACCGGCACCGCGCCGATCAGCGGCATGGAGATCCGCCCGCTCGCATCGACCGCGTAGATGTTGGAGATATTGTCCTGGCCGAAGACCAGCACCCGCACCTTGTCGCCGGAGCTGAGACGGTAGGGCGTGTAGGGCGTGTCCTGGAAGGCGGCGTAGCGGGGCGAGCTGCAACCGGCAGTAAGGATGCCGAGCGCGACCACGGCGAGGCGCAGCGTGCTGCCCGGCTTGCGGCGCAGCGGCGATCCGACGGTTGGACGGTGCATGGGAGAGGACCCGCATTGACAACTTCTGATCGAGTCCCTTCTAGGCCGATTATGGTTAACAAACTCCAACGCCGCCCCGGCGGCCGGGACGCGATTAACGTCGCATCAACCATGTTGCTGTCAGATCGGGACGGTCATGCTCCCGGGGTCCGTCATGCGCGCTTCCTTAGACGCCAGCGATCCGTTGGCCGCCCGCGATGAGCGCGGCGGCGAATTGGACCTCGGCGCCCTTGCGCGGGCGCTGTGGGCCCGCCGGCGGCTGATTCTGATTCCGACCCTGATCGCCCTCGTCTGCTCGGCGATCGTGGTGCAGCTGATTCCGGCCAAGTACAAGTCGACCGCCAGCGTGTTCCTGCAGGCGCAGGAATCGACCTTCACGCGGCCGACCGGGGCCCAGCCGGGCGCAGACCAGCAGGTCGTCGACGAGCAGGCGGTCGCCAGCCAGGTGCAGGTGATCATGTCGCGCGACCTCGCCCTGGCCGCGATCAAGAAGCTCGGCCTGGTCGGCAACCCCGAATTCGACCCCGGCGCCTCGGGCGTCGGCCCGCTGTCGCAGGTGCTGATGGTGCTGGGCCTGGCCAAGGACCCGCTCGCCAAGGCGCCGGAGGAGCGGGTGCTCGACACCTATTTCGAGGCCCTCGCCGCCTATCCCGTCGACAAGTCGCGGGTCATCACCATCGAGTTCTCCTCGCGCGACCCGGACCTGGCGGCCCGCGCCGCCAACACCATAGCCGCGCTCTATATCGAGACCCAGCGCGCCGCCAAGCGCGGCGAATCCCTCGACGCCTCGCAGGCGCTCTCGCCCCAGATCGACGAGCTGCGCAAGACCGTGGCCAAGGCCGAAGCCGCGGTGGAGGATTATCGCACCAAGAACGGCCTGTTCATCGCCCAGAACAACGCCTCGCTCACCACCCAGCAGCTCGTCGACGCCAACACCCAGCTCTCCGCCGCCCGTGCCCAGCAGACCGAGGCGCAGGCCAAGGCCAGCCTGATCCGCGGGCTGCTCAAGGCCGGCAAGCCGATCGACGTCTCCGACGTCAACAACAACGACCTGATGCGCCGCCTGATCGAGCAGCGCGTCACCCTGAGCTCCCAGCTGGCGCTGGAATCGCGGACGCTGCTGCCCGCCCATCCCCGCATCAAGGAGCTGAACGCCCAGCTCGCCGGCTTGCAGAAGCAGATCGTCATCGAGGCCCAGAAGACCGTGCGCTCGCTGGAGAACGACGCGCAGCTTGCGGGGTCCCGGGTCGAGACCCTGACGCAGCAGCTCGATAGCCAGAAGCAGCAGGCCGCCTCCTCCAACGAGCAGGAGGTGCAGCTGCGCGCGCTGGAGCGTGAGGCCAAGGCGCAGCGCGACCTGCTGGAGGCCTATCTCTCGCGCTACCGCGAGGCGAACGCCTACGGCTCCTTCACCGAGATGCCGGCGGGCGGGCGCATCATCTCCCAGGCGGTGCCGGCGACGACGCCCTATTTCCCGCGCAAGCTGCCGATCATCTTCATCGTCACCGTCGCCGTCCTCGTGCTGTCGCTGGCCCTCGTGGCCGCCTCGGAACTGATGTCCGGGCGCGCTTTCACCCAGCGTCCGGCGAGCGAGCCGCCGGCCGAGGCCGAGCGCCCGCCGCTGCGGCCGGCCCCTGTGCCGGCGGAGTCGCCGCGCGAGCCGCCGCCCGCCGGCCCCGGTCGCCACCTCCCGCCGGAGCCTGCGGCGGAGGCGGCCGTGCCTGCACCGCTCTGGACGCCGCCGATGCCCGCGGCCGCCGGCGAGGCGGCGCTCGGCCTGCACGAGCCGCTCGGCTATCGGCCGCCGGAGCCCGCCGGCGACCCCGTCGCGGCTGTGCTCCCGGCGGATGCGCCGGCACCCGTCGCGACGACGCCCGAGCCTGCTGCGGCCGAGGCCGAGTCGTCCCAGAGCCTCGAGGCCATCGCCGCGCCGGTAGAGCCCGTTCCGGCTGCCGAGCCTGCGCCGCCGGTCGAGCCGCTGCCGATGGCCGAGGTGCCGCCGGTCCACGATGCCACCCCGCAGCGCGACCGTCTCACCGAGCTCGAGCGGCTGGCGGCGCAGCTGCGCGCCCGGATGGGCGGTACCCGCAGCGTCCTCTTTGCCGGCAGCGGATCGCGGGAAGGCATCTCGGCGGCCGCGTCGCACTTTGCCCGGGCGCTCGCAGCCGCAAGCCTGCGCGTCGTCCTGATCGACCTCACGCCGGGCGAGGCGTCCGGCGGCCGGCCGGGCCTCGGCGAGCTCCTTGCAGGCGAGGCGTCCTTCGTCGACGTGATCGAGCGCGACCGTTTCTCCCGTCTGCACCTGATCGGCGGCGGTCGCGCCGTCTCCGCCGATGCCGACGGCGAGGGGGTGACGGCCCGGCTGCAGGTGGTGTTCGAGGCGTTGTCCTCGACCTATGACGCCGTCGTGTTCGACGGCGGCGTGCTGCGCGGCCCGGAGGGACCGATCTGGGCGCCGATCGCCGCCGCCTGCGAGAGCGCGCTGGTGGTCAGCGTGCCCGAGGAGGCCGGCGCCGACGGCATCGACGCCCGCGGCGTGCTGGAGCGGCTCGGCGCCCGCGACATCGCCACGGTGGCCGCGCCCGAGGCCGGACCGGACGGCCTCGCCGCGGCGTGACGGCCGGGGACGGCGTCGCGGGATGCTCCCGCATTCGCGGGACGCTCCCGCATTCGCGGGCCGCTCCCGCATTCGCGGGAGGTGCTAACTGAATCTTGCGGTTTTCGCCGCAGGCTGGGGCGGGGAGGGCACCATGTCCGGTCTGCGCCAGCTCGTGTTCAAGTCCGGCCTCGACGCCCTTCACCTCGTCGGGGCGCATCGCTGGATGCCGCCCCCGGCGAAGGGGCGCGGCGCCATCTTCATGCTGCATCACGTTCGGCCGTGGCGGGGCGAAGCCTTCGCGCCGAACCGGCATCTGGAAGTGACGCCGGAATTCCTCGACCGCACGATCGCACGGGTCCGGGAGCGCGGCTTCGATCTCGTCACCATGGACGAGGCGCATCGGCGCATCGGCGCGGCGGAGGAGGGGTCCCCGTTCGCGGCCTTCACGCTCGACGACGGCTATCGCGACAACGCCCTCCATGCCGTGCCGGTGTTCCAGCGGCATGGCTGCCCCTACACCATCTATGTCGCCAGCGACTTCGCCGAGGGCCGCGGCGTGCTGTGGTGGGTGGTGCTGGCGGAGGCGATCCGGCGCCTCGCCGCGGCCGAGGCCGTGCTCGGCGGCATTCCACGCCGCTACGAGACCGCCGATGCACGGGCCAAGGGCCGGGCCTTTGCCGCGATCTACGCCGACCTGCTGCGGGACGGCGAGCCCTCACGCCATCCCGCCATCGCGGACCTGGCGCGCCAGGCCGGATTCGCGCCGCAGGCGCCGTGCCGGGAGCTGTGCATGACCTGGCCGGAGCTCGCCGCGCTCGGCGCCGACCCGCTCGCCACCTTCGGTGCGCATACCCGCTCCCATCCGATGCTGGCCAAGCTGCCGGCGGTGGACGCGCGGGCGGAGATCCTGGAGGGGCGGACCGTGCTCGAGCGTACGCTGGGGCGGCGGATCGAGCACTTCGCCTATCCCGTCGGCAATGCCGCAGCGGCCGGGCCCCGCGAATTCGCCATGGTGCGGGAACTGGGCTTCCGCACCGGCGTCACCACCCGCCGCGGTCTGGTTCACGGCGCCCATGCCGCCCGTGCCGAATGCCTGCCGCGCGTGTCGCTGAACGGACATTTCCAGGCGCTGCGCTATGTCGACCTGTTCCTGTCGGGCGCTCCCTTTGCGCTCGCCGACCGCCTGCGGCCCGCCGACGCCGCCTGAGCCTGCCGCCCCGGAGGGTCAGCGCCGCCGCCCGATCGGGATGAAGTCCGGGGAGGAGGGGCCGCAGGCGCCGCCGTGCCAGTCGCCGAGCCATGTCTCGACGACGAGACCGGCTTCGTCCAGAAGCGCGGCGAGATCCGCCTGCGGCGTGAAGCGGATCCTGGAGGCGGCGCAGAGATGCCGTCCGTCCCGCAGCAGCCGATAATGGGTCTCATAGGTCACGATGCCGGTGGCCGCATCGTGGACCGCGTCGTTCCAGGCCTCGACGGGCCCCAGTGCCGGATGGTCGAGCCGGCGGTGGGATTCGCCCGGCACCCATTCGAGCCACGCCCGTGCCTGTGGATTGCGGCTGTCGAAGACGAAGCGCCCGTCCGGCGCCAGATGCTCGGCGATGGTCCGCAGGACCGCTCGCTGGTCGGCCGTCGTCAGGAAGACCTGGAAGGCGTGGCCGGTCAGGATCACGCGGTCGAAGCGATGCCCGAGCCGGACGGTGCGCGCATCGGCCTCGATCCAGCGCACGCGCTCTCCCCCGGGGCGCCGCCGCGCGGCCTCGAGCATGGCGGCGGCGGGGTCGACGCCAGCGACGTGCCGTCCGGGCGCCAGCGCCGCGGCCAGTTCTCCGGTGCCGCAGCCCAGATCGAGAACCGAGCCGGCGCCTGCCGCCAGCGTCGCGCAGAAATCGAAGTCGGCGCGCCAGCCATTGTCGAGGTCGTAGAAGTCGACCAGCGCCGGATCGGCGTAGAGACGGTCGTCGAAGGGCCCGGTCTCGTGCATGTCGCTGCGTCCCGCATCTGCCACCGCCCTGCCGCGCCCTGGCGCTCCCGGCATCGGGGATCGGGCCGCGGTGTGCGGTGGCCGAGGGTCTGCCATGCCGGGCGGATTTGTCGATCGAAATCTCCGCGAAATCGGCCTATGCGTCGCGGGCGCCGGCCCGATGCCGGCTCTGTTTCCCGTCTTCGCGAGCCTCCGGTGACCGATTACGTCCGCAAGATCCTCGATGCCCGCGTCTATGACGTCGCCGTGCAGACCCCTCTCGACCGCATGGTGCGCCTCGGCGAGCGCCTCGATGCGTCGGTCCTGCTCAAGCGCGAGGACCTGCAGCCGATCTTCTCCTTCAAGATCCGCGGCGCCTACAACCGCCTGGCGCGCCTGTCGGACGCGGCCCGCGCGGCCGGCGTGATCTGCGCCTCCGCCGGCAACCACGCGCAGGGCGTGGCGCTGTCGGCGCAGCGCCTCGGCATCGCCGCCACCATCGTCATGCCGGTGACGACGCCGGCCATCAAGGTCGACGCCGTGCGCCATCGCGGCGGCCGGGTGGTGCTGCACGGCGAGGCGTTCGACGAGGCCCATGCCCATGCCCGCGCTCTCGAGCGCCGGCATGGGCTCACCTTCGTCCACCCCTTCGACGATCCCGACGTGATCGCCGGGCAGGGGACGGTCGGCATGGAGATCCTGCACCAGCATCCCGGGCCGATCGAGGCGATCTTCGTGCCGATCGGCGGCGGTGGCCTGGCCGCCGGCATCGCCGCCTATGTCAAGTTCCTGCGGCCGCAGACCCGGGTGATCGGCGTCGAGCCGGTGGACGCCGCCTCGATGCAGGCGGCGCTCGCGGCGGGCGCGCCGGTCGAGCTCGACCGGGTCGGCCTGTTCGCCGACGGCGTGGCGGTGCGCCGGGCCGGCACCGAGACCTTCCAGCTGTGCAAGGATCTGCTGGATGGCGTGATCCTTGCCGATACCGACGAGATGTGCGCGGCGGTCAAGGACATCTTCGAGGACACGCGCGTGCTCGCCGAGCCCGCCGGGGCGCTGTCGCTGGCCGGGCTCAAGCTCCATGCCGCCCGCCAGCCCGGACGCAGCGGGGCGCTGGTGGCGATCAACAGCGGCGCCAACATGAACTTCGACCGGCTCCGGCACGTGGCCGAGCGCGCCGAGATCGGCGAGGCGCGCGAGATTCTGCTCGGAGTGACGATTCCCGAGGAGCGCGGCAGCTACAAGCGTTTCATCAACGTCCTCGGCAACCGGGCCATCACCGAGTTCAACTACCGCTACGCCGACAATGCCGCCGCCCATGTCTTCGTCGGCATCAAGCTCGGCGACGCCAAGGCGGAGAAGCCGGCTATCGTCGCCGAGTTGACGCAACTGGGCTACGGCGTGCTCGATATCAGCGACAACGAGGCGGCCAAGCTGCACATCCGCTACATGGTGGGCGGCCGCGCCCCGGCTCTCGCCGACGAGGTCATCCTGCGCTTCGAGTTCCCCGAGCGGCCGGGCTCGCTTCTGAAGTTCCTGGAGGCCGTCGGCACCGACTGGAACATCACCTTGTTCCACTACCGCAACCACGGCGCCGACTATGGTCGCGTCCTCGCCGGCCTGCAGGTGCCCGCCGCCGACCGGCAGCGCTTCGTGCGGCAATTGCGCTCGCTCGGCTATCCCTATGAGGAGGAAACGGAAAATCCGGCTTTCCGCATGTTCCTGGCTTGAGGATGCGGGACGCACGAAAAAAGCGAGGCTTTCGCAAGCCTCGCTTTTCTATACCAGACCACGTCTCAAACCTAATTACCCGCCGAATTCCTCATTCGTCTATCGCGATGTTGAGAACCCCGGGTAGGCTGCTCTTTCCCGGCATTTTTGCCGGCGGCGCCGCTAGGCTTCCTCCCAAGACTTGGACCTTGACTTCCTGCTGCCCGACACCGGGCGTTTGGTCGTCCTGCCGTTAACGGATCGGGACGCTAGACCATCTGTTGTGCGTTGTCACGTCCCCGCGCAGCCTGTCGCTCAAATTTCATAATATTGCTGAAAATTTGTGCAGATCGTTTTTCTGGACTAGGGATCGGGCAGAGCTATGCCACCGCCGCGGCCGTGTTTTGACCGCCGCTCCCGCTTGTATTTTCGGCGGGGATCGGGTCATCTCGCCGCCGTTCTTCAGCCTCGAAAGCCTGTTCCATGCGCCTCAGCCGCTATTTCCTGCCCATCCTGCGCGAGACGCCGAAGGAGGCCGAAGTCGTATCCCACCGGCTGATGCTGCGTGCCGGGATGATCCGTCAGGAGGCTGCCGGCATCTATGCGCTGCTGCCGCTGGGTTTGCGCGTGGTGGAGAAGATCAACCGCATCATCCGCGAGGAGCAGAACCGGGCCGGCGCGATCGAGCTCCTGATGCCGACCATCCAGTCGGCCGATCTCTGGCGCGAGAGCGGGCGCTACGACGACTATGGCAAGGAGATGCTGCGCATCAAGGACCGCCACGAGCGCGACGTGCTCTACGGCCCGACCAATGAGGAGATGATCACCGACATCTTCCGCACCTATGTGCGCAGCTACAAGGACCTGCCGCTGAACCTCTACCATATCCAGTGGAAGTTCCGGGACGAGATCCGTCCGCGCTTCGGCCTGATGCGCGGGCGCGAGTTCCTGATGAAGGACGCCTATTCCTTCGATCTCGACCAGGCCGGGGCCGAGCATTCCTACAACAAGATGTTCGTGGCCTATCTCAGGACCTTTGCCCGGCTCGGCCTCACCGCCATCCCGATGGTGGCCGACACCGGCCCGATCGGCGGCAATCTCAGCCACGAGTTCATCATCCTCGCCTCGACCGGCGAGAGCGAGGTGTTCTGCCACAAGGACTACCTCACGATGACGGCGCCCGACGCGGCGACCGACTTCGACGACAAGGCCGGGCTCGACGCCATCGTCAAGCGCTGGACCTCGCTCTATGCCGCCACGTCGGAGAAGCACGACGCCGCCGCCTTCGCGGCGCTTCCCGCCGAAGCGCAGGTGTCCGCCCGCGGCATCGAGGTCGGGCACATCTTCTATTTCGGCACGAAATATTCCGCGCCGATGAAGGCCGTCGTCGCCGCGCCGGACGGCTCGCTCGTGCCCGTGCATGGGGGCTCCTACGGCATCGGCCCGACCCGCGTCGCCGCCGCCGCGATCGAGGCGGGGCACGACGAGGCCGGCATCATCTGGCCGGAAGCGATCGCTCCGTTCCGCGTCGGCCTGGTCAACCTCAAGCCCGGCGACGCCGCGGTCGACGGGGCCTGCGCCGAACTCTACGCCAGGCTCGGCGCCAAGGGCGTCGAGGTGCTGCTCGACGACACCGAGGAGCGGCCCGGCGCCAAGTTCGCCGCCATGGACCTGATCGGCCTGCCCTGGCAGGTGATCGTCGGGCCGAAGGGGTTGGCCGCCGGGCAGGTGGAGCTGAAGAATCGCGCCACCGGCGCGCGCGAGACCCTGAGCCCGGCCGACGTGCTGGCCCGCTTCTGACCCGGGGGATCCGTCATGCAGGAGATGGTCCGGCTCACCGCCGCCGACGGCCTCAACCGCGATGTCGGCGGCAGCCATGACCGCGCGGGAGCCGAATGCGCCCGGGCCCGCACCCTCGACATCCTCGGCCGGCACGTCGGCTAGGGGCATGGCAGCGGCGGTCCTTGCCGACCAGGCCGGCGCGGGGATGATGGCGGCGACGCACGAAAGCGCCGCTGAAACGCCGCGATTCCAGTTGACTTAGGGTCGAGACCCGAGCCGGACGAATGATGAGCGCCGTCGCTGCAGCAACACCCCAGGACAAGCCCGAGCCGACCGGCACGCCGCCTTTCTCCGGTTTCGAACGGATGATGGCCTTCCGCTATCTCAGGGCGCGGCGCAAGGAGGGCTTCATCTCCGTCATCGCCGGCTTCTCCTTCGTCGGCATCATGCTGGGGGTGGCGACGCTGATCATCGTCATGTCCGTCATGAACGGCTTCCGCGTCGAGCTCCAATCCAAGATCCTCGGCTTCAACGGCCATATCGTGGTGACGCCGACAGAGACGCCGCTGACCGACTTCGAGGCGGTGGCGCAGCGCATCTCCGGGGCCGCCGGCGTCAAGCTCGCCGTGCCGATCGTCGAGGGCCAGGCGCTGGCATCCTCGCCCTTCAACGCCGGCGGCGTGCTGGTGCGCGGCGTCAGGGCGGCCGACCTGGAGAAGCTGCCCTCCATCGGCCAGAGCATCAGGGACGGCACGCTCGACAAGTTCGACGACGGGCACGGCGTGATGGTCGGCTCGCGCCTCGCCGAGCAGCTCGGCCTGCGCCTCGGCGACAACATCACGCTGGTCTCCCCGCGCGGGGCGGCGACGGTGTTCGGCACCACGCCGCGCATCAAGGTCTACCCGATCGTGGCGATCTTCGAGATCGGCATGTCGGAGGTCGATTCCAACTTCGTGTTCATGCCGCTCGCCGAGGCGCAGGCCTATTTCAACCGCAACAACGACGTCACGGCCATCGAGATCTATGTCGACGACCCCGACAGGGTCGACGAGGCCCGCGACGCCATCCAGGCGGCGGCGGGACGCCCGATCACGATGACGGACTGGCGCCAGCGCAACGTCACCTTCTTCACCGCCCTGGAGGTGGAGCGCAACGTCATGTTCCTGATCCTGATGCTGATCATCCTGATCGCCGCGCTCAACATCATCTCCGGCCTGATCATGCTGGTGAAGGACAAGGGCTCCGACATCGCCATCCTGCGCACCATGGGCGCGACGCGCGGGGCAGTGATGCGTATCTTCCTGATCACCGGAACGGCGATCGGCGCCACCGGCACCTTCGCCGGCTTCGTGCTCGGCGTGGTGGTGTGCACCTGGATCGAGCAGATCCGGCAGTTCGTGTCCTGGCTCACCCAGACCGAGCTGTTCGCGCCCGAGCTCTATTTCCTCTCGCGCCTGCCGGCCAAGATAAACCCCGGCGAGGTCACCGCCATCGTGCTGATGTCGCTGATCCTCTCGGTGCTCGCCACGCTCTATCCCTCCTGGCGAGCCGCCCGGCTCGATCCGGTCGAGGCGCTGAGGTACGAGTGATGGCCGATCCGGCACTGCAGCTTCACGTCGTCGAACGGCGCTACCGCCAGGGCGAGGCCACGCTCGACATCCTGCGCGGCGCCGATCTCTCCGTATGGGCGGGCCAGTCCGTGGCGCTGATCGCCCCGTCGGGCGTCGGCAAGTCGACGCTCCTGCACGTCGCGGGCCTGCTCGAGCAGCCCGACGGCGGCGACGTCTATGTCGGCGCCGAGCCGACCGCCAGCCTGGACGACGGGGCGCGTACCCGGCTGCGGCGCACCGGGATCGGCTTCGTCTACCAGTTCCACCACCTCCTGCCGGAATTCTCGGCGATCGAGAACGTCATGCTGCCGCAGCTCATCCGCGGCCTCACCAAGGCTCAGGCACGCGAGCGGGCGGGCGAGCTCCTGGCCTTCCTCGGCCTCGGCCAGCGCCTGACGCACCGGCCGGCGGAGCTCTCCGGCGGCGAGCAGCAGCGCGTGGCCATCGCCAGGGCCGTCGCCAATGCGCCCAAGGTGCTGCTGGCCGACGAGCCGACCGGCAATCTCGATCCCGGCACGGCGGACCATGTGTTCGCGACGTTGACCGCGCTGGTGCGCGCTTCCGGACTTGCGGCGCTGATCGCCACCCACAACATGGATCTCGCCGCCCGCATGGACCGGCGCGTCACGCTGCGCGACGGCAAGGTTGTCGAGCTGGCCTGAGACGCGCGGTCGATAGCCGGCTTGCTACCTCTGGAGCGGCGTTTTCAGAACAAACCGAACACGCTTTGCGACGAAACGCCGATGCGGTGCTTGACAAAGAACAAAAATGGAACATGATGCATACATCCAGTGATCGGGAGGATCGTATGCTCGCTCGTTTCGCAGAAGATGCCGCTGCGCTGGCTTCCATGGGCGTGTTTTTGGCCATGATCGCGGTCTGGGGCGGCTTCGTCACCGGATTCTGACCAAAAGTTATCCACAACCATCCACAGCTCGTCTACAGGCTGGGGACGATACACCCGCGCCCCGCGGTCGCGGCTTGGTTTGCCGGGGCCAGGGCGGCAAGCTCGCCACTCTGACAAAGGGGTGCGGTGATGAGTCGGGCGAGTGAAATGGTCGGCGCGGGCTTCGTGCACCTGCATGTGCGGTCGGCTTATTCGCTGCTGGAAGGGGCGATGAAGGTCGGCAAGATCGCCGACCTCGCCAAGGCGGACGGCATGGCCGCCGTCGCCATCACCGACACCAGCAACCTGTTCGGGGCGTTGGAGTTCTCCGAGAAGCTTGCCGGCGCCGGCATCCAGCCGATCGTCGGCGTGTCGCTCGCGGTCGACTTCGCCGACCGGGAGGAGGGGCCGGACCGCCGTCTCCCGCATCTGCGCCGCCTGCCGCGCCTGATCCTGCTGGCCCAGAGCGAGGCCGGCTATGCCAATCTGATGGCGCTTTCCTCCATGGCCTACGGCGAGGCCGGCGCCGCGGCCGAGCCGCACCTCGCCGCCGCCGTGCTGGCCGAGCGGGCCGAGGGGGTGATTGCTCTGACCGGGGGCCCCGGCGGGCCGCTCGACGTCGCCTTCCGCGACGGCCAGCCGGCCCTGGCCGCGGAGCGCGCGGCGCTGCTGGCGCAGGCCTTCGCCGATCGCCTCTATGTCGAGATCCAGCGCCACGGCACCGAGGAGGAGCGGCGCCTCGAGCCGTTCCTGCTCGACCTCGCCTATGCCAGGGGCCTGCCCCTGGTCGCCACCAACGAGTGCTATTTCGCCGCGCGCTCCGACCACGAATCGCACGATGCGCTGCTCGCCATCGCCGAGGGCCGCATCCTCGCCGAGACCGAGCGGCGGCGCCTGACGCCCCAGCACTATTTCAAGAGCCGGGCGGAGATGCGCTCGCTCTTCGCCGATCTGCCGGAGGCCGTCGACGCCACGGTGGAGATCGCCAGGCGGTGCGCCTTCCGGGCTCGCACCCGCAAGCCGATCCTGCCGCGCTTTTCCGTCGGTACCGGCACCGAGCCGGTGGACGAGGCCGGCGAGCTGCGCCGCCAGGCCGGCGACGGGCTCGCGGCGCGCCTGGCCGCGCACGGCACGGCTGCCGGGCGCAGCGAGGGCGACTATCGCCAGCGCCTGGAGTTCGAGCTCTCGATCATCGAGAAGATGAAGTTTCCCGGCTATTTTTTGATCGTCTCGGACTTCATCAAGCACGCCAAGTCCAAGGGCATCCCGGTCGGGCCCGGCCGCGGCTCCGGCGCGGGCTCGCTCGTCGCCTATGCCCTGACCATCACCGACCTCGATCCCCTGCGCTTCAGCCTGCTGTTCGAGCGTTTCCTCAACCCCGAACGCATCTCGATGCCGGACTTCGACGTCGATTTCTGCCAGGACCGGCGCGATGAGGTCATCCGCTATGTCCAGGAGAAGTACGGTGCGGACCGGGTGGCGCAGATCATCACCTTCGGCTCGCTGCAGGCCAGAGGCGTGATGCGCGACGTCGGCCGCGTCCTTGAGATGAGCTACGGCCAGGTCGACAAGCTGTGCAAGCTGGTGCCGCAGAACCCGGCCAACCCGGTGACCCTCGCCAAGGCGATCGAGGACGAGCCCAAGCTGCGCGAGGCCGCGCAGGCCGATCCGGTGGTCGAGCGCATGCTGACCATCGCCAAGAAGCTGGAGGGTCTCTACCGCCACGCCTCGACCCACGCGGCCGGCGTGGTGATCGGCGACCGGCCGCTCACCGAGCTGGTGCCGCTCTATCACGACCCCAAGACCGCCATGCCGATGCCGGCCACCCAGTTCAACATGAAATGGGTGGAGCCGGCCGGGCTGGTGAAGTTCGACTTCCTCGGCCTGAAGACGCTGACCGTGCTGCAGCGCGCCGTCAACTTCATCGCCCAGCGCGGCATCGGGCTGGACCTCGCGGCTTTGCCGCTCGACGACGACAAGACCTACCAGATGCTGGCGCGCGGCGAGACGGTCGGCGTGTTCCAGGTTGAAAGTCAGGGCATGCGGCGAGCGCTAGTCGACATGCATGCCGACCGCTTCGAGGACATCATCGCCCTGGTGGCGCTCTATCGTCCCGGCCCGATGGCCAACATCCCGGTCTACAACGCCCGCAAGAACGGGCGCGAGGACCCCGACTACATGCTCGACCAGATCAAGCCGGCGCTGGAAGAGACCTATGGGGTGATCATCTACCAGGAACAGGTGATGCAGATCGCGCAGATCCTGTCCGGCTACACCCTGGGCGAGGCCGACATGCTGCGCCGCGCCATGGGCAAGAAGATCAAGGCGGAAATGGACGCCCAGCGCGCGCGTTTCGTCACCGGTGCGGTCGAGCGCGGCATTGCCAAGGCCAAGGCCGACGAGATCTTCGACTATCTCGCCAAGTTCGCCGACTACGGGTTCAACAAGAGCCACGCCGCCGCCTATGCGCTGCTGACCTACCAGACGGCCTGGCTGAAGGCCAACCACCCCGTCGAGTTCATGGCCGCCTCGATGTCGCTCGACATCTCCAACACCGACAAGCTGGCCGAATTCCGGCTGGAGGCGCGGCGCCTCGGCATCAAGGTCGAGCCGCCCTCGATCAACCGCTCCGGGCCGGATTTCGAGGTGCACGACGGCGCCATCCGCTATGCGCTCGGGGCGGTCAAGGGCGTCGGCATGGCGGCGATGCAGCGCCTGATCGAGATCCGCGGCGCGGAGCCCTTCTTCGACCTCGCCGATTTCGCCCGTCGCCTCGATCCGCGCGCCGTCAACAAGCGCATGCTGGAGAGCCTCACCGCGGCCGGCGCCTTCGACGAGCTCGACCCCGACCGGGCCCGCGTCGCCGCCTCGATCGACGCGATCATGGCGCTGGCCCAGCGGGCCGAGGCGGAGAAGACCGGCGGCCAGTCCGACATGTTCGGCGGCGCCTCGCGGCCCGAGCCGCTCAAGGTCAACCCGGTCGAGCCCTGGGAGCCGGCCGACAAGCTGCAGCGCGAGTTCGACGCGGTCGGCTTCTTCCTGTCCGGCCATCCGCTCGACGCCTATGCCGCCGTGCTCGGCCGCCTGCAGATCCCGTCCTGGGTCCAGTTCACCCAGAAGGTGAAGCAGGGCGCTTCGGCCGGCCGGCTCGCCGCCACGGTGCTGTCGCGCTCCGAACGGCGCACCAAGACCGGCTCGAAGATGGGCATCATCATGCTGTCGGATGCCTCCGGGCAGTTCGAATCCGTGATCTTCTCCGAAGGCCTGGCGCAGTATCGCGACCTGCTCGAGCCGGGCACGCCGGTCCTGCTGACGGTGCAGGCCGCGCAGGACGGCGAGGACGTGCGGGCACGCATCGTCACCGCCGAGCGTCTGGACGATGCGGCGGCCAAGAACCAGCGCGGCATCCGGGTGTTCCTGCGCGGCGACCAGGCGCTGGACTCGGTGGCTCGCCGCCTCGGCCAGCGCGGTGAGGCCGAGGTCTCCTTCGTGCTGCAGATCGAGGAGGGGCGGCGCGAGGTCGAGGTGCGGCTGCCCGGCCGTTTCCAGCTCTCGCCGCAGATCACCAGCGCCATCAAGGCCATTCCCGGCGTGATGGCGGTCCAGCAGGTCTGAGGCGTCGCGGTCGGCGGATGCGGGGAGGGGGCGGCCCGGCGGCCGGGCCGGCCTGTTGACGGGCCCCGTCGATTCGACGCAAACAGCCTGCGCCGTGCCGCGGACGCCCGGGGGGTGGGTCCGCGGCGCTATCCCGCCGGCAGCGAAACGGGGCTTCGATGAGTTCGCGTGCGACCGAGACGAGACCCATGGACGTCTCCTTCGTCGAGGCGGAAGCCCTGTCGGTGCTGGTGGCGGACGATGCCGGACTCTGGCGCCGCTTCGTGCGCGAGGCGGTCCTCGCCTATGGCGGCACCACGACGGTGCACGAGGCGGCCACGGGCCTGCAGGCCCTCGACTGCCTGTCGAACAACCGCGTCGACGTCGCCTTCGTCGACCTCGCCATGCCCGAGATCAACGGCGCCGAGGTGGTGGAGAGGCTGCACGGCGCCCGGCGCATGCCCTTTTTCGCGGTCATCTCCGTCACGTCGGATGCCGAGCAGATCGCGCGCATGCGCCGTCTCGCGGCCTACGACTATCTCGTCAAGCCGTTCGACACCGAGGCGGTGCGGCGGGTGCTCGCCACCCATGAGCGCGTCACCCAGACGACCCGCGTGCTGCTGGTCGATGATTCCGGCACGACGCTCTCGATCATCCGCCGCCTGCTCGACCGCTCGATCTTCCGCCTCGACATCGCCGAGGCGCGCGACGGCGTCTCGGCCTTCGAGCTCTATGCCAGGCGTACGGCCGACATCGTCTTCATCGACCTCAACATGCCCGGCCTCGACGGGGCGCAGACGCTGCGCATCTTCCGCGCCTACAACCCGCATGTGCATGTCGTGCTGATGTCGGCGAGCCAGGATGCGCTGGACCAGGCCCGCGAGCTCGGCGCCAACGCCTATCTGAAGAAGCCGTTCCTGCCGCGCGACATCGACCTCGTCATGCATCGCATGTTCGGGCTGACGCTGCCCTATCACGACCTCGCGCCCTGACGCGGCCGCAGTCCGGCCGTGGGCGAAAACGGCGCGAGCGGCGCTTTGGCGCTTGCAAGCATCGACCCGCGCGCTTATAGAGCGCGCCATTCCACACGCGGACGAAGCGGCCGAAACCGCTCCGGTGCCGTGCTTTGCTTCGTCCTTTCGGGTGTGGCGGCACGGTGGATGTCCGCGGAGGCTCTCGAACCGGAGTTAACTCTCATGGCACTGCCCGATTTCTCCATGCGTCAGCTGCTCGAAGCCGGCGCCCATTTCGGCCATCAATCCCATCGCTGGAACCCGAAGATGGCCTCCTACCTCTTCGGTGTCCGCAACGGCATCCACATCATCGATCTCGCCCAGACGGTGCCGGCCTTCTATCGTGCGCTGCAGGCGGTGTCCGACACCGTCGCCCGCGGCGGCCGCGTGCTGTTCGTCGGCACCAAGCGCCAGGCGCAGGATTCGGTGGCCGACGCTGCCCGCCGCTCGGCGCAGTATTATGTCAATTCGCGCTGGCTCGGCGGCACGCTGACCAATTGGAAGACCATCTCCAATTCGATCCAGCGCCTGCGCAAGCTCGACGAGCTGCTCTCCACGGGCGCCCAGGGCGGCTACACCAAGAAGGAGCGCCTCGACCTGACGCGCGAGAAGGACAAGCTCGAGCGCTCCCTCGGCGGCATCAAGGACATGGGCGGCACGCCCGACCTGATCTTCGTGATCGACACCAACAAGGAAGACATCGCCATCAAGGAGGCCCGCCGGCTCAACATCCCGGTCGCGGCGATCCTGGATTCCAACTCGGATCCGGACGGCATCACCTACCCGATCCCTGCCAACGACGATGCCGGCCGCGCCCTGTCGCTCTATTGCGACCTGGTGGCGCGCGCGGCGCTGGACGGCATCTCGCGGGCGCATGGCGAGGCCGGTCTCGACATCGGCGAGGAAGCCGAGCCGATCGTCGAGGAGCTGCCCGTCGCCGCCGGCGATGCGGCGGAGCCGGCCGGCGAGGCCTTCGAGCTGCTGGCGGCCCCGCGCGGCGCGCCGGACGACCTCAGCAAGCTCACGGGTGTCGGTCCGGAGCTGGAGAAGAAGCTGAACGAGGGCGGTCTCTGGCATTATTGGCAGATCGCGGCGATGACCGACGCCGATGTCGCCAAGGTCGACGCCGACCTCAAGCTCAACGGCCGCATCGCCCGCGACGGCTGGGTCGAGCTCGCCAGGACGCTGGTCACCGCCTGAGCCCGTGCGCGGCGTCGCAGCCGCGCCACGGCTTTCTGGTTGTATCGGCCCGGCCGCTCTCCGGAGCGCCGGGCCGCTGCCCGTCGTCCACCGGGCCCGTGCCGCGGCCCATCACCTGTCCGCCCCCGGTGCGGCCCGCCCCGCGCGGTTCGCCGGCACGGCGCCAACGAGGATTTGAGACATGTCGAACATCACCGCCGCGATGGTCAAGGAACTGCGCGAGACGACCGGCGCGGGCATGATGGATTGCAAGGCGGCGCTGACCGAGGTCGGCGGCGACATCGAGGCCGCGATCGACTGGCTGCGCAAGAAGGGCCTGTCCAAGGCCGCGAAGAAGGCCGGCCGTGTCGCCGCCGAAGGTCTGGTCGCGGTGCTGGTCGACGGCGTCAAGGGCGTGGCCGTGGAGGTCAATTCGGAGACGGACTTCGTCGCCCGCAATCCGGAGTTCCAGGAGATGGTGGCGACCATCGCCAAGGTGGCGCTCACCGTCGGCGACGACGTCGAGGCCATCAAGGCGGCCGCCTATCCCGGCGGCGGCACGGTGGATGAGAAGATCGCGGCGACCGTCGCCAAGATCGGCGAGAACATGACCCTGCGCCGCGCCAGGGTCGTCGGTGTCGGCGAGGGCGTCGTCGGCAGCTATGTCCATTCGCCGGTCGTTCCCGGCCTCGGCAAGATCGGCGTGCTGGTGGCGCTGGAGACGGCCGGCAAGGGCGAGAAGCTGCCCGAGCTCGCCCGGCAGGTCGCCATGCACATCGCCTCCGCCAATCCGATCGCGGTCGATGCCGACGGCGTCGATCCGGCCACGGTCGAGCGTGAGAAGACCGTGCTCGCCGACAAGTATCGCGAGCAGGGCAAGCCCGAGGCGGCGATCGCCAAGATCGTCGAATCCGGCATCAAGACCTATTTCAAGGAAGTGACGCTGCTCGAGCAGCCCTTCATCTTCGACACGGCCAAGACGGTCGGCCAAGCCCTCCGCGAGGCCGAGAGCGCGGCCGGCGGCGCCATCAAGGTGGCCGGCTTCGTGCGCTACGCCCTCGGCGAGGGCATCGAGAAGGAGACCACCGATTTCGCCGCGGAAGTGGCGGCGCAGGCGGGCACGCGCTAAGCTCCGCGGCGGACAAGCGGTATCGAGCGAGTCGGAAGGGCGGCCACGAGCCGCCCTTTTTGCGAGAACAGTCGGACATGAAGGAGAAGGCGATGGCGGCGCTTCCCTATAAACGGGTCCTGGTCAAGCTCTCCGGCGAGGCGCTGATGGGCACCGAGCCCTTCGGCATCGACCGGGCGACGGTGCGGCGGATCGCCGAGGACGTCATCGCCGCGGTCAAGCTCGGCGTCGAGGTCGCGGTGGTGGTCGGCGGGGGCAATATCTTCCGCGGGTCCCAGATCGCCGGCATGGGCCTGTCGCGGCCGGCCGCCGATTCCATGGGCATGCTGGCCACCGTCATGAACGTCATCGCCCTGGAGGCGCAGTTCACCTCCCTCGGTCAGCCCGCCCGCGCCATGTCGGGCGTCGCCATGCCCTCGGTGGTGGAAACCTACACACGCCAGCAGGGCATGGAGCACCTGTCCAAGGACCGCGTGGTGCTGCTCGCCGGCGGCACCGGCAACCCGTTCTTCACCACCGACACCGGTGCGGCGCTGCGCGCGGCCGAGCTCGAATGCGACGTCCTGATGAAGGCGACCCAGGTCGACGGCATCTACACCGCCGATCCCAAGAAGGATCCGACGGCCACCCGCTTCGACCGCATCAGCCATGACGAGGTGATCCGTCGTGATCTGAAGGTGATGGATACGGCGGCCTTTGCCCTTGCCCGGGAGGCCAGCTTGCCGATAATCGTGTTCTCGATTCATCAGGCCGGTTCGATCGCGAGCGTGCTGCGCGGCGAAGCCAGCTGTACGCTGGTCACGGCTTGATCGGGCAGCCGAGGCTGCCGGAGAACTCCGAGATCGTGCCGGGTTTCCAACCTGCCCCTGGGGTAGACCGGACGCTCCGCACGGCATAGTGAAGAAGACTGAGGGCACCATGACCACCTCGTTCGATCTTTCCGAAGTCAAGCGCCGCATGGACGGAGCGCTCGCCGCCCTCAAGCACGAACTCGGCGGCCTGCGCACGGGCCGCGCCTCGGCCGCGCTGCTGGAGCCGGTCCAGGTGGACGCCTACGGCTCGCACCTGCCGATCTCCCAGGTTGCCACGGTCTCGGTGCCGGAGCCGCGGCTGATCAGCGTGCAGGTCTGGGACCGCGGCATGGTCGGCGCGGTGGAGAAGGCGATCATGAATTCCAATCTCGGCCTCAACCCGCAGACCGAGGGCCAGGTCATCCGCCTGCGCATCCCCGAGATGACGCAGGACCGCCGCAAGGAACTGGTCAAGGTGGCGCATAAATATGCCGAGGCGGCGCGCGTCGCCGTCCGCCATGTCCGGCGCGACGGCCTCGACCTGCTCAAGAAGGCCGAGAAGGACGGCGGCATCAGCCAGGACGAGGAGAAGCGCTTCGCCGACCAGGTGCAGAAGGCCACGGACGGCATGATCCTCGAGGTCGACAGGATCCTGGCGGGCAAGGAAAAAGAGATCATGCAGGTCTAGTCTTCGCTCGGGCGGGACTGGGCGCAGGGGCCAACCATGACGATGAGCGAGATGATGGAGGGGCGGGGCGCCAAGCTGCTTGCGCGAACGCCGCGCCATGTCGCCATCATCATGGACGGCAACGGCCGCTGGGCCGCCAAGCGGATGCTGCCGCGCTTCGAGGGCCACCGGCGCGGCGTCGAGGCGCTCCGGCGCACGGTCCGTGCCGCCGGGGACCTCGGCATCGCCTATCTCACCCTCTACTCCTTTTCTTCGGAGAACTGGTCGCGCCCCAAGCCCGAGGTCGACGACCTGATGGGGCTCCTGAAGCGGTTCGTGCGCAACGACCTCGCCGAGCTCCACGCCGGCAATGTCCGGGTGCGCATCATCGGCGAGCGCGAAGGCCTCGATGCCGAAGTCGCCGGCCTCCTGGCCGAAGCCGAGGACCTGACGCGCGCCAACACCGGCCTCACCCTGGTGGTCGCCTTCAACTACGGCTCGCGGCAGGAGATCGCCGCGGCGGCGCGGCGCCTCGCCCAGGCCGTGGCCGAGGGGCGGCTCCAGGCGGCCGAGATCACGCCGGAGCGGCTCTCGGCGAGCCTCGACACCGCCGATATTCCCGACCCGGATCTGGTGATCCGCACCTCCGGCGAGCAGCGGCTCTCCAACTTCCTGCTGTGGCAGGCGGCCTATGCCGAGTTCGTCTTCCTGCCGATCCTGTGGCCCGACTTCGATCGCTCGGTGCTGGAGGCGGCGCTCGCCGAATATGCCGGCCGCGAGCGGCGGTTCGGCGGCCTGGAAGCGGGCCGCACCCGCCAGGGGACGCATGGCTGACGCGGCCTGGTCCGATCTCGCCCGGCGGGCCATCTCCGGCATCCTCATGGCAGCTGCTGCCCTCGCCGCCGCGTGGTGGGGCGGCTGGTGCTTCGCCCTGTTCTGGGCCGTTGCCGCCGGTGCGGTGCTGGTCGAGTGGATCGGCATGGTGGTCGGGACCCGTGCGCCCGCGGTGCTCGCCACCGGCGGCACCGCTCTGGCGGCTGCGGCCCTGGCGGCGGCGCTCGGCCAGGCCGCTGTCGCCGTGGCGGCGCTGGCCGTCGGCGCCGCCGGCGTCGGCATGCTGCTGCGCGGCCGGCCGCAGGCCGTCCTCGCCGCCCTGGGCGTGCCCTATGCCGGGGCTGCCGTGGTGCCGATCGTGCTGCTGCGCGCCGATGCGGCCTATGGGTTTGCCGCGACCCTGTTCGTCTTCGCCGTGGTCTGGGGCTCGGACATCATGGCCTATTTCACCGGGCGCACACTGGGCGGACCCAAGCTCTGGCCCCGGGTCAGCCCGAAGAAGACCTGGTCCGGCTTTCTCGGCGGCACGCTGTTCGGCGCGCTCGGAGGCTGGACGGTGGCCGCCGCCGCGGGAGCGGGCGCCACGGCGGTCCTGCTCGGCCTCGCCGTCGTGCTGGCGGTGGTGTCGCAGGGCGGCGATCTTCTGGAATCGGCGCTGAAGCGGCGCTTCGGCACCAAGGACGCCAGCCATCTCATTCCCGGGCACGGCGGCGTCATGGACCGGCTCGACGGCTTCGTGGTGGCGGCGCTCGTCGCCCTGGTGCTCGGCATGCTGGGCAGTCCCCTCGCGCCGGCCCGGGCGCTGCTGGCGTGGTGAGCGCCGGCGTGTTAACCAAAACATGAAACCAATCGTTAAAATTGTTTGCGCCGCATCACGGCTGCGCCACGATGCGCTGGCATAGGCGGAGCACCAAGGGCGCCGCCGCGATCGGGCCAGCCAATCGGGACAAGGACGTGACCATGAACTTCGTTGCCAGCCTCGGGACTCTCGGAGGCAGCACGCTCGGCTATGTCGTGCCGTTCCTGTTCGTATTGTCCATCATCGTCTTCTTCCACGAGCTCGGCCATTTCATCGTCGGGCGCTGGTGCGGCGTGCGCGTGCTGACCTTCTCGCTCGGTTTCGGCCCCGAGCTGTTCGGCTTCAACGACCGGCACGGCACACGCTGGCGGGTAGCGGCGGTGCCGCTCGGCGGCTATGTCAAGTTCTTCGGGGACGCCAATGCCGCGTCCATGCCCGACGTGCAGAAGAACGAGCTGATGACGCCGGAGGAGCGGGCGGTCAGCTTCTTCCACAAGCCGATCTGGAAGCGGGCGGCTATCGTTGCGGCAGGTCCGATTGCCAACTTCATTCTCGCAATTTTAATCTTCGCCGCATTTTTCTCGGTTTATGGCAAATTGAGCGTTACCTCGCAGGTCGGCGTCGTCATCGCCGGCAGCGCTGCCGACAAGGCGGGGATCCGGGCCGGCGATATCATCGTCGCGATCGACGGCAAGCCGATCGCTGCCTTCGCCGACATTCCGCACGTCGTCGAGCCGCTGGCCGACAAGACCGTGCCGATCGAGATCGACCGCAACGGCGCGCGGGCGACGCTGAGCGTCACGCCGACGCTCCGGGAGCAGCCGCCGGAGGCGACCAACCCGGTGCGGCAGGGCCAGCTCGGCATCCAGCCGGCGCGCGAGCAGCAGAATCCGTTCCAGGCGCTGTGGCTCGGCACCCAGGAAGTCGGAAACATCATTAGCCAGACCTTTTCGTTCCTGGGAAGCCTGGTGGCCGGCCATGGCGACACGCGCGACATGGGCGGCGTCGTCAAGATCGCCCAGATCTCCAAGCACGTCGCCGAATCGAGCGGCCTGATCGGGCTGATCTCGCTGGCGGCCTTCCTGTCGGTGTCGATCGGGCTCTTGAACCTGTTCCCGATCCCTCTCCTCGACGGCGGGCACCTCGTCTTCTACGCCATCGAGGCGATTCAGGGCCGCCCGCTGCGGGAAACGACCCAGGAGCTCCTCTATCGCGTCGGCCTCGCCTTCGTGGTGATGCTGATGGTGTTTTCCCTGGTGAACGACGTCATCCATCCCTTCGCGGGATAGCCAGTGGCGCGTGGGCAACGCTGTCCCAAAAAAGGGCAGGCCTCTTTGGAGCCCCGGTTGCACGCGGTTCGAAACCCTGTAGAACCGTCTCTGCAGGGGAAGCGAATCCGGCAGGTTGCCGCGTGAGTTCCTGCCGGACGTTGGAAATAGGGTAGGGTACGAGCCCCATGGCATCAGCTTTGTTCAAGTCGAAACTGCGTATGGCGCTTGTGCTCGTCGCGCTCTGCTTCGCCTTCGGAGCCGCGCCCGTTGTTTTCGCAGCTGTTGCCCAGGCACAGGCGGCTCCGGCGGCGCCGATCATCAACCGTGTCGTCTTCGAGAAGAACAAGAAGATCAACAGCGACACCCTGCAGAGCGGCATGGAATCCAAGCCGAAGACGCCGTTCGACCCGAAGAAGGTCGAGACCGACATCGCGCGCATGAAGGACTATTACGCCGCCAACGGCCGCGCGACCGTGGTGATCACCTATCGCACCGTGTCTCTGCCCAACAACCGCGTCGACCTCATTCTCACCGTCAACGAAGGCGAGAAGATCGGCGTCGAGGAGATCCGCTTCATCGGCAACAACGCCTACTCCGACTGGCGGCTGAAGCGGCAGATGGCGACGGTCGAATCCGGCTATTTCGGCTGGCTACGCACCACCGACACCTATGACCCCAACCGCATCGCCGGCGATGTGGAGCGGCTGACGCGCTTCTACGCCAATCGCGGCTATCCCGACTTCCGCGTCGTGTCGGTCGTGCCGACGCTGAACGAGAAGCAGGACGCCTACATCATCACCTTCACGGTGGACGAGGGCCAGTACCACACCTTCGGCGCCGCAACGGTCCAGTCGACCGTGCCCGAGATCAATTCCGCCGACCTCGAGAGCAAGATGCGCACCTCGACGGGCGACGCCTATGACGCCGAGGACGTGGACAAGACCGTCGAGGACATGACCGACGAGCTGGCGCGCAGCGGCCATCCCTTCGCCCAGGTCCGCCCGCGCGGCGAGCGCGACGCCAACGGCAACATCAACATCGCCTATGTCGTGGAAGAGGGCGCCAAGGTCTATATCGAGCGCATCAACATCTCCGGCAACACCCGCACCCGCGACTATGTCATCCGGCGCGAGTTCGACGTGGCCGAAGGTGACCCCTACAACAAGGCGATGATCGACCGCGCCGCCCGGCGCCTGCGCAACCTCGGCTATTTCGAGAGCGTCAAGATCACCAACGAGCCGGGCTCGGCGCCGGACCGCGTCATCATCGACGTCGAGGTGGTCGACCAGTCGACCGGCGAGTTCTCGGTCGGCGGCGGCTACTCCACCTCGGACGGCTTCATCGGTGAGGTCTCGCTGTCGGAGCGCAACTTCCTCGGCCGCGGCCAGTATGTGAAGGTGGCGGTCCAGTACGGCCAGAACACCCAGGGCGTGCAGTTCTCCTTCACCGAGCCCTATTTCCTCGGTCAGCGCATCGCCGCGGGCTTCGACCTCTTCACCAAGAAGACCGACCAGAGCGACTACACCTATTACAACAACCGCGTGACGGGCGGCACGTTGCGCGCAACCTTCCCGGTCACCGAGGACTTCTCGTTCGGCGTGCGCTACAGCGGCTACCAGCAGCAGGTGTCGATCCCCTCGCAGTACGACGATTGCGGCTTCCCGCCGAACATGATCCCGTACGATCCGAAGAATCCCAATGCCTGCTGGACCAACGGCGAGGCCTCGCTGGCGATCAAGGACCTGGTCGGCACGCGCTTCGTCTCGACCGTCGGCTATACCCTGGCCTACAGCACGCTCGATGATATCAAGAACCCGAGCGAAGGCACCTTTGTCAGCTTCAAGCAGGATTTCGCCGGCGTCGGCGGTGATGCCAAGTGGCTGAAGAGCACGGTTGACGCCCGCTACTACTACCCCATCACCGATGACCTGACCCTGATGGTGCGCGGCCAGGGCGGTTACATGGTCGGCTGGGGCGGCGACAAGCTCGCCATTGTCGACCAGTTCAACCTCGGTCCGGACTTGGTGCGCGGCTTCGCGCCCGGCGGCATCGGCCCGCGCGATATCTCCGGCGCCGGCGGCAACACCGAAGGCAACTCGCTGGGCGGCACCACCTATTACGGCGGCACGGTGGAACTGCAGTTCCCGCTGCTCGGCCTGCCGCGTGAGCTCGGCCTGAGGGGCGCGCTCTTCGCCGACGCCGGCACGCTCTACAATTATGGCGGCAAGAACTACGGTCCGTGCTCCAGCGAGCAGTTCTGCCTGCTGGACGAGAGCACGATCCGCTCCTCCGTCGGCGCCAGCCTGCTCTGGGCCTCGCCTCTCGGGCCGCTGCGCTTCGACTTCTCCCAGGTCCTCAGCAAGGCGAGGGGCGACCAGACGCAGTTCTTCCACTTCTCCGGCGGCACCACATTCTGAGGACCGCTGCTCTCAACCGCCGGCCGGTCCCGACGGACCGGCCGGCTTTCTTATGGGCGCCCTCCGTCTCCGGGGCGGCGCGAACGGCCGAGGCATGACCGACCCCGTGTTCTTTCGTCCGCACGCTGCCTTGGCGGTCGCCGACATCGTCTCGATCACCGGCGCGGCGCCGGCCGAGGGGCTCGAGCCGACGCGGCGCATCAGCGCCGTGGCGCCGCTCGACCAGGCCGGGCCGGATGATCTCACCTTCCTGGAGAATCCGCATTACCTGCCGCTGCTGGCGACCACCCGCGCCGGCCTCGTCCTGATCGCGCCGAAATTCGCCGCGAAGGCCCCGACGGGCGCGCCGCTGCTCGTCGTGCGCGAGCCCTATCGCAGCTTTGCCCAGGTTGCGCTCGTCCTGCATCCCGAGGCGGCGCGCCCGCAATCGATGTTCGGCTCCAAGGGCATCGCGCCCGGTGCCTTCGTTCATCCCGAGGCCCGGCTGGAGCTCGGCGTCACCGTCGATCCCGGCGCGGTGATCGGCCCGCGCGCCGAGATCGGCGCCGGCTCGATCGTCGGGCCCAACGCCGTCATCGGGCCGGACGTGCGCATCGGCCGGGACTGCTCGGTGAGCGCCAATACCACGCTGCAGCACTGCCTGATCGGCAATCGGGTCATCGTTCATCCCGGCGCTCAGATCGGCCAGGACGGCTTCGGCTTCGCCATGGGCCCGCGCGGCCACATGAAGGTGCCGCAGGTCGGACGGGTGGTGATCCAGGACGACGTCGAGATCGGCGCCGGCACCACCATCGACCGCGGCGCCAACCGCGACACCGTGATCGGCGAGGGCACCAAGATCGACAACCAGGTGCAGATCGCCCACAATGTCATGATCGGTCGCCATTGCGTTCTCGTCGCCAAGGTCGGCATATCCGGGTCGACGGTCCTGGAGGATTTCGTGGTGATGGGCGGCGCCTCGGCGACGGTCGGCCATATCCGCATCGGCATGGGCGCCCAGATCGCCGGCGCCGCCAACGTCAAGGACGACGTGCCCCCGGGCGCCCGCATGGGCGGGACGCCGGCGCGGCCGTTACGCGAATGGGCGCGCGAACTGGCTGCGCTGAAGCGGCTGGCGGCCGGCGGTCGCGCCGCCGCGCCGGACGCCCGGGAAGACAAGGGAGAATGAAATGACCGAGGCCTCGCCGGTGCAGACCTTGGAAGCCGTGGATATCGTCAAGCTCCTGTCGCTGCTGCCGCACCGCTACCCCTTTCTCCTCGTCGACCGCATCGTCGACATCGCGGGCGACGAATCCGCCATCGGCATCAAGAACGTGACGTTCAACGAGCCGCAGTTCATGGGGCATTTCCCCAACCGGCCCGTGATGCCCGGCGTGATGATCATCGAGGCGATGGCGCAGACGGCGGGCGCGATCTGCATGCTGAAGTCGCTCGCCGGCGCGCCGCCGAAGCTGTTCTATTTCATGACGATCGATGAGTGCAAATTCCGCCGGCCGGTCACGCCGGGCGACCAGATGCGCCTGCACATGACCAAGCTCAAGAGCCGGCGCAACATGTGGTGGTACCGCGGCGAGGCCAAGGTCGACGGAGCGGTTGCCGCCGAGGCGATCGTCTCCGCCATGCTTGTCGAGAATAGCCCCGCATGACCCAGGCCATCCATCCCACGGCTATCGTCGCGCCCGGCGCCGTTCTCGGCGAGGGCGTGACCGTCGGGCCTTTCTGCCTCGTCGGCGAGGCCGTGTCCCTGGCGGACGGCGTGACGCTGCATTCGCACGTGGTCGTCGCCGGGCGCACCCGCATCGGCGCCCGCACGCAGGTCTATCCCTTTGCTTCGCTCGGGCACCCCCCGCAGGACCTCAAGTACCGGGGAGAGCCGTCCGAACTGGTGGTCGGCGCCGACTGCCTGATCCGGGAAGGCGTGACCATGAACCCCGGCACGGCCGGCGGCGGCCTGCGGACGGAGGTCGGCGAGCGCTGCGTCTTCCTGGCCCAGAGCCATGTCGCGCATGACTGCAAGCTCGGCAACAACGTCATCTGCTCCAACAACGTCATGCTCGCCGGCCACTGCACGGTCGGCGACTTCGCCATCCTGGGCGGGGGCTGCGCCGCGCATCAGTTCGTGCGCATCGGCGCCCACGCCTTCGTCGGCGGGCTGACCGGCGTCGAGAACGACCTCATCCCCTATGGCATGGCGATCGGCAACCGTGCCCATCTCGCCGGCCTCAACATCGTCGGCCTGAAGCGGCGCGGCTTCGAGCGCGAGCAGATCCACGCCCTGCGCCGGGCCTACCGCCTGCTGTTCGCCGACGAGGGCACGCTGAAGGAGCGGCTCGAGGACGTCGCGTCCGAGTTCGTCGACGAGCCGCTGGTGCAGGAGATGGTGTCCTTCGTCCGGGCGGGCGGCGATCGGGCGATCTGCACGCCGCGCGACGCGGCGGGCGCCGACGCTTGAGCCCCGGCGCGAGCTCCAGGCCCGCTCCCCTGGCGATCATCGCCGGAGCCGGCCGGTTGCCGGCCGAGATCGCCGCCGAGGTCGCCGCGCGCGGCGAAGCCGTGGTGGTGATGCCGCTGCGGGGCGTGGCGGACGCCGATTTCGCCGGGTTCGCCCAAGAGCCGATCGGGATGATGGACCCTGCCGGGGCGGTGGCGGCGCTGGGGCGCCTCGGCGTCGGCCGCATCGTCATGGCCGGAACCGTCCACAGGCCGGGGCTCGGCCTGGTGCTCGCGGCCTGGCAGGCGGCGCTCAACCGCGACGAGATCCGCCGGATCGTGCGGGGCGGCGACGACAATGTCCTGCGCGGCGTCATCGCCTTCCTGGAGCACAGCGGCTTTCCCGTGGTTGGCGTGCGCGACGTGGCTCCGGGGCTGATGGCCGCAATCGGCCTGCTCGCCGGCCGAGACCCGGGCGAGAGCGCCATGGCTGACATCGCCAGGGGCGTGGAGGCGCTGCGGGCGTTCGGGCCGCTCGATGTCGGCCAGGCGGTGGTCGTGGCCGACGGGCGGGTCCTGGCGGTCGAGGCCGCAGAGGGGACGGACGCGATGCTGCGCCGCGTCTCGGCGTTGCGGCGGCACGGGCTGCTCGGCCGCCTGCTGCGTCATGGCCGGCCGGTGCTGGCCGAGCATCGCGGCGGGGTGATGGTGAAGGCGCCCAAGCCCGGCCAGGACATGCGCGCCGACCTGCCGGTGATCGGCCCGAGGACCGTGCGGCTGGCGGTTCGGGCCGGGCTTGCCGGCATCGCGGTCGAGGCCGGTGGCGTCCTGGTCGTCGAGCGGCAGCAGACCCTGGCCGAGGCGGAGAAGCTCGGCCTGTTCATCCTCGGGGTCGCAAGATGACCGGTGCGCCGCTCGACGTCTTCCTGGTGGTCGGAGAACCCTCGGGCGACCAGCTCGGCTTCAAGCTGATGCAGGCGTTGCGCCGGCGGCTCGCCGGCGCGGTCCGCTTTCGCGGCGTCGCCGGCCCGGCGATGAGCGCCGAAGGCATGGAAAGCCTGTTTCCCCTCGACGACGTCGCGGTGATGGGATTTGCCCCGGTCCTCGCGCGGTTTCCGACGATCTATGCGCGGGCCTGGCAGACGATCGACGCGGTGGTGGCCGAGCCGCCTGACGTGCTGGTGATCATCGATAGTCCCGGCTTTACCCACGCGGTCGCAAAGCGCGTGCGGCGGCGCCTGCCGGGCCTGCCGATCGTCGACTACGTCTCGCCGTCGGTCTGGGCCTGGCGATCCGGGCGAGCGCGCGACATGGCGGCCTATGTCGACCATGTCCTGGCCCTGCTGCCGTTCGAGCCGGCTGCGCATCAGCGGCTGGGCGGGCCGCCCTGCACCTATGTCGGCCATCCCTTGATCGAGCGCCTGGGCGAACTGCGACCAGATCCGCAGGAGACGGCGGCGCGCTCCGCCGCGCCGCCGCTGGTGCTGGCGCTGCCGGGCAGCCGTTCTGGCGAGGTGGCGCGGCTGACGAACGTTTTCGGCGAAGCGCTGGCCCTGGCGATACAGCGGGCCGGCCCCTTCGACATCGTCCTGCCCACGGTGCCGCGCCATGCGAAGCGGCTGCGCGCCGCAGTCGCGAGCTGGGCGGTCCGTCCGCGGGTGATCGACGGGGAGGCCGAGAAGTTCGCGGCGTTCCGGCGGGCACGGGCGGCGCTGGCGGCCTCCGGCACCGTGACGCTGGAGCTGGCACTGTCCGGCGTGCCCATGGTCGGCGCCTATCGCCTCCCGGGCTGGGAGGCCTTCCTGGCGCGCCGGCTGATCCGGACGCCGTCGGTGCTGCTGCCCAACCTGATCCTGGGCGAGCGGGCGATCCCGGAGCTGCTGCAGGAGGATGCGACGCCGCCGCGCCTCGCCGAGGCGCTGGTGCCGCTGATCGGCGAGGGGCCGGAGCGCCGGCACCAGCTCGAGGCGCTCGGCCGCCTCGACGGCCTGATGCGGCTGGAAGGCGAAGCGCCATCCGAGCGCGCCGCCCGCATCGTGCTCGAAACCATCGAAGCCAAGCGCGCGGCCCGCTGATCCCGGGCGATCGGCAAGGCCGCCGGCGGCGCTTCTTCAGCGCCGCTGTACCATTTTCTTGCAGCGCCTCAGCGCCGCTGGGCCATGGAGGTGTAGTCGCGCCGCGCGGCGCCGGTATAGAGCTGACGCGGCCGGCCGATCTTCTGGCTCGGATCCTCGATCATTTCCTTCCACTGCGCGATCCAGCCCACGGTGCGGGCCAGGGCGAACAGCACCGTGAACATCGAGGTGGGGAAGCCCATCGCCTTCAGGGTGATGCCCGAATAGAAGTCGATGTTGGGATAGAGCTTCTTCTCGATGAAATACTCGTCGTGCAGCGCGATGCGCTCCAGCTCGATCGCGACCTCGAGCAGCGGATCATCCTTGTTGCCGAGCTCATTCAGCACCTCATGCGTGGTCTTCTGCATGATCTTGGCGCGCGGGTCGTAGTTCTTGTAGACGCGGTGGCCGAAGCCCATCAGGCGGAACGGGTCGTTCTTGTCCTTGGCCTTGGCGATGTAGTGCGGGATGCGGTCGGCGGTGCCGATCTCCTGCAGCATCTTCAGGGCCGCCTCGTTGGCGCCGCCATGGGCCGGCCCCCAGAGGCAGGCGACGCCGGCGGCGATGCAGGCGAAGGGATTGGCGCCCGAGGAGCCGGCCAGGCGCACCGTCGAGGTCGAGGCGTTCTGCTCGTGGTCGGCGTGCAGGATGAAGATGCGGTCGAGCGCCCGCGCCAGCACCGGGTTGGGCCGGTATTCCTCGCACGGCACGGAGAAGCACATGCGCAGGAAGTTCGAGGGGTAGTCGAGATCGTTCTTCGGATAGACGAAGGGCTGGCCGATCGAATATTTATAGGCCATCGCCGCCAGGGTCGGCATCTTGGCGATCAGCCGCATCGACGAGATCATCCGCTGGTGCGGATCGGCGATGTCGGTGGAGTCGTGGTAGAAGGCCGAGAGGGCACCCACCGAGGCCACCATGACCGCCATGGGATGCGCATCGCGGCGGAAGCCCTGGAAGAACCGGGCCATCTGCTCGTGCACCATGGTGTGGCGCGTGACGCGGTAGTCGAAATCGGCCTTCTGCGCCGACGTCGGCAGCTCACCGTAGAGCAGGAGATAGCAGGTCTCCAGGAAGTCGCCGTGCTCGGCGAGCTGCTCGATGGGATAGCCGCGATAGAGCAGCACGCCCTCGTCGCCGTCGATATAGGTGATCTGGGATTCACAGCTCGCCGTCGAGGTGAATCCCGGATCGTAGGTGAACATGCCGGTGTTCTTGTAGAGCGGCGCGATGTCGACGACGGTCGGGCCGATGGTCCCGGATCGGGTCGGGAGCGTGAAAGATCTGTCGCCGATCGTCAGTGTCGCAGAGTCGCCGCTCATGCTCGTCTCCTGTGTTCGGAAACCGGCCGACGCGCCCGAGCCCGGTGCAGGCCCGTGATCGCTGCTGCGATCCTGCGTCCGTCGTTCGCGCGGATTGGGTAGCTCATTTGCTGCATTGCCGCAAGAACTGGTCCGGGACCGGCAGGCGTGCCCTGGCGGCGCAACCGGCGTGCGGATGCTGCAGGGCCGGCGGAGCGTCTCGATCGGCGGCCGGGCGACTCCGGACGGCCGCGATTCCGCGGCCCGGCCGCCCCCTCAGGACGTGGCCTGGTCCTTCAGCCGGGCGAGGCTCTCCTCGCGGCCCAGCACCGCCAGCACGTCGAACACCGGCGGCGAGGTCGCCCGCCCGGTGAGGGCTGCGCGCAGCGGCTGGGCCACCTGGCCGAGCTTGAGCCCGGTCTCGTCGGCAAGGGCCCGGATTGCCGCCTCCGCCGCTTCGGCCGACCAGTCCGCCAGGGTCTCGAGCCGGGTCGTGGCCAGCCCCAGCGTCGCCCGCGCCTCGTCGGTGAGCAGCGACCGGGCCTTGTCGTCGAGCGGCAGGGGGCGGGCGGCGAACAGGAAGCCGGCGCCGTCCAGGAGCTCGATCAGCGTCTTGGCGCGCTCCTTCAGCCCGGGCAGCGCCGCCGTCAGCTTGCGACGCATCGGCGGATCGAGCTTGGCCGCCAGCTCCGGGCCGCCCGGGATGTGCGGGAGCAGCTTGTCGATCGCATCCATCAGCTCGGCGTCCGGGGAGGCACGCATGTAGTGGCCGTTGAGGTTCTCCAGCTTCTTGAAGTCGAAGCGGGCCGGGGAGCGGCCGATCGCGCCGGTGTCGAAGGCGGCGATCATGTCCTCGGTCGAGAAGATCTCCTGGTCGCCGTGGCTCCAGGACAGGCGCACCAGGTAGTTGCGCATGGCCGCCGGCAGATAGCCCATGGCGCGATAGGCGTCGACGCCCAGCGCCCCGTGCCGCTTGGACAGCTTGGCGCCGTCCGGCCCGTGGATCAGCGGGATATGGGCCATGTGCGGCACGTCCCAGCCCATGGCCTCGTAGATCTGCTTCTGGCGCGCGGCATTGGTGAGATGATCGTCGCCGCGGATGATATGGGTGATCCCCATGTCGTGGTCGTCCACCACCACCGCCAGCATATAGGTCGGATTGCCGTCCGAGCGCAGCAGCACCAGATCGTCCAGGTCCTTGTTGGCCCAGGTGACGCGGCCCTGCACCTCGTCGTCGATGACGGTCTCGCCGTCCTGCGGGGCGCGCAGGCGGATCACCGGCTTGATGCCCGGCGGCGCGCTGGCGGGATCGCGATCGCGCCAGCGCCCATCATAGCGCGGCGGCCGCCCCTCCCTGCGGGCGGTCTCGCGCATCTCCTCCAGCTCCTGCGGCGTGGCATAGCAGTAATAGGCCCGCCCGCTCGCCAGCATCGCCTCCGCCACCTCGCGGTGCCGCGCGGCGCGGGCGAACTGGAAGATCGGATCGCCGTCCCAGTCGAGCCCGAGCCAGGAGAGGCCGTCGATGATGGCGCCGATGGCGGCCTGGGTCGAGCGCTCCCGGTCGGTGTCCTCGATGCGCAGCAGCATCCTGCCGCCCTTCGCCTTGGCATAGAGCCAGTTGAACAGCGCCGTGCGGCCGCCGCCGATATGCAGGAAGCCGGTGGGCGAGGGGGCGAAACGGGTGACGACGGGCGAAGACATGTCGGGGGCGGTCTCTTGAGGCAGTCCCCTGGCGAGCGGGTAGGGGACGCGATACGCTGGGGGCGTTTAACACAGCGTCGTGCCGGGCGGTAGCGTCGGAGCGGCCTTTCATGGGGCGTGGGCGGGCAGGGGAGCGCGTCGGGGTGGCGGGGGTCGACCCGCGCCGCCAACCCTTTGTCATGCCCGGCGTGGCGACGCTGTCACAGCTCGTCGCGACCTTCGGCGCCCGGCTGCGCGCCGCCGCCGCCTTCGAGGCCGACGCCTTCGATCTCGCGCTGGTCGTGCCGATCTTCCTGGGGCTCGGCGTCATCCTCTATTTCGTCGCGCCGGAAGAGCCGGGCCTCGCCGGGCCGGCCACGGCGAGCCTTGCGGCGGTCGCGGCGGCCTGGGCCGCTCGCGGCCGGCGCTGGCTGTATATCGGCTTCGTCTGCTGCGCGGCCCTCGGCGTCGGCTTCTCCTCGGCCAAGCTGCGCACTCTCGCCGTGGCGGCGCCGCAGCTCACCAAGCCCCTGACCGCGACCATGACTGCGACGGTCCTCTCCGTCGACCGGCGCGCCCGCGGCGGTGCCCGCCTGGTGCTGCGGCCGGAGACGATCGCGGGCCTTGCCCCGGAGGCCATGCCCGCCCTGGTCCGGCTGACCTCCACCGGCATCGACCTGCCGGCGCCGGGCGACAGCGTGACGCTGAAGGCGCTGATGCGCCCGCCGCCGCCTCCAACGGTGCCCGGCGGCTACGACTTCGCCCGCGACGCTTTCTTCCACGGCATCGGCGCGGTGGGCTTCGTCGCCGGCCGGATCAAGCCGGCGGAGCGTCCCGTCGCCATGACCGCCGGCGAGCGCTTCGCCGCCTGGCTCGACCGCATCCGCAACGCCCTCACCGAGCGCATCGTCGCGATCGTGCCGGGCGAGGACGGCGCCGTCGCTGCCTCGCAGGTCACCGGCAAGCGCGGCCTGATCCCCGAGGACGCCAACACGGCATTGCGCGCCGCCGGCCTCTATCACGTGGTGTCGATCTCCGGCCTGCACATGGCGCTGTTCGCCGGCGCGCTGTTCTGGCTGATCCGCGCGCTGCTGGCGCTCTCCCAGCGCCTCGCCCTCTGCCTGCCGCTGAAGGCGCTGGCGGCCATGCTGTCCCTCGGTCCGGCCGCGGCCTACACGATCTTTTCCGGCGCCGAAGTGGCCACGGTGCGCTCCTTCTTCATGTCGGCCATCGTGCTGATGGCGATGGCGCTCAATCGCACCGCCATCACCCGCCGCAACGTCGCGCTCGCCGCCGGCCTCGTGCTCCTGACCACGCCGGAGCAACTGCTCGGGCCGAGTTTCCAGATGTCCTTCGGCGCGGTCGCCATGCTCGTCGCCTGGTACGACCAGCCGCGCCGGCCGGGATCGCGGCCGCCGACCTCCTTTGCCGGGCGGGTGCTGTCCCGGTTCGGCGTGGTGGTCGTCGGGCTGATGGTCACCACGATCATCGCCTCGCTGGCGACGGCGCCGTTCTCCGCCTTCCATTTCCATCGGCTGACGGTCCAGTCGCTCGCCGCCAACTTCATGGCGACGCCGATCGTTTCGCTGCTGATCATGCCGCTGGCCCTGCTGGCGCTGGCGGCCGAGCCGTTCGGTTACGGCGCGCCGGTCTGGTCCGCCATGGGCGTGGCGGTGAGCTGGTTCATGGCGATCGCCCGGATGGTCGCGACCTGGCCAGGCTCGGAGATCGTCACGCCGCAATTCTCCAGCACGGCGCTCGCCGCCTTCTCCGCCTGCCTGGTGCTGCTGGCGGTCCTGCGCAGCCGCCTGGCCCTCGTCGCCGTGCTGCCGCTGAGCCTCGGCGCGGCGCTGGCCGTGGCCTCGCCCAGGCCGGTCGCCATCCTCGGGGCGAACGGCCATGCCGCCCTGGCCCGGGACGGCGAGCGCCTGGCTGTCATCGCCGACAAGCGCGATGCCTTCAACGTCCGCGAATGGCTCCTGGCGATGGGCGATGCCCGTCCGCCCGAGGACCCGACGCTGGCCGAGGGCAGGCGCTGCGACCCGGAGGGCTGCTCTGTTCCCCTCGGGCATGGGCGTGCCCTGGAGCTGGACCGGACCATGAATGCCATCGACGAGGACTGCGGCAAGGTCGCCATCCTGGTCACGCCCCTCGCGGCGCCGGCCCGCTGCGCCGCTGCCGGCGTGGTCGTCGACAGAGCAGCGATTCTCGCCGCCGGATCCATCGCCATCTACGAGGAGACCTCGTCCTTCGATGCCGTGCCGCGCTGGCGTGTCGTCGCCGCACGTCCTGCCGGCAGCGACAGGCCCTGGGCGCCCGTCGCCGCCCGGACGATTGCGCCGAGGCGGTCGGCAGTCGCGCCGGCAGCTGCCACGGACGAGGCCGGCAACGAAGCCGCGACGGAGCCTCAGTAGCGGCGGAACAAGCCGACCAGCTTGCCCTGGATGCGCACGCGGTCCGGTCCGAAGATGCGTGTCTCATAGGCGGGGTTGGCGGCTTCGAGCGCAATCGAGGCGCCCCGGCGGCGCAGACGTTTCAGCGTCGCCTCCTCGTCGTCGATCAGCGCCACGATGATGTCGCCGGTCTCCGCATTGTCCTGGCGGCGGATCAGCACGATGTCGTTGTCGAAGATGCCGGCCTCGATCATCGAATCGCCGCGCACTTCGAGGGCGAAATGCTCGCCGGCCGTCAGCATCTCCGGCGGCACGCTGATCGTATGGCTCTTGTTCTGGATGGCCGAGACCGGCGTGCCCGCGGCGATCCGGCCCATGACGGGCACCAGCACCGAGCGGACGGCATCCTCGTCGGCGGGCGCCGCCGGGGCGCTGCGCACCCGCCCCAGGGCGCCCTCGATCACGTTGGGTCGGAAGCCGCGCTGCGAGGGGGTGGCCCCGAATCCCGGCACCGAGGACTCGGGCAGCTTGACCACCTCGAGCGCCCGGGCGCGATTGGGCAGGCGACGGATGAAACCACGTTCCTCCAGCGCCATGATCAGGCGATGGATGCCGGACTTGGAGCGAAGGTCGAGCGCGTCCTTCATCTCGTCGAAGGAGGGCGGCACGCCCTGCTCCTTCAGGCGTTCGTGGATGAAGCGCAACAATTCGTGTTGTTTCTTCGTCAGCATCGGCGTTCCTGGTGCGGCGGGCGAATCAACCGATGAATCGCCAAACAAAACATGAACAGTGCTACATGTTCGCACTGTGTTCCGCAATCATGAACTTCAAGTAAATCAATAGCCGGCAGCGTTGAGATCGATGATCTCGCAGGGGTCGCCCGCCTGCGCCGCCGGTGCGTGCGGCGGACGGATGGCGAGGCAGTCCGCGCCGGCCAGCACGCTGACCATCGACGAATCCTGCACCGCGAACGGTGTCACCATCGGCAGCTCCGCCGCTGCGTCAAGCGCGAACGTCGCGCGCAGATAGTCCTCGCGGAAATCGTTCGCCGGCCAATCGACGGCGAAGCGCGCCGGCCGGCGCGCCAGAGTGCGATCGCCGCGGCCGGACAGGGCGCGGATCAGCGGCACCAGGAACAGCACGCCGCAGACGATGGCCGAAACCGGGTTGCCGGGCAGGCCGAGGATGCGCATCCGGCCGAGGCCGCCATGCATCATCGGTTTGCCCGGCCGCATGGCGATCTTCCAGAAGCCGAGGCTCATGCCCTCGCGGGTCAGGGCGGCCTGCACCAGGTCGCGGTCGCCGACGGAGGCGCCGCCAATGGTCACGAGCACGTCGGCCTCGGCATCCCGAGCCCGGCGGATCGCCGCCTCCAGCGCCGCCATGGTATCGCCGGCGATGCCGAGGTCGATCACGTCGGCGCCTTCGGCCTGCGCCATCGCCGCCAGGGCGAACGTGTTGGAGGCGACGATCTGGTGCGGGCCCGCGGGCGCGCCGGGCAGGACGATCTCGTCGCCGGTCGCCAGGATCGCCACGCGCGGGCGCCGATGCACGGGAAGGGCGGGATGGTTGGTCGCCGCGGCGAGGGCGAGGTCGCGCGGACCGAGCCGCTTTCCCGCCGCGAGCGCCGGATCGCCGTCGCGGAAGTCGAGGCCGCGCCGGCGGATGTTCTGGCCGGGGCGCGGCGCGACCGTGACGCGGATGACGTCGCCCTCGCGCCGGGCATTCTCCTGGATCAGCACGGCGTCGGCGCCATCAGGCACCGGCGCGCCGGTGAAGATGCGGACGGCCTCGCCGGTGGCGAAACGGCCGGAAAAGGCATGGCCCGCGGCGCTCTCGCCGATGACCGTCAACGCCGCGCCCTCGGCCGCCTCCGCCGCCCGCAGGGCATAGCCGTCCATGGCCGAGGCGTCGAACCCGGGTTGGGTGCGGCGGGCGACGAGCGTCTCGGCCAGCACGCGGCCGCGGGCCTCGAGCAGCGGCACGCGCTCGACCGGCAGGGCCTCGACGCCGGCGAGGACCTGTGCCAGGGCGTCTGCGACGGGCAGGAGGTCGGTCATGGGTCGGCCCGCCATTCGCCGGACTTGCCGCCGCTCTTCTCCACGAGGCGGATGCCTTCGATGCGCATGCCGCGATCGGCCGCCTTCACCATGTCGTAGATGGTGAGGCACGCCACCGAGACGGCGGTCAGGGCTTCCATCTCGACGCCGGTCTGGCCCGTGACCTTGGCGAGCGCCCTCACCCGCAGGCCGGGCAGGGCCTCGTCGGGCTCGATCTCCACCGTCACCTTGGCCAACATCAAGGGGTGGCAGAGCGGGATCAGCTCGTGCGTCCTCTTCGCCGCCATGATGCCGGCGATCCGCGCCGTGCCGAGCACGTCGCCTTTCCTGGCGTCGCCCCTGCGCACGAGCGCCAGCGTCTCAGCCTGCATCACCACGCGCCCCTCCGCCACCGCGACGCGCGTCGTGGCCGGCTTCTCCGACACATCAACCATGTTGGCTTCGCCGGAGGCGCCGAGATGGGTGAGGCTGCTCACGCGGCCTCCGCCTGCGGCGCGAGCAGCGTCCGGGTCGCCGCGGTGACGTCGGCCTGGCGCATCAGGCTCTCGCCCACCAGGAAGGTACCGATGCCGACGCGCTTCAACCGGGTGATGTCGGCCGCGGTGAAGATGCCGCTCTCCCCGACCAGCAGGCGGTCGCGCGGCACACGCGGCGCGAGCTCTTCGGAAACTTCAAGCTTCGTCTCGAACGTCTTGAGATTTCTGTTGTTGATGCCGATCATCCTCACGTCGAGCGCGAGGGCGCGATCGAGCTCTGCGGCATCATGCACCTCGCAGAGCACGTCGAGCGACCAGTCTTTCGCCGCGGCGACGAGCGCGCGGGCACCCGCGTCGTCGATGCCGGCCATGATGATCAGGATGCAGTCCGCGCCCCAGGCGCGCGCCTCCACCACCTGATAGGGGTCGTACATGAAGTCCTTGCGCAGGGCCGGCAGGCCGACGGCGGCGCGGGCCGCACCGAGATAGGCCGGCTTGCCCTGGAAGGAGGGCTCGTCGGTCAGCACGGACAGGCAGGCCGCTCCGCCGGCCTCGTAGGCGCGGGCGAGCGCCGGGGGATCGAAGTCGGCCCGGATCAGCCCCTTGGACGGGCTCGCCTTCTTGATCTCGGCGATCAGGGCCGGCTCGCCCCGCGCGAGCTTCGCCTCGAGCGCATGCAGGAAGCCGCGCACCGGCGGCGCCGCCGCCGCCGCCTTCGCCAGGCCGGCCAGGGGACGCTGCTCCTTGGCCGCGGCGATCTCGCGCCGCTTATAGGCTTCGATGGTTTGGAGAATATCGGCCATCGCCTAGCTCTTTCCTGCTGCGCCGGTCCTGGCGCCGGCTCGGTTCAGGGCGACCGCCCGTTCGACCAGCGCCCGGAGCGTCGCGTCGTCCGGCAGGTCGTCCAGTCGGGTGAGGCGCCCGAACTGGCCCATGGCGCCGATCGCGCCGCTCGCCGCCTCGCCCTTGCGAAAGGTCAGGGCGCAATGGGTCGTGAAGGCCGCCATGCCGCAGATCAGGCCGTCCTGCTCGAAATAGGGCATGCCCCGCTTGATGGTCTCGCCGATCCCGCCGCCGCCATCATGCACCACGGCGCGGATATGCGCCAGGATCGGCCGGGCGAAGCCCGGCGCCTGCGCGATAGAGGCGTCGATCCGGGGATCGCGCATGGTCATTCGTTGGAGACGTGGACGAGCCGGTCGAGCGCTCCTTCGGCCCGGCCATGATCGATGGAAGCCTCCGCCAGCGCCGCGCCTTCGGCGAGGCTCGCGGCTCTGCCTGCCACCATCAGCGCCGCGGCGGCGTTGAGGACGGCGATGTCGCGATAGGGCGTCTTCTCGCCGGCAAGCACCGCGCGCAGGGCGAGGGCATTGTAGGCGCCGTCGCCGCCCTTGAGCTCGGCCGGCGCTGCGCGGCGCAGGCCGATCGCCTCGGGCTCGATGGTGAAGCGCGTCACCCTGCCGTTCTCCAGCGACACCACGTCGGTCGGTCCGGTGGTGGTGATCTCGTCGAGCCCGTCGCTCCCGTGCACGGCCATGACCCGCTCCGAGCCGAGGCTGTGCAGCACCTCCACCAGCGGCTCCAGCCAATGGGCCGAGAACACGCCGAGGAGCTGGCGCTTGACGCCGGCCGGGTTGGAGCAGGGGCCGAGCAGGTTGAAGATCGTGCGGGTGCCGAGCTCCACCCGGGTCGGGCCGACATGCTTCATCGCGCCGTGATGGGCCGGCGCGAACATGAAGCCGAGGCCGGCTTCCGCGATGCAGGCGGAGATCCGCTCCGGCGTCAGGTCGATCTTGACGCCGAGCGCGGTGAGCACGTCGGCCGCGCCGGAGCGCGACGACAGGGCCCGGTTGCCGTGCTTGGCCACCTTGACGCCGGCACCCGCCACGATCAGCGCCGCGGCGGTCGAGACGTTGTAGGAGCCGGAGGCATCGCCCCCGGTGCCGACGATGTCGACGGCGTCCGCCGGCGCGACGACCGGCGTCATCTTGGAGCGCATGGCGCTGACCGCGCCGGCGATCTCGTCCGGCGTCTCGCCGCGCACCCGCAGCGCCATCAGGAAGCCGCCGATCTGCGAGGGCGTCGCCTGGCCCGACAGCAGGAGGTCGAAGGCCTCCGCCGCCTCGCTGCGGCTGAGCGGCCGCGCTGCGGCGCGGCCGACGAAGGGCTTGAACTCGTCCATCACGCCCTGCCGCGGTGCCGGCGATTCCACTCCGCCGCGATGTCGAGGAAGTTCTGCAGGATGCGATGGCCGTGCTCGGAGCGGATCGATTCCGGGTGGAACTGCACCCCGTGCACCGGCGCGCTGCGATGCGACATGCCCATGACGATGCCGTCATCCGTCTGCGCGGTGACCTCCAGCGCGTCGGGCAGGGTGTCGCGGTCGACGATCAGCGAGTGGTAACGCGTGGCCTGGAACGGCCCGTTGATGCCGCGGAACACGCCGCCGCCCTCGTGGTGGATCTCCGAGAGCTTGCCGTGCATCGGCAGCGGCGCCCGGGTCACGGTCGCGCCGAACACCTGTCCGATCGCCTGGTGGCCGAGGCAGACGCCGAAGAGCGGCGTCCGGCCCGTCGCCTTGCCGATCAGCTCGCAGCAGATGCCGCCGCCGCTGTCGGGGGTGCCGGGGCCGGGCGACAGCACGATGGCGTCGGGCTCGGCGGCCAGGACCTCGTCCGCCGTCACTGCATCGTTGCGATGCACCGTGACCTCGCACCCGAGCTGGCCGATATAGTGCCAGAGGTTCCAGGTGAAGCTGTCATAGTTGTCGATCAGCGTCACGGTGGTCATGGCACGGGCCTCCTCGGCTGACGGGCGTCACAAGAAACGTCCCGGAGTTCACCGGACAGCACTAGGGCGCGAAGACAGAGCGGGTCAAGCTTCGCAGCTTGCCACACTCTCTCAGGCGGCTTCCGTTCGCAGCGGCCGCACCTCCGGCTGCTCGCGCTGCTCGGCGAGAGACAATTCATAGTTGGCCTGCAAGGTCATCCAGAATCGCGCGGTGCTTGCGCCTGCACGCTCCAGGCGAACGGCCAGATCGGGGCTTATGCCGGCCCGGCCATTGATGACGCGCGACAAGCTCGTGCGCGACATGCCGAGCCGGTGAGCGGCATCCGTAACGTCGATCCCGAGCGGCATGAGCACATCCTCGCGCAGAAGCTCGCCGGGGTGCGGATGGTTCTTCATCATGGCGCGAGTTCCTTCAGTGGTAATCCAGGTAGTCCACCAAATCCACGTCACTTCCGACAAAGCAGAAAGTGACGCGCCAATTGCCATTGACCCATATGGACCAGTGTCCTTTCAGCTCCCCCTTGAGCAAATGGAGCTTGTAGCCAGGCTGGTTCAGGTCGGCGGGCGACGCCGCTGCATCCAGCGCAGCCAGGATGCGATTCAGCTTGGCCACGTGTGCCGGTTGCACCCCGCGGCCGGACCCGGTCCGGTACAGGGTTTCGAGCCCCTTGTTGCGAAAGCCGACTATCATGGCGCAGTGTATCGTGTAGCGACACACGACGCAAAGAGAAGCGTTCCCGCCGGCTCAAGGTAGGCAGGGTGGGGAGGACAGCCGGTCCTCCACTGTCCGGCAAGGGGGCGGATCCTACTTGTACGCCGCCGCAATCCCCAGAAAGTCCGCCGCCTTCAGCGAGGCGCCGCCGATCAGGGCGCCGTCGACATTTTCCACGCCCATCAGCTCGGCCGCATTGGCCGGCTTGACCGAGCCGCCGTAGAGGATGCGCACGCCGGCGCCTTCGGAGGCCAGCGCCACGGAGAGCTGGCCGCGGATGAAATTGTGCACTTCCTTCACGTCTGCCGCCGTCGGCGTCAAGCCGGTGCCGATGGCCCAGACCGGCTCGTAGGCGATGACGGTGTTGGCCGCGGTGGCCCCGGCCGGCAGCGAGCCGGCGAGCTGGGTGCCGACCACGTCCAGCGTCTTGCCGGCCTCGCGCTCGGCCCGGGTCTCGCCGATGCAGACGATGGCGACGAGGCCGGCGCGTAGCGCCGCCTCGGCCTTGGCCTTGACGACGTCGTCGGTCTCGCCGTGGTCGGTGCGCCGCTCGGAATGGCCGACGATGACATGGCTCGCGCCGGCATCGCGCAGCATCTCGGCCGCGACGTCGCCGGTATGGGCGCCTGACGGCTTGGCGTGGCAGTCCTGCCCGCCGATGGCGGGCGCCTTGCCGGCAAGGCGCGCGGCGAAGGCGGCGATCAGGGTGAAGGGCGGGCAGATCAGCGCCTCCGCCCGGCCGGCGCCGCCGGCGGCGACGCCCTCGGCGATGGCGTCGAGCTCGGCGGCGGACGCCGCCAGGCCGTTCATCTTCCAGTTGCCCGCAACGAGCGGGCGCGGCCGTGCCGGCGCCATGGATGCCTCCTGTGATTCCAAATCCCGCCCTCGCGCCAAACACGCCGGCGGTCGTCCCCCGGCTCCGGCCATGGCGGCCGGAGACCTCCGACGCCTCTTAACAACGGCGGCAGCACGGGGCAAGGCGCCGAAAAACCTCCGGAGGGTGCCATTGCGGCCCCATCGCCGCATCCCTATGATGCGCGCCTTTCGCGAGGCGGCAGTCTCGATCGGCAACCCGGATTCTGGAAACATAGTCGCCCGCCCATGCTGACCTCCATCCGCACGACCTTCCAGCAGGGGATCGCCCGGCTGATCCTGATCGCCCTGATGGTGTTGCTGATCCTCAGCTTCGCCCTGTGGGGCATCCAGGACATCTTCCGCGGCTTCCGCTCCAACGAGGCCATCAGCGTCGGCGGCACGATCGTCTCGACCGAGGAGCTGCAGCGCGCCTATACGCTGGAGGTCCGCCAGCAGTCGCGCCGCTTCGGCAAGGTGCTCAGCCCGGCTGAGGCGCGCCTGCTCGGGATCAACCGTCAGGTCGTGCAGCGCGCCGCCGGCAATGCGGCGCTCGACGAGCAGGTGAAGAAATACGGGCTCGATCTCGAACCGATCAAGGTCGCCGAGATCGTCCGGAGCGACCCGGCCTTCCAGAACGGCGGGCGCTTCGATCCGACCTATTTCAACGCCATCCTGCGCGAGAGCGGCACGACCGAGGCCGGCCTCCTGGCCCAGCAGCGCCAGACCTATCTGCGCAGCCAGCTCGGCGAGGCGCTGGGCGGCGAGATCGTGGCACCCGAGGTGATGCAGGAAGCGTTCGCCCGCTACAGCGGCGAGACCCGCAGCATTGCTTATGCGACGCTGACCGACGAGCAGCTCGGCGACATCGGCCAGCCCGACGCGGCGGCCCTGCAGACCTTCTACGACGAGCGCCGTGCCGCCTTCCGCACGCCGGAATACCGCAAGTTCACCTATCTCGCGCTGGTGCCGGATGCGTTCGCGGCCAAGGTCGTGGTCACCGACGACGACGCCAAGGCCACCTATGAGAGCCGCAAGAGCCAGTTCACGGCGGCGGAGAAGCGCACGGTCCAGCGCATCGCCTTTGCCAACGACGCCGAAGCTTCGGCCGCGGCCGCCGACATCGCCAGCGGCAAGGCGACTTTCGACAGCATCGCCGCCGAGCGCAAGCTCCAGCCCGCAGACCTCGATCTCGGCACGGTGACCAAGGCCCAGCTCCTCGACAGCGCGCTCGCCGACGCCGCCTTCTCGCTGGCCGAAGGCACGACCTCCGGCGTGGTGCACGGCAGGCTCTCGACCGTGATCCTGCGCGTCACCAAGATCGAGCGCGAGGCGGTCACCCCCTTCGACCTCGTCAAGGATGAGATCAAGAAGGAAGTGGCCAGCGACCGGGCACGCAACGAGCTGCTCGACCTCCAGACCAAGATCGACGACGAACGCTCCGGCGGCGCCTCGCTCAAGGAGATCGCCGGCAAGCTCGGCCTCCAGGTCGTGGAGGTCGCCGCCATGGACGCGCAGGGCAGGGACCCCACCGGCAAGACCATCGAGATGCCGCTGCAGGACAAGCTCGCCCCGGCGGTGTTCGCCAACGATCCCGGGTCCGACACCGACCCGATCGACGGTCGGGACGCCGGCACCGTCTGGTATGCGGTCGATGCGGTGACGCGGTCCCGCGACCGCACGCTCGACGAGGCCAGGGCCGACGTCGTCGCCGCCTGGACGGTCGACGAGAAGGCGCGGCGTCTCAAGGCCCGCGCCGACGACCTCGTCAAGCAGCTCGACGGCGGCAAGTCCCTCGACGACGTCGCCAAGGCTGCGAATCTCGATGTCAAGCAGGCATGGAACCTCAAGCGCAACACCGAAGGGCAGGGGCTGTCGGCCGCCGCGGCCAACCTGGTGTTCTCCACACCGGTCAAGAGCTTCGCCACCACGCTCTCCGGCAGCGGCACGGATCGTATTGTCCTCCAGGTCACCGACAATGCTGTCCCGCCCTTCGATCCCAAGGCTGACCAGGCGGTGACGATGGCGCGGCAGATCGAGCAGTTGATCGGCGAGGACATCCTGGTCGAGTATGTGACGCGCCTGCAGAACGATCTCGGGCTGGTGGTCAACCAGACCAACGTCAACCGGGCCACCGGCGTCGTCGGGGGAGAGGGGTGATGGGGCCTGTCTGTCGGGAGGACGGAGGCTGCGCTCATGCGGGCGCCGGCGTTCGGCGCCGTGTGGGGGGTGTCGGCATGTCCGATATCGGGGCGATCCGGCGGATCGACGGCCGGACGCGATGGCGTCGGCTCGTCGCCTGACCCTCGCCCGCGGCCGGAGCGCCTCGCTCGCGCCGCCCTGACATCGATCGGACCTCTCCGCCATGAACATCGAACCTTCCTTCGAGGCTTTTGCCGAAGGCTATGCCGCGGGTCGCGCGCAGATCGTCGCCACCACCCTGGTGGGCGACCTCGAGACGCCGGTCGCCGCCTTCATGAAGATCGCCGGCGACCGGCCCAACGCCTTCCTGCTCGAATCGGTGGAAGGTGGGGCGACGCGCGGGCGCTATTCCATGATCGGCCTGGAGCCGGACCTGATCTGGCGCTGCGACAAGGGGGCGGCCTCGATCAACCGCAAGCCGGCGCAGGATCGGTTCGAGCCGCTGCCCGGCCATCCCCTCGAGACGTTGCGGGCGCTGATCGCCGAGAGCCGCATCGAGCTTCCGTCCGGGGCGCCGCCGATGGCGGCGGGACTGTTCGGCTATCTCGGCTATGACATGGTGCGCCAGATGGAGCGGCTGCCGGCGCAGAAGCCCGACCCGATCGGCGTGCCGGATGCGCTCTTGATCCGCCCGACCATCATGGTGGTGTTCGACGCCGTGCGCGACGAGATCACGGTGGTGACGCCGGTGCGTCCGCAGCCGGGTGTCGGCGCCAAGCAGGCCCATGCCCGCGCCGTCGAGCGGCTGATGGCGATCGTCGACGGGCTCGACCGCCACGTGCCCAAATTCGCCGAGGTGGTCGACCTCGACGCGCTGCATGCGAGCCAGACATCCAACACCAGCGAGGCCGAGTATCTCGCGATGGTGGAGAAGGCGAAGGACCATGTCCGCGCCGGCGACATCTTCCAGGTCGTGCTGTCGCAGCGCTTCACCGCGCCGTTCCAGCTGCCGCCCTTCACGCTGTACCGGGCGCTGCGGCGGGTCAATCCGGCACCGTTCCTGGTCTATCTGCAGTTTGCCGGCTTCTCCGTGGTGTGCTCCAGCCCCGAGATCCTGGTGCGCCTGCGCGACGGCAAGGTCACGGTCCGCCCGATCGCCGGCACGCGGCCGCGCGGCCGCACCCATGCGGAGGATGCGGCGCACGAGGCCTCGCTCCTTGCCGACCCCAAGGAGCTCGCCGAGCACCTGATGCTGCTCGATCTCGGGCGCAACGACGTCGGCCGGGTCGCGGACATCGGCAGCGTCACCGTCACCGACCAGTTCTTCGTCGAGCGCTACAGCCACGTCATGCACATCGTCTCCAACGTCGAGGGCCGGATCCGGCCGGGCCAGGACGCCCTCGACGCCCTGGCAGCCGGCTTCCCCGCGGGCACGGTGTCCGGCGCGCCGAAGGTGCGGGCGATGGAGATCATCGACGAATTGGAGAAGGACAAGCGCGGCCTCTATGCCGGCGCCATCGGCTATTTCGGCGCCGACGGCCAGATGGACACCTGCATCGTGCTGCGCACGGCGCTGGTGAAGGACGGCGTCATGCACGTCCAGGCCGGCGCCGGCATCGTCTACGACAGCGTGCCGGCCTCCGAGCAGGCCGAGTGCATCAACAAGGCCAAGGCGCTGTTCCGCGCCGCCGAGGAGGCGGTGCGCTTCGCCGGGCAGCCAGGGCGGGGGCAGTAAGGTGGAGCGTGGCGGTTCGCTCGATCAACGGCGCACCGCGTTGCTTCTTTTTTGGCGTGCGAGCTCCAGGAACCTGGCCTTGATCTGCCCGAAGAGATTTGGCGGTACGAAGCCGTAGCTGAACAAGCCAGGCCTGCCGGGCACGGGCGCCAGGCCACCATTGGGCCACTCGTCGACGTTGTACTCCGAAACAATGACCCGGCTCGGGGCCTCATCGAGGCCGAGCAGCAGCTTGACCTTCGCCGGAACTTCGATCCCGACAGAGTCTGCATCCGGCGGCCGATGCGTGATCGGTAGCAGGACGACGAAGCGCGGCTTGGTGGCGTTGTCGCTGGCTGCAACCAGGCAGACGGGCCGGTCCTTGCCCTGATCGTGCCCGGCCGCAGCCTCTCGGGACCACAGATAGTCGTACCGGACGACCAGGCCCGGCTTGGCGACCGGAAACGCCATGCAGCCGGCTCACTTCAGCAATTCGTCGAGTGCTTCGTGGTCGGGGTCCATTTCCGCGCGCTCCACTGCTTCGATCACGATCGCCTGGGCATCCTCGGTCCGATGCATGCGTTTGGCGGCGGCCAGAAGCCAGTCATAGTGGGCGGCCGACAGCAGGACGAACTCCCGCCTGCCGTGCCGCGTGATTTCGACCGGCTCGCGCTGAGCCTGATGCTGGAACTCTCCGAACTTACGTTGGAATTCCATCGCGGTCGTCCGGGGCATGGTGTCACCCTGTTGAGGCAAGTCTCCGTATTATACGCATAATGCGGATATCTTCCAAGCAGCGGGCGGATCGGGTTCCTTCCTGCGCGCCGTCGTATCCTGATCCCGGCTAACGAAAATGCTTCGACAGCTTCAGGGCCTGGCCCTGATAGTTCGAGCCGAGGCCGGAGCCGTAGAGGAGCGAAGGCCGCTCCATCATCCGCTCGTAGACGAGGCGGCCGACGATCTGGCCGTCCTCGAGGATGAAGGGCACCTCGCGCGAGCGCACCTCCAGAACGGCGCGCGCCGCCTCCATGCCGTCCGGGGCATAGCCGAAGCCGGGGTCGAAGAAGCCGGCATAGTGGACGCGGAACTCGCCGACCAGCGGATCGAAAGGCACCATCTCGGCGGCGAAGTCCGGCGGCACGTGCACCGCTTCCTTGGAGGCGAGGATGTAGAACTCGTTGGGGTCGAGGATCAGCTCGTTGCGGCCACGCCGCCGGATCGGCTCCCAGAAGTCGAGAAGGTCGCAGGCCGCCCGCTCGTCGATGTCGACGACGCCGGTGTGACGCTTGGCGCGGTAGCCGACGATGCCCTCGCCGAAGCCGCCGAGGTCGACCGAGAGCGCCACGCCGCCGGCAATGTCGGGATCGGGCGTGGAGACCAGGCCCATGCGCCGCTGCAGCTCGCGTAGCGAGGCGTCGTCGATGCGCGCCTCGCCCTTGCGGAAGCGGATCTGCGACAGGCGCGAGCCGGTGCGCACCAGCACCGGGAAGGTGCGCGGCCCGATCTCGGCATAGAGCGGGCCGTCATAGCCGGGCTCGACCTGGTCGAAGGCCTTGGCATGGTCGGTGATCACCCGGGTGAACACGTCGAGCCGCCCGGTCGAGCTCTTGGGATTGGTCGAAGCCAGGAGGTCGCCCGGCATGGCCAGGCTCTCGATCAGCGGCACGATATAGACGCAGCCCGTCTCCAGCACGGCGCCGCGGCTGAGGTCGATCTCGTGCAGGGCGAGGTCGCGGATGCGCTCCTCGACGCGGGTGCGCGGGCCCGGCAGGAAGCTGGCGCGCATCCGGTAGGCCCGGGCGCCCAGCCTGAGGTCCAGGCTCGCCGGCTGGATCTGGTCGGCATCGAGCGGCCGCTCCGTGCGGATGATGCCGCCGGTGGCGAGAGCCGCGATCGATTGCGAGGGCAGGATGCCGTGGGAAGCCATGGGGTCTCTCGATGCGATCGACCTGCCTAACGCAAACGCGTGATTGACGCCATCGCCGCAGGCCGCTACTCACAATCTTCGTCGTGGTGGATTTGGGCCGGCCGGCTTGCAGCCACGTTAAACAACTTGCTAAAGGGGCCGTTGGAAGGAGCGTTTGCTCCGTCACGCGGCTTATGGATGCCGCAATGCCAGATCAGACGCCTTCCCGTCCCCTCCGCCCCGCCACGCGCCTCGTGCACGGGGGCAGTCTGCGCTCCGAGTTCGGCGAGACCTCCGAAGCGTTGTTCCTGACCCAGGGCTATGTCTACGACAGCGCCGAGGCCGCCGAGGCGCGCTTCAAGGGCGAGGAACCCGGCTATATCTACAGCCGTTTCTCCAACCCGACGGTCGCCATGTTCGAGCGGCGCATGGCCGAGCTGGAGGGCGCGGAGGCGGCCCGTGCCACCGCCACCGGCATGGCGGCGGTGACCGCCTCGCTGATGGGCCAGCTCAAGGCCGGCGACCATGTCGTCGCGGCCAAGGCTCTGTTCGGCTCGTGTCGCTACGTCATCGAGGAGCTGCTGCCCCGCTTCGGCGTGCAGTCGACCCTGGTCGACGGCACGCAGCTGGAGGCGTGGCGCGCCGCGGTGCGGCCCGAGACCAAGGTGTTCTTCCTGGAGAGCCCGACCAACCCGACGCTGGAGGTGCTGGACATCGCCGCCATCGCCGCCATCGCCAGGGATGCCGGCGCGAAGCTGGTGGTCGACAACGTCTTCGCCACGCCGATGCTGCAGAGCCCGCTGCAGCTCGGGGCGGACTGCGTCGTCTATTCCGCCACCAAGCATATCGACGGCCAGGGCCGCTGCCTCGGCGGCGTCATCCTCGCCTCGGACAAGTTCATCGCCGACCATATCCACACGCTGCTGCGCCAGACCGGGCCGTCGATCTCGCCCTTCAACGCCTGGGTGATGCTGAAGGGCCTGGAGACGCTGCCGCTGCGGGTGCGCCAGCAGACCGAGAATGCCCGTCTCATCGCCGACGCGCTGGCGAGCCATCCCGCGGTGGCCCGCGTGCTCTACCCCTTCCGCGACGACCATCCCCAGGTCGCGGTGGCGCGGCGGCAGATGCGCGGCGGCGGCACGCTCGTGACCTTCGAGGTCGCGGGCGGCAAGGCGGCGGCCTTCCGCGTCGCCAACGCCCTGCGCATCATCAAGATCTCCAACAATCTCGGCGACGCCAAGAGCCTGGTGACCCACCCCTCCACCACGACGCATCAGCGCTTCGAGGAGCATCAGCGCCTGGGCATGGGCATCACCCAGGGCATGCTGCGCGTCTCTGCGGGCATCGAGGATGCCGAGGACCTGATCGAGGACCTGATTTCGGCGCTGGACGGGGTCTGAGCGGCGTTTCCGTCAACGAAACCTCGCAATTCCCCTTTGCGCAGGCGCGAAAACCGGCAACACTTGAATGGCTGCTGCGATTCAAGACGGGGCGCCATGACCGGACGGTTGACGACGCATGTCCTCGATACCAGCACGGGCCGGCCCGCCGCCGGCCTGGCGCTGACGCTGACGCGCGTCGCGGATGGGGTGGTGCTCGCCGAGCGCACCACCAATGCCGACGGGCGCGTCGACGGCCCGATCCTGGAGGGCGAGGCCTTCCGTCCCGGCGTCTACGAGCTCGCCTTCCATGTCGGCGACTATTTCCGGCGCGGCGGCGTGACGCTGCCGCCGACCCCGTTCCTCGACGTCGTGCCGGTCCGCTTCGGTCTTTCCGAGGACGGCCACTACCACGTGCCGCTGCTGGTCTCGCCCTACGGGTACTCGACCTACCGGGGGAGCTGAGCCATGCGCGACCGGGTGCAGTACCTCAGCGGCGGCACGGTGCACACCATCGATGGGTTCGACCCCAAGCTGACCTTGCTCGACCATATCCGCCTGACCCGGCGGACCACCGGCACCAAGGAGGGTTGCAACGAGGGCGATTGCGGCGCCTGCACGGTGGTGCTCGGCCGGCTGCGCGACGGCGCCATGGTCTACGAGCCCGTGAATGCCTGCATCATGCTCGCGGGCATGATCGACGGCTGCGAGCTGATCACGGTGGAGGACCTCGCCGGGCCGTCCGGACTGCATCCGGTGCAGGCGGCGATGGTGGCCCATCACGGCTCGCAATGCGGCTTCTGCACGCCCGGCATCGTCATGTCGCTCTTCGCCCTCTACGAGGAGGGCGTGCGGCCGGTGACGCGCCAGGTGGTGACGGACCAGCTCGCCGGCAACCTGTGCCGCTGCACCGGCTACCGGCCGATCATCGATGCGGCGCTGGCGGCCTGCGCCGGCGAGGTGGGCGGCGCGGCGGCCCGCGATCGCGCGGCGGCCGCGACGGTGCTGGCCGATCTCGCCGACGAGGAGGATATCTTCATCGGCAACGAGCAGCGCTTCTTCGCCGCGCCCGCTTCGATCGACGCCCTGGCCGAGCTCTACCAGGCCCATCCCGATGCGACGCTGGTGGCCGGCGCCACCGATGTCGGCCTATGGATCACCAAGCAGCTGCGCGATATCGCCAAGGTGATCTGGCTCGGGCGGGTCGGCCGGCTCGACCGCTTCGTCGAGACGCCCGAGGCCTTGTCGATCGGCGCCACCGTGACCCATGCCCGGGCCGAGGCGGCCCTCGGCGGCATCGATCCCGACCTCGGCGAGCTGATGCGCCGGTTCGGCTCCAGGCAGGTGCGCGCCTCCGGCACCATCGGCGGCAGCATCGCCAACGGCTCGCCGATCGGCGACCTCGCCCCGGCGATGATCGCGCTCGGCGCCAAGATCTATCTGCGCATGGGCAGCGAGGGCAGGGCCATGCCGCTGGAGAGCTTCTTCATCGCCTATGGCAAGCAGGACCGCCGGCCCGGCGAGTTCGTGGTCGGCGTGGCCGTGACCAAGCTGCGGCCCGACGAGGCGTTCCGCTGCTACAAGGTGTCGAAGCGCTTCGACGAGGACATCTCCGCCGTGATGGGCGCCTTCAAGTTCTCGCTCCTCGACGGCGTGGTGGCCGATGCCCGCGTCGCCTTCGGCGGCATGGCGGCGACGCCGAAGCGCGCGTCGGCGACCGAGGAGGCCCTGATCGGGGCGGTGCTCGACGACGGCGGCACCTGGACCCGGGCGCTCGACGCCATCGCGGAGGATTTCCAGCCGATCGACGATGTCCGGGCCTCGGCCGCCTATCGCGGCGAGGTCGCCAGGGCGCTGCTGCTCAAGGCGCTGGTGGAAGTCGCCGGCGCCCAGAGCGAGGAGACGCGGCTGATCGGCCGGCGCGAGGCGAGCCATGTCGCCGCATGAGACCCTGGCCGTGGTGCCGGTGACGGACGGCGTGATGAGCCGGTCGGTAGCGCACGATTCCGCCGTCAAGCACGTGGCCGGCACGGCCCGCTACATCGACGACGTGCCGGAGCCGGCGGGAACCCTGCACGTGGTTCCTTCCGGCGCGGCGATTGCCGCCGGCCGCATCCTGTCGATCGACCTCGCCGCGGTGCGCGCGGCGCCGGGCGTGGTCGCCGTCCTCACCGCCGCCGACATCCGCGGCCGCAACGACGTGTCGCCGGTCGATTTCGACGTCGATCCCTGCTTCGCCGACGGTCGGGTCGAGTTCCACGCCCAGGTGGTGTTCGCCGTCGTCGCCAGGACCCGCGACGAGGGCCGGCGGGCGGCACGGCTCGCCCGCATCGAGTACGAGGCGCGGGCGCCGGTGGTCGACGTCGACGCGGCGCTCGAAGGCGGCACCACGGTCATGCCGGACTACGAGTTCCGCCGCGGCGACGTCTCGCGGGCGCTCACCCATGCCCGTCACCGGGCGCAGGGCAGCTTCCTCGTCGGCGGCCAGGAGCACTTCTACCTCGAAGGCCAGGTCGCGCTGGCGACGCCGGGCGAGGACGGCGACATGCACGTCCTGTCCTCCACCCAGCATCCGAGCGAGGTGCAGCACGTGGTCGCGCGCGTGCTCGGCGTTCCCGACCATGCCGTGACCTGCGAGGTCCGGCGCATGGGCGGCGGCTTCGGCGGCAAGGAGAGCCAGGCGAGCCAATGGGCCGCCATCGCGGCCGTGGCCGCCCAGTGCACCGGGCATCCCTGCAAGCTCCGGCTCGACCGCGACGACGACATGGCGATGACCGGCAAGCGCCACGACTTCCGCATCACCTATGATGTCGGCTTCGACGAGACCGGCCTGATCCACGGCTACGACATCACCTATGCCGCGCGCTGCGGCTACTCCGCCGATCTGTCGCTCGGCATCTGCGACCGCACCATGTTCCACGCCGACAACGCCTATTATCTCGGCGACGTGCATATCGGCACCCGGCGGATGAAGACCAACACGGTGTCCAACACCGCCTTCCGCGGCTTCGGCGGGCCGCAGGGCATGGTCGGCATGGAGCGCACGATCGATGCCATCGCCTGGACGCTGGGGCTCGATCCGCTCGACGTGCGCAAGCGCAATTTCTACGCGCCGGGCCGCGACTACACGCCCTATGGCCAGCGGGTCGAGGACAATGTGCTGCTGCCGCTGGTCGAGACGCTGGAGCGCACCAGCGATTATCGCGAGCGGCGCCTGGCGGCGGAGGCCTTCAACGAGGGCAGCGCCATCCTGAAGAAGGGCATCGCGCTCACGCCCGTGAAGTTCGGCATCTCCTTCACGCTGATGCATCTCAACCAGGCCGGAGCCCTGGTCCACGTCTATTCCGACGGCTCGGTCCAGCTCAATCACGGCGGCACCGAGATGGGGCAGGGCCTCTACATCAAGGTGGCGCAGGTGGTCGCCGACGAGTTCGGCATCGAGGTGGGGCGCGTGCGCATCACCGCGACGACCACGGCCAAGGTCCCCAACACCGCGCCGACCGCCGCCTCCTCCGGCGCCGACCTCAACGCCATGGCGGCGAAGGCGGCGGCACGCACGATCCGCGAGCGCATGGCTGCCGTCGCCGCCGGCGAGTTCGCGGTGCGGCCGGAGGAGGTGACGTTCCGCGGCGGCCGGGCCTATGGCGGCAACAGGAGCATGACCTTCGACGAGCTTGCCAAGAAGGCGGTGCTCTCCCGGGTCTCGCTATCCTCGACCGGCTTCTACCGCACGCCCAAGATCGCCTGGGATCGGGCGAACAAGAAGGGGCGGCCGTTCCTCTACTTCGCCTATGGCGCCGCCTGCTCGGAAGTGACGATCGACACCTTGACCGGGGAGATGAAGGTCGACCGGGTCGACATCCTGCACGATGTCGGCCGTTCGCTGAACCCGGCGATCGACATCGGCCAGATCGAGGGCGGCTTCGTCCAGGGCATGGGGTGGCTGACCACCGAGGAGCTGGTCTTCGACGACAAGGGCCGCCTCCTTACCCATGCGCCCTCCACCTACAAGATCCCGACCGCGGCGGACGTGCCGGCGGATTTTCGCGTGGCGCTCTACGACAACGAGAATCGCGAGGACACGATCGGCCGTTCCAAGGCGGTGGGCGAGCCGCCGCTGATGCTGGCGATCTCGGTCTTCTCGGCCGTCGCCGACGCCGTCCACGCTCTCGCGCCCGGACGGCCGGTGGCGCTCGACGCCCCGGCGACGCCGGAGGCGATCCTGGAGGCGGTGAGGGCCGCCCGGGGCCGGTCCTGAGGCCGAGGGCCGCCGGCGGGCCCCGCGGGGGATCGGTCCTGCCGCGTTGCGGACAAGCGCCGGGCTTCCGCGTTATGATGACGGCGATTGCCGCCCACGGCCCTGCAGCTGCGGCCCGGTCGGGCGGCTGGTGAGACCCTGCCGATGTCGGTGTTCGCCACCCTGCGCAGCATGATCGAGGCGGGCGGTCGCGCCGCCCTGGTCAGCGTCGTCGAGGTGTCGGGATCGAGCCCGCGCGACGTCGGCGCCCGCATGGCGGTCAGGGCCGACGGGGCGTTCTCCGGCACGATCGGCGGCGGCGCGCTGGAGTGGCAGGCGCTGGCCGAGGCCCAGGCGCTGCTGGCGGCCGACGGTGGAGCTCGGCTGCGCCGTCTCGACCGTTCGCTCGGCCCGGATCTCGGCCAATGCTGCGGCGGGCGGGTGCGGCTCACCATCGAGCGATTCGATGCGGTGGATCTGGACGGGATCGCCGCCCTGGCCGGCGTGCGGGACGAAGCCTTCGTCACCCTCGGCCTGTCGGAAGCCGGCGGCCGCCTGGCCCGCCGCCTCGCGACGGACGAGGAAGCCACCGCTCTGGCGCCGACGGAGCAGCGGCGCGTGCTGCCCGACGGCCGCGTGCTCGAGCGCTTCGGTGCGCCGGCGACGGCGGTGGCCCTGTTCGGGGCCGGCCATGTCGGGCGCGCCCTGGCGCTCGCCCTGGCGCCATTGCCGTTCCGCCTGGTCTGGGCCGATGCGCGTCAGGGCGCTTTCCCCGCCCACGTGCCCCGCAACGTCGTGCCGGTGGCGGCCGAGGACCCGGTGAGCCTGTTGCGCGACCAGCCGGACGGGGCGATCGTCCTGATCATGACCCACAGCCATGCGCTCGACCTGGCGATCGCCACGGCGGCGCTGGCGGCGCGGCGATTCGCGCTGGTCGGCGTCATCGGCTCCGCCACCAAGCGGGCCCGCTTCGCCTCGCAGATGCGCCAGGCCGAGCTGGAGTCCGGGCTGATCGACACGCTGGCCTGTCCGATCGGCCTGCCGGGCATCGAGGGCAAGGAGCCGGCCGTCATCGCCGCATCGGTCGCGGCCCAGATGCTGATGGTGCGCGAGGCGGCGCGGGCGCGGCTGCCGGTCTTCTCCCGCCTGGCGGAGCACCGCTGATGCCGTGTCCGGGCGGCGCAGAAGCCGTAATTTGAGTCCGCGGGCGCTGCCGTGCTACGCGGGGTCCGACGCTGTTTTCCTCTTCTCAACCCCGCATTCCTCGCCTAACAATTGAGCATGGTCACGAGTTCGGCAATGGCGGGAGGTCCGGCCACGCCCCTGATGGAGGCGCGGGGAATCGTCAAGATTTTCGGCACCCTGACGGCCAACGATCACATCGACCTGGCGATCATGCCGCACGAGGTGCATGCGCTGCTCGGCGAGAACGGCGCCGGCAAGTCGACGCTGGTGAAGATTCTCTACGGCCTGCTGCAGCCCAACGAGGGCGAGCTGCGCTGGCAGGGCGAGCCGGTGCGGCTCGGCGGGCCGGCGGCGGCGCGGGCCATGGGCATCGGCATGGTGTTTCAGCATTTTTCGCTGTTCGAGGCCTTGAGCGTCGCCGAGAACGTGGCGCTCGCCCTGCCGCCGGGCACGCCGCTGAAGGACACCGCCGGTCGCATCGATGCGATCTCGGCGGCCTATGGCTTGCCGCTCGACCCCCGGCGCATGGTTCATTCGCTCTCGGTCGGCGAGCGCCAGCGCATCGAGATCGTGCGCTGCCTGATGCAGGACCCCAAGCTCGTCATCCTCGACGAGCCGACCTCGGTGCTGACGCCGCAGGAGGCGGACCAGCTCTTCGTCACGCTGGAGCGGATTGCGGCCGAGGGGCGGGCGGTGCTCTACATCTCCCATCGCCTGGAGGAGGTGAAGCGCATCTGCCATATCGCCACGGTGCTGCGCCACGGCCGCAAGGTCGCCACCTGCGACCCCCGGCAGGAAACGCCGGCCAGCCTGGCGCGCATGATGGTGGGCGCTGATATCGCCACCGTCCATCACGGCCGGAAGGCCGGCGAGGGGGGCGCGCGCCTCACGCTCGATCGCCTGTCGATGCCGCCGGAGGACCTGCACGGCGTGGCGCTGAAGGACGTGTCGCTGGAGGTGCGGGGCGGAGAGATCGTCGCCATTGCCGGCGTCGCCGGCAACGGCCAGTCCGAGCTGTTCGCGGCGCTGTCGGGCGAGCGGCCGGCGCCGCGGGCGGAGGTCCTGCGCATCGACGGCACGCCGGCCGGGCTGCTCGGCGTCACGGCGCGCCGCAGGCTCGGCGCCGCCTTCGTCCCGGAGGAGCGCCTCGGCCATGCCGCGGCGCCGCGGCTGCCCTTGTCCGAGAATGCGCTGCTGACCGGCCACGCCACCGCCGGGCTGGTGCATCACGGCATGGTCGACCTCGACAAGGCGGCGGCGCAGGCCGATGCGGTGTCGACGGCCTTCGACGTCCGCAAGGGCAAGCGCGATCCGGAGGCGGGCTCGCTCTCCGGCGGCAACCTGCAGAAATTCGTGGTCGGCCGCGAGATGCTGCGCGAGCCGGGCATGCTGGTGGTCAGCCAGCCGACCTGGGGCGTCGATGCCGGCGCGGCGGCGACCATCCGTCAGGCCCTGATCGATCTGTCGCGGCGCGGCGCCGCCGTGCTCGTCATGAGCCAGGATCTCGACGAGATCTTCGAGATCGCCGACCGTATCGCGGTGATCCATGACGGGCGCCTGTCCGCCGCCGATCCGGCGCCGCAGATGACGCTGGAGCGCATCGGTCTGTTGATGGGGGGCGCTGCCCATGCGGCTTGAGCTGGAGAAGCGTCCGGAGCGTTCGAGCCTGATGGCGCTGGCCTCGCCTCTGATCGCCATCGCGCTGACGCTGGTGTCGGCCGCCATCATCTTCGCGCTCTACGGCAAGCCGCCGGGCCAGGCGCTCTACGTCTATTTCGTCCGGCCGCTCACCCAGTTCCGCACCTTCCAGGAGCTGTTCGTCAAGGCGACGCCGCTGGTGCTGATCGCCGTCGGCCTGTCGCTGTGCTACCTCTCCAACAATTGGAACATCGGCGCCGAGGGCCAGTACATCATCGGCGCCGCCTGCGGCGGCGGCGTGGCGCTCGCCTGCCAGGGCACCTCCTCGGGCTTCGCCGTGGCGGCGATCATCCTGGCCGGCATGGCCGGCGGGGCGCTGTGGGCGCTGATCCCGGCGCTGCTCAAGATCCGCTTCAACACCAACGAGATCCTGACCAGCCTGATGCTGGTCTATGTCGCGGACAAGCTGCTCGACTATCTCGTGCGCGGGCCCTGGCGCGATCCGGCCGGGCTCAACTTCCCGCTGACCGCGGATTTCGACAACGTCATCCCGGTGATCATCCCGCACAGCCGCATCCATCTCGGCGCGGCCCTGGCGCTGGTGGCGGTGCTGGCCACCGCCTTCCTGCTGGCCCGCACCCTGAAGGGCTTCGAGATCCGCCTGCTCGGCCAGGCGCCGCGCGCCGGCCTGTTCGCCGGCTTCTCGCCGCGGCGCATGACCATCTTCGTCTTCCTGGTCTCCGGCGCCCTGGCCGGGCTCGCCGGCATCAGCGAGGCGGCGGGCACCATGGGCATGCTGCAGCTGCCCTTCGCCAGCGGCTACGGCTTCACCGCCATCATCGTCGCCTTCCTCGGCCGCCTCAATCCGATCGGCATCCTGCTGGCGGGGCTGCTGCTGGCGCTCTCCTATCTCGGCGGCGAGGCGGCGCAGATCACGCTGAAGGTGCCGATCGGCATCACCAAGGTGATCCAGGGCCTGCTCCTGTTCTACGTGCTCGCCTGCGACACCCTGATCCTCTATCGCTTCCGCCTGACGCGGTCCGAGGCCCAGGCGGCCCAGGCCTCGGCGAAGGCCGCTGCCGGAAGGTCGGCGTGACATGCTGCTGACCCAGGACATCATTCTCACCATCATCGCCTCCTCGACGCCCTTCCTGATCGCGGCGATCGGCGAGCTGGTCGTCGAGCGCTCCGGCGTGCTCAACCTCGGCGTCGAGGGCATGATGATCATGGGCGCGGTGGCCGGCTTCGCTGCCGGCTTCACCGCCGACAATGCCTTCGTCGGCGTGCTGGCGGCGATCGTCGCGGGCATGGCCATGGCGAGCCTCTTCGCCTTCATGACCCTGCGGCTCGCCGCCAACCAGGTCGCCTCAGGTCTCGCCCTGACCATCCTCGGGCTCGGCCTGTCCGAGCTGATCGGCACCGGATTCGTCGGCAGCAAGCGCGACACCATCCCCAAGCTCGACATTCCCGGACTTTCCGACATCCCCTTCCTCGGGCCGATCGTCTTCGGCCAGAATGCCCTGGTCTATCTCTCGGTGGCGCTGGTGGCGGGGGTGTGGTGGTTCCTCTACCGCTCGCGCGCCGGGCTGGTGCTGCGCGCCGTCGGCGACAGCCATGCCTCGGCCCATGCGCTGGGCTATCCCGTGCGGCTGATCCGCTTCGGCGCCGTGCTGTTCGGCGGGGGCTGCGCCGGGCTCGCCGGGGCCTATCTCTCGCTCGCCGACACGCCGTTCTGGGTGACGGGCATGACGGCGGGCCGCGGCTGGATCGCGCTCGCCCTGGTGGTGTTCGCCTCCTGGCTGCCCTGGCGGCTCCTGCTGGGGGCCTATTTCTTCGGCGCGATCTGGATCGGCCAGCTGCACATGCAGGCCTTTGCCGCCGACCTGCCGCGCTGGCTGGTCTGGCCGAGCCAGTTCTGGACGGCGCTGCCATATCTTGCCACCATCCTGGTCCTGGTCGTCATCTCGGCCCGGAAGGGCGGGGGCGGCGCGGCGCCGGCATCCCTGGGGACGCCGTTCATGCCCGACCGCTGAGGCCGCGGGGTGCGCCGCATCCGGTCCCATGGCAGCCGGGCCGGCATTTGTTGCGATGGACCGGGTGCGCCAAGGCCGGCGCCCGGCCCGCTCGAGCGAACTCGGCCGACGATGAGGGGACGGCGCATGAACAAGAGCAGAATGTGGATGGCGGCGGCCGCGGCCGCCCTGGCGGTCGGTCTCGGCTTTCCCGCCCTGGCTGCGGACAAGCTGAAGGTCGGCTTCGTCTATGTCGGGCCGGTCGGCGATTTCGGCTGGAGCTATCAGCACGACGTCGCCCGCAAGGAGCTGGAGAAGGCGCTCGGCGACAAGGTCGAGACCACCTTCGTCGAGAACGTGGCCGAAGGGCCGGATGCAGAGCGGGTGATCGAGACGCTGGCCGCCGACGGTGCCGGCCTGATCTTCACCACCTCCTTCGGCTTCATGGACCCGACGGTGAAGGTGGCCAAGAAATATCCGGACGTGAAGTTCGAGCACGCCACCGGCTTCAAGCGCGCCGACAATCTCTCCACCTATGCCGCGCGCTTCTATGAAGGGCGCTATGTCCAGGGCGTGATCGCCGCCAAGATGTCGAAGAGCGGCGTCATCGGCTACATCGCACCCTTCCCGATCCCGGAGGTCATCTCCGGCATCAACTCCTTCATGCTCGGCGCCCAGTCGGTGCGGCCCGACCTCAAGGTCAAGATCGTCTGGGTTTCCTCCTGGTTCGATCCGGGCAAGGAAGCGGACGCCGCCAAGGCGCTGATCGCGCAGGGCGCCGACATCCTGACCCAGCACACGGACAGCCCGGCCGCCATGCAGACCGCGGCCGAGAAGGGCATCTATGCCTTCGGCCAGGACAGCGACATGATCAAGTTCGGCCCGAAGGCCCAGCTCACCGCCATCGTCAACCATTGGGGCGACTACTACATCCAGGAAGCCAAGGCGGTGCTCGACGGCACCTGGAAGTCTTCCGACACCTGGGGCGGCTTCGATGCCGGCATGGTGACCATGGCGCCGTTCACCAACATGCCGGACGACGTCAAGAAGCTGGCGGAAGATACGGAAGCGGCGATCAAGTCGGGCAAGCTGCATCCCTTCAAGTGCCCGGTGGTGAACCAGGACGGCACCACCGTCGAGTGCAAGGGCGGCGACCACCTCGACGCCGGCCAGATCCTGAGCATGAACTGGTACGTCAAGGGCATCGACGACAAGGTCCCGCAGTGACGGGCGCGGCCCGCTCCTGACCGAAACGCGCGCCATCCCTTTCCCGGCGGGAGAGGGATGGCGGCACGCGGCCGTCCTCCCCGACCAGCCCCTCACGATGGCTCGCCATGAGCGCCTTTCTCGTCGACTGGCTCAACCTGCTGCTGCGCTGGGCCCATATCGTCCTGGCCATCGGCTGGATCGGCGCCAGCTTCTATTTCGTCTGGCTCGACTTCTCGCTGCGCCGGCGCGAGCGGATGAACGAGGGCGTCTACGGCACGTCCTGGATGGTGCACGGCGGCGGCTTCTACCACGTCGAGAAATACACGGTCGCGCCGGCCGCGCTGCCGCCCGATCTGCACTGGTTCCAGTGGGAGGCCTATCTCACCTTCGTCACCGGCATGCTCTTGATGGCGGTGCAGTATTACTGGAACGCCGACGCCTATCTGATCGACGCCTCGGTGATGCCGCTGTCGCGCGGGGGCGCCATCCTGATCTCGCTGGCCTCGCTCGCCGGCGGCTGGCTGATCTATGACGGGCTCTGCCGCTCGCCGGTCGGCCGGCATACCGGCCTGCTCGTGCTCTGCGTCTTCGTGCTGGTGGTCGGCGCGGCCTTCCTCTTTACCCACATCTTCTCCGGCCGCGGCGCGCTGATCCATGTCGGCGCCTTCGTCGGCACGATCATGGCGGCCAACGTCTTCCGCATCATCATCCCGAACCAGCGCATCCTGGTCGGCCAGCTGCTGCGCGGCGAAAAGCCGGACGCCGATCTCGGCCGCATCGGCAAGCAGCGCTCGCTGCACAACAACTACCTGACGCTGCCGGTCATCGTGATGATGGTGTCGAACCATTATCCCCTGCTCACCGACCATCCGCACGCCTGGCTGGTGGTGGCGCTGATCCTGGTCGCCGGCGCGATGATCCGCCACCTCATCAACCGCGCCGATGCCGGCGATCCCTTCGAGGGCTATGCCTGGACGCTGCCGGTGATCGCCCTCGCCCTGTTCGTCGCCATGTTCGTCACCGCCCCGCGCGAGGCCGAGGCCGTCGTGACCGGGCCGGTGAGCGACGAGCGGGCGATGACCATCGCCGCCACCCATTGCATCGCCTGCCATTCGGAGAAGCCGACCAATCCGACCTTCACCAAGGCGCCCAAGGGCGTGCACCTCGACACGATCGACAACTTGCGCAAATACGCCGCGCAGATCGAGCAGCAGGCGGTGAAGGGGAGGGCCATGCCGCTCGGCAACACCACCCACATCACCGACCTGGAACGGGCCGAGCTCGGCGCCTGGATCGCCGCCCAGAAATGAGCTTGAAATGAGCTTGCCCGCGCCGCTCCCCGGCGAGACGAAACATTCCTCGGTCGCGCCGACATGACCCTCGACGACGTCAATGCCCTGTCCGCACCTGCTTTCCTGGCAGCCTTCGGCGATATCGCCGAGCATTCGCCCTGGGTGGCGGAGCGGGCTGGCCGGGCCCGTCCCTATGCCGGGCGCGAAGCCATGGTCGACGCCTTCCAGGCTGTTGTCGCCGGCGCCGCGCGGGCCGAGCAGGAGGCGCTGATCCGGGCGCATCCCGATCTCGCCGGCAAGGCCGCCCTGGCCGGCACGGTGGCCGCAGCCTCGCGCCGCGAGCAGGCCGGCGCCGGCCTCGACACGCTGACGCCCGAAGAATTCGCCCGCTTCCAGGACCTCAACACCCGCTATGTCGCCCGCTTCGGCTTCCCCTTCATCCTGGCCGTCAAGGGCGCCACCAAGCACCGCATCCTCGAAGCCTTCGAGCAGCGCATCGGCGGCGCCCGCGAGGAGGAGTTCTGGACCGCGCTGGCGCAGGTGATGCGCATCGTCCGCTTCCGGCTGGAGGACAAGGTCGAGGCTCCGGATGGCGGGATGTCGCGGTGACGGCCGGTCCCATCCTCGACATCGAAGCCCTCGGCCGGCGTGCCGAAGCGATGATCCGGGCGCTGGCGGCGATCAGCGCGGAGGAGGGGCGCATCACCCGCCTCTATCTCACGCCGGAGCACCGGCGCGCCGCCGACCTCGTCGCCAGCTGGATGCAGGCGGCCGGGCTCGTCGTGAGCGAGGACGCGCTCGGCACGGTGCGCGGGCGCCTGCCGGCCGAGGCGGAGCGGCAGGGCGCCAACGGCGCCCGGCGCCTGCTCCTCGGCTCGCATATCGACACGGTCATCGATGCCGGCGCCTATGACGGCAATCTCGGCGTGGTGGCCGGCATCCTGGCGGCCGAGCATATCGCCCGCAGCCGCGGCGCCATGCCCTTCGGCATCGACGTGCTCGCCTTCGGCGACGAGGAGGGCTCCCGCTTTCCCGCGACGCTCTTGTGCTCGGGCGCCGTCGCCGGCCATTTCGACCCCGGCGCCCTGGCTGTCGAATCTGTCGACGGCATCACGCTGGAGGCGGCGCTGCGCGCCTATGGCGGGGATCCCGGCGCCATTGCGCAGGCGGCCTGCGATCCGGCCGAGGCCGCCGCCTATGTCGAAGTGCATATCGAGCAGGGGCCGGTGCTGGAGGCCGAGGGCGAGGCGCTGGGCGTGGTCACCGCCATCGCCGGCCAGACACGGCTCTCCGTCACCGTGGTCGGCGAGGCCGGCCATGCCGGGACCGTGCCGATGGCGCTCAGGCGCGACGCGCTGGCGGCCTCGGCCGAGATCATGGGGCTGGTCGAGGCGATCGGCCGCGACAATGCCGCGGACTTCACGGTCGCCACCGTCGGCAAGCTCACCCTGTCGCCGGGGGCCTCCAACGTCATCCCGGCACGGGTGGTGTTCACCGTCGACCTGCGCTCGCAGACCGACACGGTGCGCGAGGCGGCGCTCACGCGTCTGCGCGACGGCGTCGAGGCGATCGCCGCACGCCGCCGCGTCACCGCCTGGATGGAGCGCGTCCACGAGGTCGGCGCCACCGCCTGCGACGCGGGATTGCAGGCCGGCCTGGGGGCGGCGATCGAGGCGGGCGGCGGGCGGGCGTTGCGGCTCGCTTCCGGCGCCGGCCATGACGGCCAGGCCATGGGCCGGCTCTGCCCGATCGCCATGCTGTTCGTGCGCTGCAGGGGCGGCGTCAGCCACAACCCCGCCGAGTTCGTCTCGACGGCGGACATGGGCCGGGCCGTGGCCGCGCTGATCCGCTTCGTCGAGGGCTTCGGCGGCTGATCGGCCTCAGGCGAGGCCGTCGCGGATCTGGCTGAAATAGTCGTCCCGTCCGACCTGGCCACCCTTGAGCGCGATCTCCAGGCCGTCGAAGGCGGCATCCTCGCTATAGGCCCGGCAGAGCGGCGAGCCCGGCGTCTGCGGCAGCGGCAGGCGGGTGGTGAGCGCATAGATGCCGAGCTCGCGCAGGGCATGGCTGGACGTGTCACCGCCGGCGATGACAGCGCGCTTCAGCCCAGCGCGAGCGACCAGCGCCCGCTGGATCTCGCCCAGCCGCCGGCCGATGCGATGGCGCCCCTCGCTCTCCCGATCGATCTCGCCGCCGAGATCGGTGGCGGGCCCGAGCGCGGTGTAGAGGATGACGCTGCGCCCCGAGGCGAGGCTGTCGAGGCCGCGCGCGATGGCAGCCGCGACCGCATTCTCGACGTCGCCACCGATCAGATCGCGCGGATCGAGGGCGATATCGTCGAAGCCGTGGCCGACGGCATGGCGGATCTGCCGTTCGGTCGTCGGCGAGCAGCTTCCCGAGACCACGGCGATGCGGTCGGCCTTGCCGGGCGACGCGAACTCGGCCTTGTCAGGCACCGTGGTGTCCGCCGTCCAGGCCGCGAGCAGGGCATATTCCACCCCCGAGGATCCGGCGACGAAGCTCGGCCCGCGGTAGAGGCGCAGAAGCTGGCGGCCGACGGCGCGCTGCGTCGCCGGATCGGCCACGTCGAACAGCACGATCTCGCCCCCGCCGGCCAGGGCCGCGTCGACGGCCGCATCCACGTCCGGCGCCTGCAGGGCGGCGAGGTCGACGAGGCCGATCGGCCTGTCCGTCTGCAGCGCCAGGTGGCGGGTGAGGTCCGCCTCCGCCATCGGCGTCACGGGGTGGCGGCTCATCACGGGATGGCGGTCGATCCGGTAGGTCGCGCCCTGATAGGCCGCGAACAGCGTGCCGAAGGCGGTGTAGCGCCTGAGCTGCGGCGCGCCGACCACCAGGGGGACGCGCCGCTGGCCGAAGACGCGCTGGCCGATCTCGACGGCGCGGCCGATGCTGCCGACATCAGGATGGGAATCGAAGGTCGAGCAGACCTTGTAGTGGCAGAACCGCGCCTCGAGCGTCTTCAGCCAGGCGAGGGCCGGGGTCAGATGCGCCTCCATCCAGTCCGGCGTCTCGCTGCGGCTGGTCCCGGCGAGGCCGATGGCCCGGCAATCGGCGAAGCGCCGGCGCTGCTCCGGCGTCGGCTCGCGGATGAACAGGACGGTCGGCACGCCATGGGAGGCCATCGCCTCCATCACGTCGGTGGAGCCGGTGAGGTCGTCGCCGTAATAGGACAGCAGCAGGTCGCTCATCCCGCACGCCTGGCATATTTGGCGTCGAGCCCGTCGATGGCCTCGACATTGCCGGCCGAGGGCCCCTGGGGGTCGAAGGAGGAGGCGAGCCAGGTGTCGGCGATCGCCTTGGCCAGCTCCGGCCCGATCACCCGTGCGCCCATGGTGATGATCTGGGCGTTGTTCGACTTGGCGGCCCGCTCGGCCGAATAGGTGTCGTGGGTCTGTGCGGCGCGGATGCCCGGCACCTTGTTGGCCGAGATGGCGACGCCGATGCCGGTGCCGCAGAACAGGATGCCGCGCTCGTACTCGCCCGCGGCGACGGCGGCGGCCACGCCTTCGGCCGTGCCGGCATAAGTGCCGGACTGGCTGAGGTCGGTGACCTCCAGGCCGGGCTTGCCCTTGAGATGGGCGGCGATGACGTCGAGAAGCGGCTTGCCGGCGCTGTCGGCACCGAGGGCGATTTTCATGACGGGACCCTTTCCTGGGCGGCTCGATGGACGATGTCGACGATGCGGGCGAAGCCCTCCGGCGACCAGGCGGCGCGGCCGACGAACAGCCCGTCGACGTCGGGCAGGCGGATCAGCTCCTCGCCGTTCTCCGGCGTGACCGAGCCGCCATGGATGATGCGGGTCCTGTCCGCGACGTCCTCGCCGTAGCGCTCCGTCAAGAGCGTGCGCAGCGCGGTATGGCAGGCGGCGACGTGTCCGGGGGAGGCGGCCGCGGCGGCGCCGATGGCCCAGCGCGGCTCGTAGGCCAGGACGACCTCCGGCACGCGCTCCGCCGGCTGGCCGGTGAGGGCGGTGGCGAGCTGCTCGGCCAGCACGGTCACGGTGCGCCCCTGGCGCTTGTCCTCGCCGGTTTCGCCGAGACAGAGGATGGGGGTCAGCCCTTCGGCGAGGGCGGCGTCGAGCTTGCGGCGCACCAGCTCGTAGGTCTCGCCGAAATGGGCCAGGCGCTCGGAATGGGCGAGCTCGACATAGCGGCAGCCCGCCTCCACCAGCATCGGCGCCGAGATCTCGCCGGTCCAGGCGCCGTAGAGGTCCCAGTGCATGTTCTGTCCGCCATAGGCGACCGACGAGCCGGCGAAATGCCGCTGCGCCGCGTGCAGCGCGGTGAACGGCGGCAGCACGAAGATGTCGAGGCTGTCGGCGATGCCGGGCGCGAGAATGGCTTTCAGCCGCTCGGCATAGTCGGCCGTCTCGGCGGCGGTGTGGTTCATCTTCCAGCCGGTGCCGGCCATCGGCTTACGCATCGCGGCCGTCTCCGAACTTCTCGATCGACTGGGCGAGCTCGCGATGCTCGCGGGCATAGGTCTCCAGCGCAATGCCGGCCACGGCGGCCTGCCAGGCCTGCTGCACCGCCCTGACGCCCGCCGCCGGGCCGCCGGGATGGCTGACGATGCCGCCGCCACACAGATAGAGCAGGTCCTGCGTCTGGCCGGTTCGGGCGTAGGTCTCCGGCGCCTGGCCGCCCCACTGGCCCGAGCCGACCACCGGCAGCGGGCAGTCCGCGGCTGAGAACAGCGGCGTCGAGATGTCGTGGAAGGAGCGGATGAAGGACTCGTCCGGCTCCCAATATTTGACGCGGATGCCGTTGATCTGGAGCTGGTCGACGCCGAGCAGGCGCCAGAACTGCTGGTAGACCTTGAACTCCATGCCGAGGCCGGGATGGCGGGTCAGGATGTCCCAGCCGTTGCGATGGGCGTGCAGCACCAGGCGCGAGCGCTTGCGCAGGAAGGCGAAGCCGCCGAAGCCGATGGAGTTGACGTTGATCACCGCGCAATTGCCGCCGGCCTCGGCGACGATGTCGTGGTTGCGCATCATCTCGTCGGGGTCGGCATGCGAGATGCCGAAGGCATACATCACCTTGGCGCCGGTCTTCTGCTCGTGGTCGAGGATGATCGGCATGATCGCCTTCACCCGGTCGGCCAGGCTGGAATAGGCCGGGCTCATCAGCTTCTCGTCGTCCTTGATGAAATCGACGCCGGCCTCGACCAGCTCGCGCACCAGCGCGGCGGTCTCGTGCGGACGCAGGCCGAGCGCCGGCTTGACGATGGTGCCGATGATCGGCCGGTCCGTGACGCCGGTCAGGGCACGGCTGCCGGGAACGCCGAATTGCGGGCCGGGATGGGCCGCGGCGAATTCGGCCGGCAGCTGCATGTCGACGATGCGGATGCCGGAAAAGCCCTTGATCGAGTAGACGCCGCCGATGGCGATGGTCGTCAGCGCGGCGAGGTCGGTGCCGACGGCCTCGATCGGAAACTCGATATCGGCATCGGCCCGGTTGTAGCGCGTGCCGGGCGGGGTGCCCGGCTCGGCGGGGAAGCTCGGCACCGCCAGCGGCTCCAGGGGCCGCAGGCCGACGACCCTGGCCGCGACCCGGGCCTTCAGTTCCGGCGTCTCGCCGGGGACGGGCACGAAGGTGCCGGTCGACTGGTCGCTGGCGATCTTGGCGGCCAGCGCCTGGACGTCGCCCGCCGTCTCGATGCGGTAGGTCAGGCGGATGCAGGATTGCGTCATGGAACCATTCGGGATGGGACGGCGCGGCCGATGCGCGGACCATGCCGGTCCGGTTGCGGCGCGCCCGCCGGGCTTCGATGTCGTGCCGGACGTCCCTGCCGGCGGACGTCCGGCTGCCTTGCCGGTCGCGTGCCTTTCATTGACACCGATCTGGTATGATGAGTATAACTTATGACAACGGAAATCAAGCGACGAGCCGGGCGCAGGGCGTCTTGACTTGCAGCCCGGGCGCCGATGACATCGGCGCGGAGGCCGCCTATCCTGCGCCGTTCCCCGGTTGCAGACGACCTCACCGCATCGGACCCTCCGCCCATGGCCTCAGCTTCCGATCCCATCGTCCGCCGCAAGCTCTCGGACGAGGTGTTCGACCGCCTGAAGCTGATGATCACCAGCGGCGACCTGCAGCCCGGCGACGCCATGCCGTCCGAGCGCGACCTGATGGAGCGCTTCGGCGTCGGACGTCCTGCCATCCGCGAAGCCATGCAGGCACTGAGCAAGATCGGCCTCCTCACCATCTCGCACGGCGAGCGGGCCAAGGTGCGGCTCCTGACCGCGCGATCCATCTTCCAGCAGGTCGACCAGTCCGCCCACATCATGCTGGCGACCTCGCGCGATTCGCTGGAGCATCTCAAGGAGGCCCGGCGCTTCTTCGAGCGCGGCATGGTGCGCGATGCGGCCAAGAAGGCGAGCGCGCGCGAGGTCGAGGGCCTGCGCGCGACCCTGGAGCGCCAGCGCCAGAGCCTGGGGGAGGCCGAAGCCTTCATCACCGCCGACATGCGCTTCCACACCCAGAT